>DASYDZ010000120.1:0-36035 GCA_036499305.1 Candidatus Didemnitutus sp.
CCCCGCAGCTTGCTGCGGGGTTTCCATGCGAGTTAGGACGCGGCCCGGCGTTGCCCTGCTTGGAGGGCAATGCAAGCCGCGCGTAGAATCCCCGGAGCTTGCTCCGGGGAGTAGCGCTGGCGAAAGGGCAGCGTTCAATGCACTTTTCCCCGGCGTTGATCGCGGCGCCTCGGGGATTACTTGATGCCGAGGAGCTCGACCTCGAAAATGAGGGGAGCGTTCGGCGGAATGCGGCCGTTGCCATGGGTTCCGTAGGCGAGCTCCGAGGGCACGTAGAGCTTCAGCTTGTCGCCGACCACCATCATCATCAGCGCCTCGGTCCAGCCCTTGATCACCTGGCTGACCCCAAACTGCGCCGGCGTTCCGCGCTGCACCGAGCTGTCGAACACCGTACCGTCGAGCAACGTGCCGTGATAATGCACTGACACGGTGTCCGTCGGCTTCGGTTTCACGAGGCCGGTGCCGTGCTTCAGGTATTCATATTGCAATCCCGATGACGTGACCATCACGCCCGGACGGGTGCGATTCTGATCGAAAAACTTCTTGGCGACCGCCGCCTGTTTCAGGGTGGCCTGCTGCTGCAGGGTGCCGAAGGCCGCCTGCACTTCGGCCGCCGCCACCTTGGGGGTCGTGCCCGCGGTGCCGTCCAGAATTCCCTGCCGCAGGAGCTCCGCATCGATGGTCACCTCGGCCTGGTCGCGCGCCACGGAGCGCCCGATGTTGTAGCCGATGCCGTAACTGATCTTCTGGTCAATGGTCGTCGCCACCGCGGGAGCAGGCGCAACCGGAGCCGCCGGCGCGCTCACGGGAGCAGGCGGTGTGGCGGCCGGAACGGAAGCCGTCTTGGCGGCGGCTTTTTCCGGAGTCTTGTCGCAGCCGGCCACGAGGCCAAGAAGAGCGGCGGAAAAGAGGGCGGCGGAAAGGACAGTGGGGCGCGAATTCATGGATAAAAAGACGATGCTACCGACCAACCGGTATCGATGAAAGCACGGAATTCCCGTGACGTGGCGATGACTCGACGCCCGCCCGCCCGCCGCCCAGTGTTTATGCGATTCCCGGCTTCGGCCGTTCCGGCGCCGATTCGGTCCGACTCTCCCCATGAAGTATTGCACCGCACTCCTTGTCGCCCTCGCCGCCCTTGTTCCGCCGATCGCCGCCGCCGGGGTTGATCCCCTGCCGCAGCTCGTGCAACACGATGGACGCCACGCGTTGCTGGTCGACGGCAAGCCCTACCTGATTCTCGGCGTGCAGGCCGGCAACTCCAGCGCCTGGCCTGCGATGCTGCCCAAGGTGTGGCCCGCGGTGGAATTCGTTCACGCCAACACGCTCGAGATCCCGGTGTACTGGGAACAATTCGAGCCCGAGGCGGGGCGGTTCGACTTTTCGATCGTCGACCAGCTTCTGCGCGAGGCCCGCGAGCATCACGTCCATCTTGTCCTGCTCTGGTTCGGCACCTGGAAAAACGGAAGCTCGCACTACCTGCCGCTGTGGATGAAGGCCCAGCCGGACAAATGCCCGCACCTCGTCAACCGCGACGGGACCAGGGCCGATTCCCCCAGCCCGTTCGCGCCGGCGCTGCTCGAGGCCGACACCCGCGCGTTTCGCACCCTCATGCATCACCTCCGGGAGAATGACCCGCAACGCACGGTGCTGATGGTGCAGGTGGAAAATGAGCCGGGCGTATGGAACAGCGTCCGTGATCACTCCCCCGGGGCCGAGCATGTCTTCCAGTCCCCTGTGCCGGCCGACTTTCTGACAGCCCTGGGCCATTCCTCCGCCGCGGGCGCCAACTGGCCGGCGGTCTTCGGACCTGACGCCGACGAGTTCTTCGGCGCCTGGTCCGTGGCCCGCTACATCGGCCAGGTTGCGGCGGCGGGCAAAGCCGAATACCCGCTGCCACTTTATGTGAACGCGGCGCTTCGCGATCCGCTCACTCCTCCTCCCGCCACCAGCTACGAAGCCGGCGGCCCGACCGACAATGTGCTGTCGATCTGGAAGGCCGCGGCGTCCGCCATCGACATCCTGTCACCTGACATCTACCTGAACGACGGGCCGCGCTACCAGAAGGTCCTCGAGCTCTATGCCCGCACGGACAATCCGCTCTTTGTCCCGGAAACCATCGGGATGGGACCACTCACCCGCTACTGCTTTGCGGCGATCGGACACGGCGCGATCGGCTGGTCGCCGTTTGGCGTCGACTACACCACATACGTCAATCATCCCGCGGGCCAGACGCGCCTGAACGAGGAAAATCTCACCCCGCTCGCGTTGAACTTCCGCCTGCTGGCGCCCATGGGGCGGGAAGTGGCGCGCCTCAATTACGAGGGCCGTGTTCAGGCCGCGGTCGAGGAAAAGGGCGCTCCCACCGGTTCGCTCCGGTTCGGGAAGTGGAAGGCCAATCTCTCCTACGGCGTTCCGGCGTTTGGCGCGGGCAAGGATCCCGCGGGCAACCCGGAACCGGTCGGCCGCGTGCTGATTGCGCAGACGGGCGACGACGAATTCCTTGTGGCCGGATATTTCTGCCGCGTCGATTTCCAGCTCGCCGACCCGGACACGCCCGCCCGGCGCGAATACCGCCACGTCGTCGAAGGCGAATTTGGCGACGACGGATTCCATCTGCTTCGGATCTGGAATGGGGACCAAACCGACTGGGGCCTCAACCTCAGCTCCGTTCCGCAGATCTTGAAGGTGCAGCTCGCGACCTACTGAACCAAAGTCCGACGCCCCGCCGTCCTCCCGCGTTCCGCTCCGGTGGAGCGCCGATGTCCGCATCGGCGATCCCCATGGCGCCCGTATGGAAACCGGTGTCCACCATGGCAGCCCGGCTCCGGCCGGGATCATTGAATGCCGTCCTTTCGCCAGCACACTCCCCGGAGGAAGCTCCGGGAATTCCACGCGCGGATTGCCGTGTCCACCAAGCAGGGCGCCGCCGGGCAGCGTCCCAACTCGCATGGAAACCCCCGCCGCAGGCTGCGGAGAATGTTTCAGTATTCAGTGGAACCGGACCTTCCCGTTCACCGGGGCTTCGGCCACTGAGCGGGATCGAGAAGTGGATGGGATTTCCCCCGAAAATGCACCGAACCCATTCAGCTACTCCGGAACATCCGTGTTTTTCCGTGAAATCCGTGGTTGAACGTCATCGATCCGCCTACGCCGCCGCTGCGTCGCTCCGAAGCGGCACGCGAAAGGTCTCTCCGACGTTCATCGCGAGCACGCGCCCGGGTTCGTCGCGGAATGCCGCCCGCAAACGCGCGGCCGGCTCGTCCATCGCCTCGGAGCTGAGTTTGAAGGTCTCGTGGTGGATCGGCACGAAGGTCCGCGCCCCCGCCGCGCGCGCCATCTCCGCCGCCTGCTCGGGACTGCAATGGGCCCGGATCCACGGATCGTAGGCGCCGATCGGCATCAGGATCAGGTCGATCGGGCGTCGTGGGTCGCGCAGGCGCGTGAACGCGGGCGTGAAGGCCGTGTCGCCCGCGAAACACACGGTGTGCCCGCCGCGCTCGATCAGGTAGCCGTTGTAGCCGCGAAAATCATCGCGCATCATCCGCGCGCCCCAGTGGTTCACCTCGATCGCCGTGAAGCGAATCACGCCGTGCGCGGTTTCGAGATCGACCGACTGACCCCAGTCGAGTTCGTGCACGCGGCGGAAGCCATGGCAGTGCAGGATGTCGGCCGTCGCGCGCGCCGTCACGACCGGCGTGTGCCGCGAAAACTTCCGCAGGCTCCAGACATCGAGGTGGTCGAAATGCGCGTGACTGAGGACGATCACATCCGGCGCCGGCAACTCGGACGCCCGAAGCGCAGGCTGCAGGTAGCGCTTCGGCCCGAGGATGAATGGCGGTATGCCGGGACCGGCGCGAAGGGAGAAGACGGGGTCGGTGAGGACCCGCACGCCGAAGAAATTCAGGAAGACCGTCGAGTGCCCGAGGCAACTGCCGGTGATCTCGCGGTCGCTCCACGCGGACGGATCCGGTCGGGCGGATGGAGGCGGCGGCTTTCCCCGGCCGTCGAAAATCATCTGCCGGATAAATTTCAGTCGAGGCATGAATGGCAGGGTCGCAGGCCGGCGGCCCGCAGCGAAGGGAACCCGATTCGGCCGAAAGTCTAGCGGGACCGGAGCGCAGGCACATCAATGGCCCTTGCGCCCGCCGAATCGCCCCAAGGGGGGCAATAGCCGGGAGAATCGCCCACCGTATTCCACAATGTCGGCTGGACTGCCCGCGGCGGCCCAAGTAATTGTCCATCGAGTGCTTACTTCCGCCCCACCGCTGCAGGAATTCTTCTGGGACGACCTTCTGGAGTTCATCGAGGAGCGAAAGGTCATTCCGATCGTCGGCGCCGAACTGCTCAGCGTGCCCGACGGGAGAGGCGGAGAGATTCCGCTCCAGCGCCTGCTGGCGGAGAAGCTGGCGGAACGCCTGCACCTTCCGGCGGAGGACCGCCCGGGTGACGACGCACTGCATCAGGTGGTCTGCCGCTTCCTCGAACGCGGCGGCCGCCGCGAGGAAGTCTACCCGCGCATCCGGAATCTGCTGCGCGACCTCGCCCCACCGGTGCCCGAACCGCTCCGCCAACTGGCCCGCATCCGGCATTTCAATCTCTTTGTCACCACGACCTTCGACACCCTGCTCGAGCAGGCCCTGGACGAATACCGCCACGGCGGCGCCGCGAAGACGCTCTCCATCGCCTACGCTCCGAACCACGTGCAGGACCTGCCGCCCGAGGTGCGGAGCGCCGCCGCGCCCACTGTATTTCACCTGCTGGGTCGCAGCTCGGCGTCGCCCGATTTTGTCATCACCGAGGAGGACACCCTCGAATTCTTCACCTCGATGCAGGCGGAGTCGAAGCGGCCGAATGTGCTGTTCGACGAGTTGAAATCGAGCCACCTCCTGCTCATCGGCAACACCTTCCCCGACTGGCTGACGCGCTTCTTCATCCGCATCGCCAAGAGCGGGCGCCTCTCGCTCCAGCGCGAGGAACTGGAAATCGTCGCCGACCGCCGCGTGCGGACCGAACCGAATCTCATTCTTTTCCTGAAGAACTTTTCCTATCGCACCCAGGTCTTCGAACAGGGCAATGCCGCCGATTTTGTCCGCGAACTGGCCTCCCGCTACCTGGAACGACATCCCACCGGTTCCACTCCTCCCCTGGCGATGGCCCCGGCCGCAACCGGCAGCGTCGGAACCGTCCCCGAAATCAAGCCCGGTGCGGTCTTTCTCAGCTACGCGAGCCAGGATGCGCCCGCCGTCCGCAAGTTGCGCGATGCGCTCGACGCCGCCGGCATCGACGTCTGGTTCGACCAGCGCCACCTCGAGGGCGGCGATGACTTCGACCAGCAGATCAAGCGCAACATCCGGAGCTGCTCGTTCTTTCTTCCCGTCATCTCGGCCAGCACCCAGGCGCGCCACGAGGGCTATTTTCGACTGGAGTGGAATCTCGCCGTGGAACGCGCGAAGCTGATCGCCGAAACGATTCCCTTCATCCTGCCTGTCGCGATCGATCCGATTCCGGAAAACGACGCCCTCGTGCCCGAGCGGTTTCTGCAGGTGCAATGGACGCGCCTGCCCGGCGGCGAGACCACGGGCGGATTTGTTGAACGGATGGTCCGCCTGATCCGGGACTATCGCAAGCGCGAGAAGGGCCTGCTGTGAGCGGCGATCGGTCCGCGCCCAGCGCACCTGAAATTGACCGTGACAATCCGTGGCCGGGATTGTCGTCGTTCACCGAGGACCTGCGCGGCTTTTTCTTCGGCCGGGAAAAGGAGACCGAGGAGCTGGTCCGCCTCGTTCGCCGCAACACTCTCACCGTGCTCTTCGGCCAGTCGGGCCTGGGCAAGAGCTCGCTCCTCCAGGCCGGCGTCTTTCCCCTCCTGCGCGAGGCCGATTTCCTTCCGCTCTACCTCCGGCTCGACCACGATCCGTCCACTCCGCCGCTCGCCGACCAGGTCAAGGCCGCCCTCGTCGCGGCCATCCAGCAGGCCGGGGCCGAGGCGCCGGCGCCCCGGGCCGATGAATCGCTCTGGGAATATTTCCATCGCAAGGACGTCGATATCTGGAGCGCCAAGAACCGGCTGCTGACGCCCGTCCTCGCCTTCGACCAGTTCGAGGAAATTTTCACGCTGGGCCGCGCCAACGAGGCGCGCCGGGAACGCGGCCGGGCGTTCCTCACCGAGCTGGCCGATCTGGTGGAGAACCGGCCGCCGGCGCCGCTCCGCGCGAAGTTCGACTCGGGCGAACTCGACACGGCACGCTACAATTTCGACAAGCCGTCCTGCCAGGTGATCCTGAGCCTGCGGGAGGACTTTCTCCCCGATCTCGAGGGCCTGAAGAACGAGATGCGTTCGCTCATGCACAACCGCATGCGCATCCGCCGGCTCACCGGCACCCAGGCGCTGGAGATCGTCACCCGGCCGGCCCCGCACCTGCTGGCAGAAGGCGTCGCCGAGCGCGTCGTCGAATTTGTCGCCGGCGCCCGCGGCGGTTCGGCCGAGCGGCTGGAGGAAATGGAGGTCGAGCCATCGTTGCTGAGCGTCATCTGCCGCGAGCTCAACCAGCGCCGACGCACGCTGGGCCAGGCGCAGATCACCGCCGATCTCGTCTCAGGCAACCGCCGGGAAATCCTGAACGACTTCTACGAACGGAGCGTGTCCGATCTGCCGCCCGCCATGCGCCAGTATGTCGAGGACCACCTGCTCACCAAGTCCGGCTTCCGCGACAACGTCGCCCTCGAGACGGTGCTGGAAGCGCCCGGCGTCACCCGGTCGCTGGTGGACACCCTTGTCTCGCGCCGATTGCTGCGAATCGAGGACCGGCTCGGCGTGCAGCGGGTGGAATTGACCCATGACGTCCTCGCCGATGTCATCAGTGCGAGTCGCGATTCGCGCCGGGAACGCGAGGCCCTCGACGAAGCCAAGCGCCAGCTCACCGTCCAAAAGGAGCGCGAAGCCGCCACGCGCCGCTCGCTTGTCCGCGCGCGTTTCATCGCGGCGGTGGCGATCGTGGTGATGCTGCTTGCCGCCGGCAGCGCGTTTTTTGGCTGGATCAATCTGCGCCGGGCCCGCGCCGCCGAGACACAGGCCCAGCAGGCCCGGGCGGGCGAGACGAAACTGCGCGAGCAGGCCCAAACCGATGAACTCGCCGCCCGGCGCCGGGCCTATGCCTCGGAAATGAACGTGGCGATGCAGGCCTTGCGCGACAGCAATCTTGGTCGGGCCGTCGACCTGTTGAACCTTCAGCGCCCGCAGCCGGGCCAGACGGATCTGCGCGGCTGGGAATGGCGCTACCTCTGGCAACAGACCCGGAGCGACGCCCTCGCCACCGTTTTTCGGAACGGCAACGGCGAAATCAACTCGTTGGCGGTTTCACCAGACGACCGCTTGCTCGCCATTGGAATTTACCATCAGGGCGGCGTGATCATCCAGGACCTGTCCACCCACCAGCAGCTCGCCCACCTGGTGCCCAATGACGCCCAGGTCCGCGCCGCCTTCTCGCCGACGGAGCCGTTACTGGCGTTCTGCAGCACCGACCTCTCCACTGGATCGAGTGCAAACGGCGTCACGCGGCTGCATCTTTGGAACACGACGACGCGCGAGCAGACGGCCGCGATGCCGCTGAACGGAATCTGCCTCGGACTGGCGTTCTCCGCCGACGGACGCACCCTCGTGACGTCTGACAGCGATGCGAGCGGCAACGGCCAGATCGCGCTTTGGCGGATGCCGGATGGGACCAAGCTGGCAAGTTTCGCCACCGAACAGTCGCACCTGGCCGTCGGGACCATATTCGCAGCCTCGGCCGACCTGAGTGTCGCCGCCTACAGCATGGGCGGTGGCCGGGTGCGCGTCGTCGGTTTGAACGACGGACGCGACCTCTGGACTGCCGCGGCGGCCAAGGAGTTTATCTGCGCCCTCGCTTTCTCCCCGGATGGGAAAACGCTCGCGACCGCCGCTGGCTTTAACGAATCAGACATCCGCCTGTGGGACGTCGCCGCCGGCACCGAGATCGGAAAATTGGAGGGACACAAAAACTGGGTCAGCTCCTTGGTGTTTTTTCCGGACGGCAAAACGCTGGCGTCGGCCAGCGCCGACCAGACGATCCGCACCTGGGATTTGGCCACCCGGAAGTGTTTGGACGTGATGCGCGGACACCGCAACGAAGTGTGGCGGCTGGCTTTGCAGCCGGATGGCCGGACCCTGGTCAGCGGAAGCAAGGACGGCGAGGTCAGCCTTTGGGACGAGTCGACGCTTCATCCCCATCGGAGCAATCTTGTCTGGCCGGAGCCCGTCTCCGATTGGAGATTTGCCGCGGAGGGCCGGGCGGTCGTGACGGTGAATTCGGCCGGACAGGTGGCGAAATGGACCGGTCCGGACTACCAGCAAAAGGAACTGCTGCTGGAGATAGGAGCCAACACTTATCCGCAGTTCTCTCATGACGGCGGACTGCTGGCGGCTAAACAGCCCGATGGCCACATCCGGGTTTGGGACACGGCGAGGCGTATCCTTGTTGGAAAGATCAAAACCGTCACCGAACACGAATTTCCCACGGCAATTCTCGATCACAGAAAGAGTCTCCTGACCCACTCTCTGGACGACAATCACGAGCGGATCTGGGATCTGGCCACGAACCGGGAGGTCCAAGGCTGGGCCAGCCCGGCGCTCGCCCAAATCGGCGGAGTTTCCCCGGACGAACGATGGGAGGCGTCCATCGGCATCGAAGGAACGATTTTCTTCCGGGACCTGCCGGCGCAGCGCAGTTCAAGCCCGAAACTGGATTTATTGGAACCGTCGTCCACGGGATTTTCCCCGGATGGCAAGCTGTTGGCGGTGTCCAGCAACGTGGGCTATGTCCGGGTGTGGGAAATTGAATCCTGGCGGGAAGTGGCCACGCTCCGGGGTTACAGCCTCGGCGTCCACGGTGGCGCGTTCTCGCCTGATGGCCGGCGGCTCGCGACCGGCGGCGGCGCGACGGCAGATTCGATGAAACTGTGGGACACGGAAAGCTGGACGGACGTCCTGACCCTGGACGGGCTGGGGGGCACGTCCGGAAACATCGGGTTTTCGGCTGACGGCAGTGCCCTTGGCATCACCAGCGGACCCGGATACATTCAGATCTGGCAGGCGCCCTCGTGGGCGGAGATCAACGCGGCGGAAAAGGCAGCACCAGTTGCATCGGCCGCCGCGCCGTAAACCGCTTCTTCAAACCCCGGCAGGAGGGGCTTTACGCCCCGATCGGTCGAACGGAAGGGACCCATCTCGGGAAATGGAGGCTCCTCGTGCCCGCTACGCGACCTCCGTCATTTTCCACGGATTGCCCAATGCCAAACCGGGTGGCCTTTCTTGTCGGGCCCGTCACCGTGATCCGCAACCCCCGAGATTTCGCGCCCTGTCTGTTGCCAGGAATGCGCTTCCCAATTGGGACGCTGGTGGTAGAGTAAAGTTTGGACGGGTCGAAAAATGGAAGACCCATAATCCAAAAAGGCGCAGTTCAATTAAAACGCGGATGACACCGATTGAACGGATACTGAAGATTGCATGACGAACGCCTCTATAAGTTCATTCACCGGCGCGATGAATGGTGGGAATCTCTGCACCAATTGAGCATCCGTGAAATCCGTGGTTTCCACCGAGGAATTTAGGATAATCCTTGTCATCACGTATCCTCTGCCATGCTGCCGCCTCGCCTGACAATTAAACCGATCGGTTTATCCAACGGTCGGTTTCCCGGCGCCCGAGGCCACGCGCATTTCGCCAAAGCCCTCGTTGCGAGCGAAAATAGAAAACCACCAAACCAATCCCGGTTGGTTTAATCAACGTTCGGCAGAAGATGAGCGCGTCAACTAACACCGGCAATGGAAAGCTTACGCTTCGCTACTCGGCAAAGATCGCACTCGGTTGCGCTGCGCTCTGTGTTATTGCTGCCGCGATCTGGCCAGATCAGATTGGTTTCGGCTGCGCGAAAAATATGATTACCGGCGAGTGGGAATCGCATAAATCGTATGGCGCATTGATCCTCTGGGGCTTCGCGGTTGCCTGCATTCTGGTCGCCGCGATTGGAATCGAGCGTCGCAGAAAATGAAGAAGAGAGAGCCGAACCACTTTCCGCAGCCGACCCCAAGGGCGGCTGATTAAGAACGTTCGGCAAAAGATGAAGCTTCGACCCATTATTTCAGACGCGCTCGCGATTCATCGCAGGCACATCAGAGCCGGAATCCCAATGAACACGAATATGGGATTTCGAGAAGCGCTGCTCGTTAGCTCCGTGACTTTGGCGTTCCACGATCATAAATTTCTTTGCTATCCACAGTTCACATTTCGGAACGGAGCGATCGATGCGTTGTTCGTAAGAGGCGACGTTGCGGTGCTGACCGAATTCAAAAGATTGAGCTATGGTTCCAGCCCGAGTGTTGTCCTTCAGACGCGCAGGATGCTGAAGTTCGACGTGTATCGAGAGCTGAAGAAGCATCAGTTTCGGCATCGGAAGTGGAAGCTGCACTATCTGTGGGTGTGCGACGCGTGGGATCCTCATACGGTCAATTGGTGGATGGGAAAAAAGCTTCGGAAGGCGGTTCTTCCCTTCGATGGGGCGTGGCAGCGCGATCACGTTGATTTAAGGAGTGTCATGCTTCGACACGGCACCGATTGGGATCCCTATTCCATTGTTTGGGCTTACCGAGAACCATGAAGAAAGAAGAGCCGAACCAGGCGTCAGAGCCAACGGCCCCGAGCGGCCGTGGCTCATCTTGAACGTTGGGCAAAAAGATGACGCTGAACTTTCGCCACGCTTCTGATGGTGATGTCGGTTTGCTGGCCGAATGGAATCGTCAGTTGATTCGAGATGAAGGGCACAGGAATCCGATGACGGTTGATCAGCTTGCGGCGCGAATGAAAAAGTGGCTCGAAACCGAGTATGAAGCGGTTGTCTTTTCGAACGAGGTGCCGGTTGGCTATGCGCTCTTCAAAAAGGAGGAGTCGCTGATTTATCTTCGGCACTTCTTCGTTCGTCGCGACATTCGAAGGACGGGCGTTGGTCGTGCGGCGTTCGATCTGATGCGACGCGAGATTTGCCAGTCTCAGGTCCGGTTGACGGTTGACGTTCTTTCCCAGAATGCTGGCGGCGTCGCGTTCTGGCGCAGCGTTGGATATCGAGACTACTCGCTGACGTTGGAGATCATGCCCACATGAAGAAACCAGAGCCCAACCAGGCGCCAGAACCAATGGCTCTGCTTGTCACGCGGCGTGCTGACATACGCCACGCGCCAAGCATCTCTCCACCAATTGACCATCCGTGGTTTCCACCGAGGAATTTAGGGTAATTCATGCCTGTGCCGGGCACCCACCAACTCCCAGGGCCCGTGGCTGCAATCGCCTGTGGCTCAGCTCAATCGTTGCAAAAGATATGAAGAAAATCCTCACCTTCCTCGCCGCGCTCCTGTTCGTGAACATTTCGACGGCGCAGACTGCAACGGACGACGCGCTTTATCGGCGGCTCACCGCTGAGGGCGATGATTCAGTGGCCGCACTGAAAGAGGTCCTCGCAAGGCCAGAGTCGGTTTCCGCAGCGCTTCTCTACGTTGCATCGGGCGCGGCTTTGAAAGAAAAGCATCTCAAAGATTCTGGTTTTCTTTTTTATGTCGCGCGTTTCCGAGGGCAATTCGACCGGGAGATGTTCCCTCCGACGGAAGCCGGCGGCGACAGTCCGATGGTACTTCTGGGGGCTCTCCAGCAGCAAATGGGAAGCGTCGTGAATCCCGCGCTCATGGCCGAGCCAAAAGTCTTCGCCAAGGTCCTCGCGCAGGTGAAATTGTGGAGTCCGCAGGTTCCAGTCGACTACAGTCCCGGCTGGGCCTTTTCGAAGAAGGGAAACACGGAGCAAGCGGAAGCCGCGTTCCAGGCCGGGCGAAAGAAATTTTTGGGCGGTATGGAAGGATTCTGCATGCTGTTGCAGGACGACGCCTATTTCGCGGCGTTTCGGATCGTACAGGATTACAATCTGAAATCAGGCAGCGAAAGGCCGTCGAAAGCGGCGTTTGATACGGCGATGAAAACAATGGAAAGAATCGAGACCGAAAAAGGAATCGAAGGCATTGCCTTAAAATCAAAGAAATAAGGAGGCGAATTCAGCCGAGCGCGGATGACCTCAATGTCGCATTTGATCCGGCGGAAATCCTCGTCGATTGCCCGCGGAACACGCAGAGGACACGGGATCCCAGCCCGAGAGATATTTTACAAGGACGCCGAGGAAGCGATTCATTTCCCCCGATGACTTTGCGCTCTTTTGCGGCAAAAAAATCAACTGCCTGAGCCGGACTCATGCAGTTGGATCCGCTCTTTCGAGTGACTGGACCTGTACTGAATGGTGGAACCCGACCTCCGGGCGGGTTCGCAAGACTCTCGTGGGAGAACCGGCCCGCCCCTCGACCTCGCTCGGGGCCCTGAGCCTGTCGAACGGGGACGTCCGGTTCCACCTTGGCGCAACTGAATGAGTCCGGCTTAGTTCGGCATATTATCAATTTCGCGCCATTCGCGTGTTTCGCGGGAGAAATCAGAATGTGCCCGCGGAACACCCGGAAGTGAAATATCCGGGTTAAAACCAGGCCGGGTCGCCCTTCTTGTAGGGGACGTCGCCGTGAAACGCGCCGGGCACCTCGATGTAGCGCACGGCCTGGGTGCACCCGATTTCCGAGGAGAAATAGCCGAGAATCGTCAGGTCCTTCATCAGGCCGAAGAAATGCCCCTTCCCGTCGCCCCCGCGCGCGGCGCGATCAAAGTCGGTGAGCAACGCGGTGCGTTCCGCGGAGGTGCATTCGACAAATCCGCGACCAGACTTCGCGCGGGCCGTCGAATCGATCGTCGCCATTCCCGCTCGAAACGCGGCCTCTTCCTCGGGACTGTAGCAGTCGGTCACCATCATGGTCATGAATGCCCCGATCCGGGTCGCCTTCGCGCCCGGGATCTTCGTGGCCGGCAGGATCGTTTCGCCGATCTCGTCGAGCAGAGCGCGATCACCGTCCGAGAATCGGGCCATCTTGTCCGCCGCGAGCGAGGCCCCGCGCAGGAGCACGTCCGAGCCGACCGTCGCCAGGCCCATCAGCAGCATCACGCGCTGCACGGCTTCGCGCCGGCTGATCGGAAGGGAAAGAGCACCCGCGGGTGCGACGGATTTGGTCGTCATAGGTCACCTCGTTTCAAAGCGCCCACGGCAAAGTCCGCCGCGCGGGCGGTCAGCGCCATGTAGGTCAGGGAAGGATTCACGCAGGACGACGACGCCATGCACGCGCCGTCGGTCACGAAGACGTTCCGGGCGTCCCACACCTGGTTGTGCCCGTTCAACACGGAGGTCTTCGGGTCGCGGCCCATGCGCGCCGTGCCCATCTCGTGGATGCCCTGCCCCAGCACGTAGTGATCGTTGTAGGTCCGCACGTTCTTCACGCCCGCGACCTCGAGCATCTCGGCGGCGTCGTTCGCCATATCCACGCGCATCTTCATCTCGTTGTCGCGCAGCTCGCAGTCGAAGGCCAGCACGGGAAGGCCCCACTTGTCCTTGGTGTCGCGATCGAGCGTGACGCGGTTGGCGTGGTTGGGCAGGACCTCGCCAAAGGCCGTCATGCCGATCTTCCACGCCCCCGGGGCGCAGAGTCCGTCCTTGAAATCCCCGCCGATGCCCATCTCGGAGACGCCGCGCGCCCAGCCCGCCCGGTCGGCGGTGCCCTGGTAGCCGAAGCCGCGGTTGTACGAGCGTTTGTCGCCAAAAAGGTTTCGGAAGCGCGGAATGTAGAATCCGTTGGCCCGGCGGCCGAAGATGTAGCGATCCTCGAAGCCGGGCACTTCGCCGGATGCACCCACCCGAAAGTGGTGGTCCATGATATTGTGCCCGAGCTCGCCCGAACTGCTGCCGAGCCCGTCGGGCCAGATGTCCGTCGCCGAATTCATCAGCACCCAGGCCGAGTTCATCGCCGAGGCGCAGAGGAAAACGATCTTCGAGGTGAACTCGATGGTCTGCCGGGTTTCGGCATCGACGACCTCCACGCCGGTGGCCCTGCGGGTGTCCTTGTCGTAAACCACGCGGGTGACGATCGCATCCGGGCGCAGCGTGAGGTTGCCGGTCCGCACCGCGGCGGGCAGCGTCGACGACTGCGTGCTGAAATAGGCGCCGAACGGGCAGCCGAGGTGGCATTTGTTGCGGTACTGGCAGTTGATGCGCCCGTCGTGCGGCTCGGTGATGTTGGCCACGCGGCCGATGATCATCCGCCGCTTGCCCTGATAATGTCCGTTGATGCCGGACGCGACGGCCTTCTCCGCGACATTGAGCTCCATCGGCGGGAGGAATTTTCCGTCGGGCAACTGCTCAAGGCCTTCCAGCGAGCCGCTGATGCCGGCGAAGGTTTCCGCGTGGTCGTACCACGGGGCCATGTCCTCGTAGCGGATGGGCCAGTCGACCGCGATGCCCTCGCGCTGGTTCGCCTCGTAATCGAAGCGGTTCCAGCGGTAGCTCTGCCGCCCCCACATCAGCGAGCGTCCCCCGACGTGATAGCCGCGGAACCAGCCGAATGGCTTGGTCTGCACATAGGGGCAGTCCTTCTCGTTGGTCCAGTAGTCCGCGTTGTCCTCGCCGAGAAAAAGCCCGCGCGCGGTGACGGCATGCTCCTCGCGGATCTGATTCGTGACGCGGCCGCGATGAGGAAGCTCCCACGGGGCCTTGAGCGCGTTCACGTAATCCTTCACGTGCACGATGTTCCGCCCGCGGTCGAGCAGGAGGACCTTCAGGCCTTTTTCCGTGAGCTCCTTGGCGGCCCAGCCGCCGCTGATGCCGGAGCCCACCACGATGGCGTCGAAATTCGTTTGTTCCATGGAAGAGTCAGGGGTAACAGTCGGCCTCGCGACCGCCTGCTAGGAACAAGACGGCGCGGAAAGACCGAGGTTGCGCGCCCTCCGCGGCGCGTCAATGGCAACCTTGGACGCGGAGATGCGCGTCGGCTCAGGCGGCGCGACGACGGCGGCGCACGGCCCAAGCCACCAGGCCGAGGCCGGGTATGAGCAGCGCGAACGTCGACGGCTCGGGGACCGGGGAGAAATCGAGGACGATCTGGTTGCCCGACTCCACGATCGAAAATGCGCCTCCATCGAGGAGGTTGGCAAAATTCGTCGTATCGATCTGGAACTTGTTGGCGGCGAAATTCGTGAGGCTGGTGGAATTGAACAGCACCCACGAATAGCCGGTGGAGGAATTGAAATCCGCGACTGCGCCGGCGGTGCCACTGAGGTTGATCGAATAGAGGTAGATCACAAACGGCGAGGCCGTCGATGACGTGATGTTGAGCGTTCCGCCGGACACATTGACGACGTCGTAGCCGGTGCCCGCTGCGCCCCCGGCCGTCTTGACTTCCATCTCCATCTTTCCATTCACACCGAGCGTGAGACCATTGGAGAACGTGAGGTTTCCAATGATATCTCCCGGCGACACCACCATGCCATCGGAGAGCATAATCGGAGTGGAAAAGGTTCCGTTGCCGGCCAGCGTGCCGCTCACCGAAGTGACGATCGGGTTGCTGATTGTGACGCCGCTCGCGACGTTGAGTGTGCTGTTCGGGCCGAAGGGAGTCACCGATCCGGTGCCGAGCGCATTGTTCGACGCCGCGACCAGAACGCTCCCGTCGTCGATGGTCGTGCCGCCCGTGTAAGTATTGTTGCCGTTGAGCACGTTGTACCCGTAGTTCGATACGACAATCAAACTGCCGTCCAGCAGGACCGGAATCCCGGAGGCGGTCCCGTCCCGGGTGAGGTAATACGGGGAACCGGAAGTCCCCGTGGTCTGAAAATAAAGCACCCCGATGCCCGCCCCGGCCGAAATGGCGTCGGCGTTGATCACGCCCTGGCCGTTCGAGCCGTCGCCGATCTCGAGATGTCCGTTGCCGGCTGCGGAGTTGCCGAGGTAGATCACCCCGTTGCCGTTGCCGACATTGACGGCGCCTCCAATCACTTCCAGCACGCCCGTACCGCCATTCCCGACGTACAGTGAGCTCGAAACATTCAGGATCGAGGCGGCATCGTTGAGGGTCATGGTCCCGGAAGAGCCGGCGTCGTTCGCGATAAACAGGTTGGTGGCGTTGACGGTCGATCCGTAATCCAAAGTGAGCGATCCGGCCCACGTGGAACCCACATAAAGGTCACCCGAATTGTTCCAAGTCGAGGTCTCCATTGAGACATAGCCTTGGCCACCGATATTGTTGCCGATGACTCCGTCGACGTCCGACACGAAGGCGTTGGTAACCATTTCCAAGATTCCGATGCCTTGGCCTCCCACGTAGAGATTGCCGGATTGGGTCAACGTGGATCCGGAAATGCTCAGCACGCCGTACCCGCTCGTGTTGTTGCCCACCGAGGTGTTGGCGCTGGTGACGGTCGCGCCGTTGGTGAGACTGAGATTGGCGACGCCGGACTCACCCACATAAAGATAGCCCGCGTTGTTCCAGGTCGTGCCGGCCCCATCGACGTAGACGCTGGAATCGGAATTGGTCCCGATCGCGATTCGTCCCTGGTTGTCCGACACGGTCGCCCCCCCGTACATGCCAAAATGGGCGCCCACCGACTGACCGAGGATCAGGTCACTGGTGGGATGCGCGATGGAACCGTACAGGATCACCTCGCCGCCGTCGATGGTGGTGCCGCCTGTGTAGGTGTTGGCACCATTCATCGTGATGATGCTGTTGCCACTGAAGTTGAGCGCCCCGGGACCGCTGATTGGGCCGTCAAGACTCATCTGCAGAACCCCACTGGGAAACGAAATGGTGTGCGTGCCGGCCGAAAGAGCGATGTTCACTGAGGAATCAAAATTCACGGTATTTCCACCGATGCTCATATTGCCATCGAGCGTCAGGGTCGACGTGCCGCTCAGGGCCGACACGGTATAGAGCGGCGAATAGACGTTGTTAAAATCAAGGTCCAACACCGCCATGGTCGGGAAGAGAATGTTGGCCTGCGTGCCCGGGAGGCTGTCGAACGTCAGGGTTTCCGTGCCGTCACCCACCGGGGTCTGCGGCGTGTTGGGCTGCCAGTTGGTTGCGTCCTGCACGCTGCCGTCGGTCGTGCTGTTGCCGGTCCAGACAAACTGCGCCGGCAAACGGGCGCCAAACGCAACCAGGCTGGCCAGCAGGGCGAGGAAACGGAGCAGCTTCATAGGGCGGGTGCGGCCAATCGGGATCGAAGGCGTCAACGATTGCCCCGGATCGACCAAGGGATCCAATCTGTTTTCGCGCAACGCCTCAAGCAGGAAGCGCCTGGTCATTCCCCGACCCCGAGCACCGGCGATGATGCGGCCGGTTTTAATCGGCTTTTTACGAGCTCCCCAACCGTCGCTCGCGATCATTTCCCTCGATCCGGCTCGTCCATTGTCGAGGCGTGCGCGACCGGGAGCGCCACAAAACGAAATCCGAGGACCACCAGCACGGTGAGGATGAAAATCGTCCGCGCCAGCGTCCGGCCCTGAAATTGATCGGACAGCCAGTCCCGGAAATCCGAGGCGAGCACGTTGGCATTTCCCCCGATCCGTCTCATTTCGGAAAGGTAGCGCTTGTTCCCCAGCGGATTGTCGAGATCCGTTCCGTCGTCGGGCGGCGGAGCCGTGAAAAAAATAATCGCCGCCGCGATCATGCCCGCGGCGACCGCCACCCAACTGATCCGGTTCACCAGCGCCGATGTCATGGCGGCACTGTGCGGGGCAACCCGCCACGCTCAAATGGATTCGCTCGTGCGTTCGCATTTGCCATTTGGCGCCAGCGGGTGATCCGTCCCGCATGGCTCGCCCCGCCCCGATCGCCGGCCGCGGTCCCGATATCAATCCGCCCAACCGCTTCGAGCCGCTCGTCGTCGAGCCCGAGGGCGACTGGCGGGACGCGGAGTATGCCGAGACGGGCTCCGTGCCGCATCCGCGCACCCAGTTCTTCGAGGACGCGAGTGAGTCGCTGCTGGTCCACAACGACAGTCCCGACGTCGGCGCCGCGTGGGGGCTCAACTGCTACCGCGGTTGCGAGCATGGTTGTTCGTATTGTTTCGCGCGGCCCTACCACGAGTACCTTGGCTGGCGCACCGGTCTCGACTTCGAGACAAAGATCCTGGTCAAGGCCCGCGCCCCGGCGCTGCTGCGCGCGGAGCTCTCGCACTCCCGCTGGAAACCCGAAACGATCATGATGAGCGGCGCGACCGACTGCTACCAGCCCGCGGAACGCCGCTTCCGCCTGACCCGCGCCTGCCTCGAGGTGCTGGCGGAATTTCGCCAGCCGGTCGGGATCATCACGAAGAACTTTCTCGTGACGCGCGATCTCACCCTGCTGGCCGAACTCGCCCGCTGGAAGGCCATTTCCGTAAGCATGACCCTGACCACGCTCGATTCCGACCTCGCCCGTCGTCTCGAGCCGCGGGCCGCCCTGCCCGCCCACCGCCTGCGCGCCATCCGGCTCCTCGCCGATGCCGGCGTGCCCGTGAATGCCCTGATCGCCCCGGTCATTCCCGGCCTCACCGATCATGAAATGCCCGCGCTGATTGAGGCCGCCGCCGAAGCGGGAGCCCGCCGGGCCAGCATGGTGACGTTGCGGTTGCCGCATAGCGTGAAAGATGTCTTCCTCGCGTGGCTCGACGAAAACGAACCCGGCAAAAAAGCGCGCGTGATCGACCGCATCAAGTCCCTCCACGGCGGCCGGCTCTACGATGCGACCTTCGGCGATCGCATGCGCGGCGATGGCATCTTCGCCGAGCAGATGCGCCTGCTGTTTGCCGCGTCGGTTCGCCGGGCCGGTCTGAATCAGGCGGAATTCGAAGTCACCGGGGAAAACTTCCGCCGCCCCGGCGGACAACAGCTCGAGATGTTTCCGTCGTCCCGGTAACGTCCGCCGGCGTTGCCAACCGCCGTTGCCTCGATCAATCTGCAGAATAACCCCATGAAAAAACTGTTCGGCTTCGCCTTCCTTCCAACGTTTCCCGATCTCGGCCTGCTGCTCTTTCGCGTCGTCCTGGCCGGAATCGTCCTGCGTTTCCACGGCTGGGGCAAACTGGCGGGATGGCAGAATGAGCCGATGCACCTGCCAAATCTGTTTTCGCTCGCCGGATTTCAGAAGGAATTCCACACGTTTCCGGACTACATCCACATCAGCTCCGAGGCCAGTTACCTGCTGGTCACCTGGTTCGAAACGTTCGGCTCCCTGATGATCATCGCCGGGCTTTTCACCCGCCTCAACGCGCTCGGAATGGTCATTACGCTGACGGTGGCCTGGATCTTTCACCACCATATGAGTCTCAGCGGACCCAATTCGGGCGAAGTCGCGTTCACGTACGGCTTCGGCTACCTTTTGTTGTTTCTCGCGGGTGCGGGAAAATATTCCGTCGACCGCCGGATTGGGATCTGAGCCGGGGCGATGCGGCCGGTGGGCGTCGGTTTCCATACCGATGCTTCTGTCGCCGATGTGAAAATCGGCGACCACCCCATGTGCTGTCGAGCGGAGCGCAAAATCCGCTTCTACTGCATCGTGGCGGTTGAGGGCGATCGTCGCTGTGGGGGCAATGGAGGGCGGGATTTCCAGCCCTGGGCCCGTCGGACGGGCCGCATGCCGCCGGCCTTGGCGGGATATGGAAATCCCGCCCTCCAACGAAGCGCGAACCGCGCCCATCAGCCCGGCGGCCCGGCGCCGGAACTGGACGGCGGCGGAAGGTTGTCGCGCAGGGCCTTGAGCGCCTCGTCGGAAATCCCGTGGCTGACATTCACGCCGAAGCGATCGTGGAGGTACTGTTCGATCGAGATCCACTGCTCATTCCAGCGTATGCGCCCGGTCCAGGCGCAGACCGTGACAATTTCCTCGAGTCGTTTCACCTGTTCAGCCGCGCCCTGCAGCTCATCGATGAGCCGCTGTCGTTCGGCCTCGCGTCGGCGGAGATCACCCATCGCCGAGGCGAGCAGCAGCGAGGTCCCGATGCAGACGCCCATGAAGACGTTGAGGTAGAAAATGTGGTTCCCGCCCGCGACGAGCGAGGGCCGCGTGCCCGCCAGGATCGCGTCGAAGGCGAATGATCCGAGAATGGTCCCGAGAGTGATCGCCACCGTCGGCACGAAGCGGATCGCCGCCCAGACCAGGAGGGGCACGACGGCGATGAGCGCGACAGAGATCGGCACGTCGCTGAACGCCCACCGGCCCGCGCCAAACGCGCCCACGAGGACCGTGAGAACCGTCACCACGCCGAGTTCCAGCGCCTGCGCCCGCGTCACCGCCGGACGCGACCATCGCATCCAGACGAGCACGGCCGGTGCGACGACGAAGATGGCGATCAGGTTGGCCGCGTACCAGGCCGCCGCCGCCGCGCTGATTTCCGCGGTGGGCAGCCTGCCGCCCAGAAAAAGGCTCAGGATGCCGACCGCCGTGCTCAACGGCTGGAGCACGATCATTTCCGCCACCAACAGCGCGGCAACGTCGTGCAACCGGTCGAATTCGATCCGCCGGCCGAGCCGGTCGTGAAACCACCACCCGGCCAGCGCGCACTCGGCCGCATTGCCGGCCGACATCCCGAGCGCCACTCCCCACGGCTGGTTCGACGCGAGCGTGGCCGCGAGTTCGCCCAGGAAAACCCCGGGCCAGACGCCCGGTCCCCACAACAAGGCGGCTGCCAGCGCGAGGCCGGCCGGGATGAACGGCATCCAGGAAATATTGGCCACCACCGCCGACGCCGAGATGCACAGGCGCGCGGCGACAAAGTAGGCGAGAGCGAGCCCAAGCCAGAGAAGCATCCATTTCCAGAAACGGTTTTTCACGGGACGGCAGTGATGCCTACCATATGCGCACTGCCAGCCAAAGATATTGCGGCAATTTCCACCGACCGCAACCCGCGGTCGCCGCCAGCGGCGGCCCTACAAGCAACCACCCCCTTGCTACTGGAATCGCCGACGGACGCAACCTGTAGGGCCTGCGCTCGCGCAGGCCGCCGATCCGCCCCGGGCCGTTCGGCCCAATTTGCTCAATCGCGCGTGCGGAATCCGCCGAGCAGGTAGATGATCAGGCAGATCACCAGCACGAGGCCGATGCCGCCGCCACCATAATACGGGCCACCGACATAAAACCCGCCACCACCGAACAGGAGCAGAAGAATGATGACCAGCAGGAGTAGGTTCACGGATACAGAGTACGCAACGGCCGGAACCCGTTCCATGGGGCCAAACCCGCCGCCCCGGCCGATTTGTTGTTCGGTCCCGCATTCGGCGGGCACTATTCCTTGAACCCAAAAAAACGATTGAAACCACCGATTTCACGGATGCCCACGGAGGATCAAGGCTTGGGGCGGCAGCTTGTCCTCACCGGGCAGGCGACAGCTTTCGAGCTGCCATCCGCGCGCATGGCTCTTCATCTGTGCTCTTTGTGCCATCGGTGGTCAATTGAACGGCGCAATCTCGGCTGAACATGTCCCTGGACTCCGACCACGAACTTCTCGCCCGTTTCCATCGCGACGCCTCCGACGGGGCCTTCGCCGAAATCGTCCGCCGCCACCTCAACCTGGTCTACGCGGCCGCGCGGCGACGCCTCGGCGGGGATGCCTCGCTGGCCGAGGAGGTATCGCAAAATGCATTTGTCGCGCTCGCCACCCGCGCGCGCCAGGGACGGTCAATCGGGCACGTCGCGGCGTGGCTGCACGGCACCACCCGCCATCTCGCGGCCCACGCCGTCCGCGCCGAACGCCGCCGGAAGGAACGCGAAATGAAAGCCCATGAATTGGATGTCACCGATGCGGTTCCGGGCCCGCCCGGGATCCCGCCCGAAATGATCGACCGGATCCTTGACGATCTCGGAGCCTCCGATCGCGAGGCGGTCGTGCGGCGCTTTTTCGAGGATCGATCGTTGGCCGAGATTGGCGCGGCGCTGGGAATTTCCGAGGACGCCGCCCGCATGCGGCTCGCCCGCGCGCTGGAGAAACTCCGGCGCTCGCTGGCGCGACGGGGCATCCGGTCCTCCACTGCCGCGCTCGGCCTCGCCCTCTCCCACGAAACATTGGCGGCTCCCGCCGGTCTGGCCGCCACGGTCCATGCCGCCGCCGTCGCCATTCCCGCGGGCGCCGTCTCGTCCGCCACCGTGTCCGCCTGGGTGATTGCCAAATGGATCGTGGGCGTATCCGCATTCGGTCTCGCGGCGGGCCTGGCGCTGCTGGCCATTCGGACTCCGCCGCCGCCAGCCGTGCCCGCACCGGCATTATCGGACGGAAGTCCGGTCGCAATCCGCGCGGAAAAGCCGCCAAAGCCCGTCACGATCGCCGCCACTTCCCGAATTATTTCCGCGCCGCCAACCTTGCCGGCGCCACCGCCGCCCGCCCCCGCACCGTCGCCCCCGAACAAAGACGCCGCCCGCCTGGCCCGCGTCAAACCGTGGCTCGCCGCCGGGCAGCCGATCACGGGCTATGTTGCGCTTCAAAACGGGGATTCGCCCGCGGACGTTCCCGTGTCGTTCGTGATCGGGCAGGACACCGTGGTCGATACAGGCGACGGCAACACGGTCACGTTTCATCCCGAACTGGCCGACGATGGCTCCGTGCTCTATGCCCTGAAGATCCACTCGGAGGATTCCAATGGGCGCGAGGTCGTCACGTCGATGCCGAGCGTCCTCCAGGTCCCCTGGAGCAGCTTCAGCATTTATGTCGAGAGTGCCGACGGCGGACATCTCATCGCCTTCGATCCCGATTCCGATCAGTTCGTGCCCTGATCGGAAATCACTCCGTCGAGCATCCTAGCCGGAGCGATGCCGCAGGTGGGCGTCGGTTGCCATACCGACGCCTCGGTCGCCGAGGTGGAAATCGGCGACCACCAACGGCCTGTCGATCCTGGAGCAAGACCAGCTTCTGCTGCGTCGCTCCGACAACGAACGGGCGGATTCAATCCGGGCGGCCGGGATCATTCAGCCAGGGGTCCGGATCGGGTGGGAAGCAGTCGAACCGAATGGCGCCGCGCCTCCGGCGACGAAGAATCGGTGAGTTCGATTCGGGCCTCGGTCTCTCAACGCTCATCTGCGCGGTCCGCCCGGGGGCGCCGCTGACTCATTTCGCAACCGCCGCACGTTTGACGATCACGGTTCGGCGCTCGGCCTCGTTCAACTTTTCCTGAAACGCGCAGAGGGCCTCGTAGTCGGCGCGGTGCAGAAACGCCGCTGTGCGTTTGACGGTCCGGTCATAGACGAGAGTGCCTCCGTCAATCCGGTAATGGAGGCTGGCCTCGGCGGTGGGAATCTCGAGATGCACGTCGGGAGGCAATCCATCGACCACGAAGGATTCGGGCAACTCAAGCCGGACGGTTTCCACCTGGGCCTCGGGTCCGACGGCGACTCCGCCGGACGCGTCGGTTTTCCAGCGCTTGAAGGGACGATCCGCCGCCATCAACTGCAACTTGATCATCAGGCGGTCGGGGCCGAGCGGTCGCATGGCGGCGCGCGCGAAAAAGGTCAGGCTCAGCCGATCCCGCGCCTCAAGCGGATCCCACGCCTCCTTCCATTGGAACGACTCGAGCAGCGGCAGCGCGGCATGATAGCGGCGGGTGAGGCTGTCCTCGAATTTCTGGTTGCCCTCAAGGCGGCGGGAGCTCTCCCACGCGGCGCCGATTTCGCCGGTGCAAACCTGCTCGACCGAAATCGCGGCGTTGCCGTCCGCCGTCACCTTGGCCGTGATGGTCCGGGTCGTCGCCGAGGTTTCCGGCGAATGAGGCGGCAACCGGGTCAGGTCGGTCGTCCCGGGCATCAGGACCAGCGCGGGCGACCCGCGATCCGTTTCCGGCAGCAAACCGAACGGGATGTTTTCCGCGGTGGGGTCAAAGAGCACCAGACGTCCGGCGGGACCTCCCGCGATCGTCGGCCAGCGGGGCGGGACGTCGGCATCGGCCGGAATCGCGATGATCATATGGTTGAAGGTCTGGGACGGCCAGGGCGGCATCCGCGACCATCGATGCTCGACCTCGACCAGAACCAGATATGCCGGCTCGCCAATCGAACGGAGCATGGTTGCGAGCAGGGTGCTCTTGTCCTTGCAGTCGCCGAGATGCGATTTCCAGACCTCGTCCGGAAAATGGGGGCGCAGGCCGGCCAGCGAGTCCTTGTCGAGGTTGATCGAAAGATACTGCACCTGTTTCTGCACGCGCTCGGAGAGAAGACGGATGCGCTCCCAGCGGGTCGTGGCGTGCGCCACGCATTCCCGGACTTCCGCCTCGAGGGCTGGAGACGACTTCATTTGCGGTGAAACCCACGACGACACGGCACCCGCGAAATCCTGCCAGGTGTCAAAACGGTGATCGGGCGAACCGGGCGCCAGGCCGCGAAACCGCACGACCCAGACGTCCGGGTGAAAGCCCGCCGGCATGTTTCGCACCGGACCCGGAACATTGTTCAATTCCCAATGCAGGCCGCCGGTGACGTGATTGGAAACCGGCGGCGGGATCGCCGGATTGGGGGCGTCATAGCGGATTGTTCCGCCCGGCTCGGGCTGGATGTCCACAATCACATGACGGGAGGGCCACAGGCCGCGCAGCGCCTCGGTCGCGTCTCCCATGCCCGTCTGATTCTCGACCTCCATTTCATAGGCCACCGTGTCGCCCACCCTGACCTGGTCGACTTGGGCGAATGCGATCACCCGGTTCGCACTCCAAGTATTCAAGGTGGTATCACCGGCAATCGTGACAAAGTCGCCCCGGCCAAAGTGCTCCACGTGCTTGCCGTCCGCCCGGATGATCCACGCCTGGGCGGAAATGATCCGGCCGAAATCCTGGTTATAGAACTGCCCCTGGTGCAGGACCGCGTGGCCGTCGTCCTCCCGCAACCGGGCGGCCCACCGCACCAGCCGGCGCTGCGTGCCGCCCGGCTGCAGGTTCACGTCGCGCTCGTCGTGGAGCACGAGACCCGATGAATCTCCCGGCGCGTCGTCGGCCGGAGCCGATTCCGTCAGCCAGGCCGGGGCCGTGGCGGCGTTCAGCAGGCCCGCGGCCCCGAACAAAAACGCCGCCCGAAGCCAGGGCCCCAAAGTCGCCGCGCTTCTCATGGGGTGCCGCCGCTGGCCGGTGCGACCCCGGCCGGTGCGGGCTTCTCCGGCGTCAGGACCAGAGTGTGCTGGTCGCTCTCGGCCACGGCGTCGTACCAGTGCTTGATCGCCCCGTAACTGGCGGGAAGCGCCGAAACGAGCTTGATCACCTTTTTCCGCGTCACATGCAGAATCGGACGATCGCGTTCCATGGCCAGCGACACTTCGTAGGAAAGGATCGGACCCGGATAGGAAGGCGGCGCATTCTTGACCTCCGGCTTGTAACCCGGCGGCAGGGCAATGGTGAGCTCGTCGTTTTCCATATGCTGAAATGAATCGACGATGTCGTTGTGCCGCTCGGTGGCCGAAAAGGGTGAAGTCGAAACGGTGCTGAAGACAAATGGCCGGATGACCATCTGGGTCCCGGTCGTGGGCGCGAAACCCGGCCAGGTCAGTTCATAGGTCACCTCCACCGGGTCATAGGGATCGTGGAGATGCCGGATGTCGGTCACTTCGATGTCGGCTCCGTCAAAGTCGGAAACCAGCACCTTTTGGAGCATCGTGAGTTGATCGGCCCGGGGGTGCCCCACCAGTCGCTCCACCACCTGGGCGCGCTCGTGTCCGGAGAAGGTCATCTGCACCTCGCCCTTGAGGGTTCCCGACTCGTCGAGCTGGAACGTGCCGCGACGATGGAGCTGCGACGATTCCGCCGGCAGGAAGGGTGCGTCGATGAATTCCTGCTTCTGGTCGAGGGCCAGCAGGCCGTTGTAGCCTTCAAACTGCCAGAGAAGCTGGTCGAATGGGAATGGATTCTTCTGCGCCGGGAGCGAGAAGTGCCAGCTTCCGCCGATTCGAAACGCCACGGCCCGATCGGGCATGGCCGCGGGTGTCACCAGCTTCCGCGAAAACGGCATCATCCCGCGGTTCGCCAGCATCACAATCTCCGCCTGCAGGCCGGCGGCGCGACCAAGGCTCACCTCGAGATAGAGGAAGTCCATCGGACCCAGGACCACATTGCGATTCTGCGCGGAATCGAGAACTTCCAGCATCGGCGCCGGCTCCCTGGAAGCGACTACGGTGGGTGTCTGGGCCTTCCGGTGTTCCTGGTGAAGATTCTGGACGAAATCGTGGATTTTTCGCGCCCGCTCCAGGTCGGTGGCCGCACCCGCCACGATCCGGTCCGCCGCCGCCACAAGCTTGTTGTTTTTCTCCACATGATCGTCCTCGCGCCAGAATTCCAGCGTCGCCACGGGCGCCCATGCCTCGTCCGGCCCGAACTTGCGGGTGGTCTCTGCCCTCGCGCTCGCCTTCTGGCGAACGTAGCGCTTGGGCAGATAGGCATCGACCAGCGTCGCGGAGCGCTCCGCCAGCGGGCCCTGAAGCGGCTCGGTCACGAGCGACGGAAGATCGTGCCCGACGACGTCGGTTTCGGCGTCGGCTTTTTTCGGCCGGAATTCGAAATGCCCACCGGAGTGCAGACCGTAAACGGTGTGAAACCAGATTTCGTCATAGTCGGTGGCAAGCTGGTGGTAATGAAACGAACGCACGGGCAGCTCGTTGATCTGCAGGAATTGCAGCGTGGTCGTCTGGGCGCGGGCGCCCTGGGTCTCCACCGCATATTCCAGGACCGCACCCGGCTGGGCTCCTCCGACCGCGAGATACTTCTCCTTGAAAACGAGGCCCTCACCGGTGAAAAAGCGCCGCAACGCGGACTCGCCCGCGCCCTTTCGCGCCACCTCGCGCTCGCGCACCGAGTCCTCTCCGAAATCACGGATGGAGCCGTCCGGCTGGTGCAGGCGGGCGGCCATCCGGACGGAAATCAGCTTGTTGCCGTCGTAGGAGATCACGGGTTCCGCCAGGCGCATGACGCCCTGTGCTTTTTCCGGATCGAAGATCTTGTAGCGGATGTAACGAACCTCCTTTCGATTGCGCGGCCAGTCCGAGTCGTCGACGTTGATGTCGAATTCCGTCGCCTCCGCGGCGGCAGCCGGCTCGAGCGTCGATTTCGTGCCGGCCAGTTCGGCCGGAGAAACCGTGCGCCAATCCGTGATCGGCCGGGCCACCGCGGTTGCCGTCAGCAGGGAAAGAACCGGGAAGACCGCTCGCCGCCACCGGCGTCGAGCCCGCGCAATAGGGGTAATGAAGGCAGCGTTCAACATGGGCGACCGGCTGGGTCGCTGATTGGACCGCGCCCAGACTTGCGCGACTTTCTCCTGTCGCAATCCCTTTTGCGCGGCCAACGGCACTCAAGGAGATTCGGCGCAAGAGCGCCGGCAGGGACGCTCTGAGGAATTGCCGCAGCGGCATTCCGATGATCCAATTCCCGGAAAAGGCTGACAGTTGCCCGAGGCAATGGCCGCGGAGCCTCTTGAAAAATCGGCATGCTACCAGGTCCCACTTTGGCTTTGGGAGTGGGTTTATCCCGCGATTTCCAGTTCGATCGCGGCATAAAGCCGCTCCTAGAGCAATCCAAGCCGAAGCCAGCTCCGGGGTATCGGATCCACCGCGCATCAATCCATATGAATCCCCTGTTCCCCAAAATATTCGCCGCGCTTGTCGCAATGGCCCTCGCCGGCTGCGTTTCGCAGCCTGACTCGCCCGCGACTCCGTCGCCGGGAGGCGGCTCATCGGCCGCGCCGGCCGCCGGGGATCGCGACGGAAGCTCGTTTGACGCCGCCATTGTCATCACGGCCGCGGACGAAGGTGCCGGAGTGAAGGCGGAGTACGTGTGGATTCGTCAGCACATTCCAGGCGGTCGTCCCGCCGGGCAGTTCCTGCTGCAAAACGGAAGCAAATCCTACGACTTGATCAAGGTGGCCCTGGCCGACGGCTCCACGCGTGACGTCTATTTCGATATCAGCGGATTTTTCGGCAAACACTAGCGCACATGGGCGCGTTCCTTGCAGTCTTGAAGACAAGCTGAATATTGAACGCTGCCCTTTCGCCAGCGCTACTCCCCGGAGCAAGCTCCGGGGATTCTACGCGCGGCTTGCATTGCCCTCCAAGCAGGGCAACGCCGGGCAGCGTCCTAACTCGCATGGAAACCCGCAGCAAGCTGCGGGGAATGTTTCAGTATTCAATTCCAATGAAAGCCTTGTTTCGCCGGCCCCTCTTCCTGATCGCAAGTTTCACCGTCCTCGTCGCGAACCATGCATTTGCAGCGGAGGACGAAAAGGTCGTGGCGACCCAAACCGAAGACGGCATGATTCTGACCCTTCCCGGCAATCTGGAGGTCACGAATCCGCCCACGGAGGTCGCGGCCCAACCTCCCGACCGCAAGGCCTTCGGCCGGCTTTTCGGCGAATTCTTCGACTTTGCCGGATTCACGTTTGATGGCGACGGCTTGGCCCGGTTGAGGACGAAAATCGCGGGCGAGACCTCCAACGGACTCTACGCCAGATGGAAACTGCGGGAGTCCAAATTTCGCGGCGCGATTTCAGTCGAACCGATGCAGGGTAATCACGAACAGGTCATCATCGTGCGGGCCCGCATTCTATATCTCGAACAGGCCCAAAAGACGCTTCGCATCGATACGATCATGATTCACTATTCGGGAAAGGGTGTCTTCAAGGGCGTCGGGACCGCTCTTGGCACGAAGCAATTAATCGACCCGCCCAAATCTGCGCCGGAAGCAGCCTCGCCCGGGCCGGCCCATTCGCGGTGACGGCAGGCCGCAGTCCTTCCCGGCTACGCAGGACGCAAACGTTTCGCGGGGGCTGTCCTGCGCAAGGCCGAACGGCCGGCCGCGCTCCCTTGCGGAGGCTCTACTCACTCTTCACTCGTCACTTCTGAAATGGTGCTCGGGGGGGGACTCGAACCCCCATGCGGTTAGGCACAGGCTTCTGAGACCTGCGTGTCTACCAGTTCCACCACCCGAGCAAAAAGCGGAAGGGCATGCATAGGCCCGCTCCGGGTCGGGGCAAGAACTTTGTGCGGCGGGTGGTGGGTCGAGACTGCTCTGGGAACGGCCGCCGTTCAGTTGCTCCCCGCCACCGCCGAAAGAACCCGCGCCGTCACGATCTGGTCGGGTTTGTCCGGCGCCCACGCGGCCAGGCCAACCACCCCGGCGATGTTCCGCAGCGGTGGAACGGGCGGCGTGACATAAAGCACTATTTCCAACACCGCCTTGCCGAAGGTGTTCAGGCGAAAATGCAGCAGGCCGAAGTCGCGGCCGTCTCCGGCCGGCCAGAACAGATCCGACCCGGACGCCTGGGCCGATGCTCCGCGATACTCGAAGTTGACGTCGTTGTGGCCGGCGTGGGTCACCAGGTCCAGGAGCGACGGCTTGCTGATCACCTCGCCGAGGATCGACTGGAGATCGGGCGCCGCCTGGACGAGCCGGAGAAACTGGACCATCGCGGGCACGCTGCCGGCGAAGGAACGCAGCTCGTCGGCCGTGACACCAAGTGCCTCCGCCCGCGGACGCTGCCGCGCGATCTCGTCGTCGGGGAATGGACGGCCCCGTGAGGTCAGGGTCAGGGAGGGACGCACCTTGGCATCCGAAATGCGCCCGATCAGCTCCGTCGAGCGCCAAAGATCCAGGGCCAGAAAATCGGTCCAGGCGGCAAGATCCGCGCGCTTCACCGGCGGCGAGCGGTCCGGGATCGACCGGCTGTCGATCGGGCCGAGGGTTTCGAGGCGCAGCATCGAGTTCGACGAATGAAAGGTGAAGTTCGCGCCGGTGTTCGTGTATTCGACATCATCGGCCGCGCCGGCGCCCCCGCCGGCCGGGCCGACCAGCCGCACCCGCATGATCCACTGGCGCGGCGGCAGTCGGCCCGCAAACGTCCCGAGCTGGATCAGCACCGTTACTTCATCGCCCGGTTTCGCCGCGAACGCCGGCGACGCCACGGCAACGCCATGCAGGTCGAATCCCTGCCGGGTCGCGATGGTGGTCGTGGCCGGCAACGGCTGGGTCGCCCGCAAGAGATCGAGGATCTCGAAGGTCTTGGTGTCGGCCGCGCGGAGCGTCGTGGCCAGCAGAAAACAAACCAGCGGTCCGGCCCGGCAGCCAAATCGAAACATGCGCCGGTCATGCCATCATGTGCGCAGCGTCCCGCCAATGGGAAACTCGTCGGAGATCGATTTCGTCCGGCTCGCCGCTTTGCGCGCTCCGGGCGGTCCTCTCCATCGACGACTCCTCGCGCCGGCATGGAAACCGGCGCCTACCCGGGGCACGTTTCGCCGTTGAGGTGGTCGTCGATGTCCCCATCGACGATTTCCCCCGCCAGCATGGAAACGGGCGCCCATCACAAAGCTGATGCGATCACCCGTGGCTGAAAATCAGGGGTCTCGGCGTGTCATAGCCGCCGCACGGCAGCGCCATTCGCCGCATCGCCGCGCCAGTTCGTCGAATACTTCAACCGCCAGGGAGCGCGGCGGCGTTCTGATGGGATATGCGGCGCCTCCTGCTCGCGCTTTTCGTCGCGTTCCCGACCTGCGGACTGTGGGCCGACTCCCTCGCCTTCGCCCTCCAGGCCCGCGCGATGGTCGGACCCGAACACTGGTCGCGCGTCATCGAGATCGAACGCCGTGTCTCCCATCCGCATCATCCACCGAGCTTCCATGCGCTGCTGTTCGAGCTCGAAGACCGGCTCTGGCTTTACGACAGCAACGAGGGCACCCAAAGCCTCAGCCTTTTCGCCGGGCGCCTGGCGCAGGATGAGGCCGATCCCACGGAACTGCTCCGCGCCGCCCTGCCCCATTTCTCCGGCTATCGCGACGTGACCGCGGACGTCGCGTCCCTTCACCCAGCCGCGCCGAAGAACGAGAAGATCCCCTTCGGCTGCTTCATCGAATGCGTGGCCCGGTGGCGCGGGCTCCGGGCGGCGGGGACCAGCGCCGAGTTCGCCGGCATCCTCGCCATCTATTTCGACAGCGCCGCCGGGTCCCGCGGACACTCGGTGTTGATCTACGGCGGGGAGGACCAACCGCAGGTCTTCGACCCCGAGGAAGGGTCGACGACGCGGTTGCGATCGGTCGGCGAAACGAACACGCCGCTGCAGATCGCACGGACCCTGTATTTTCGCGCCAACCCAACCCGGGCCCGTCTCCTCGCGCTGCACCCGCCCGAAGTCGCCATCGTCGCGCACTTCCCCACAAGTTCAAGGCGTTCGTCGTGAAGTCACCAGGCAGCCCGCGCGACCAATCTCCGGGATGGTATTTTTTCCTTCCGCCGCCCGAGTCCCTGCTGGCGAATTCGGCCGAGGTATTCCATTCGCGTCCTTCGCCTGTTTCGCGGGCCCTCTATCGTTTCCTTGCGATCCCTTGCGGCCAAAAAAATCAGTTCCCTATCGCCGCCAGGGAAACTTGTTTCCTCCGAGCACGGAGTCGTCCTCGCCCTTGTTGAATGCCCGCGTCGCCGCCCAGGCGAGCACCGCGATGAAGGCCGTGAGGACGCCGAGCGACATCGGAACCGGAAAGAAGAACTTGTCGAGCAGCGCGCCGCGCATGAGGTCCACCGCATAGGCCACCGGATCGGCATGCGCCAGGAGCTGCATCCAGCGCGGCGTCATTGCGAGCGGGTACATCGCCCCGGACATGAAGAAGAGCGGCAGGATGATCACGTTGCTGACGATCGGAAAGACCGTCACCGAATTGAACCGCACCGCCACGGCCACGCCGACGGCCGAGAACGTCACGGAGGCCAGCAGCATGCCGCCGAGCATTTCCAAAACCTCGAGGGCGCCCAGATGGACGCCGGCCAGCGGCGCGAACGGCAGCAGAATAAGCCCCTGCGCGAACGCCTGCAGCGCGCCGGCCGCAATCTTCCCAAACGCGATGGCGGTGCGTGGCACCGGCGCGACAAGCACCGCCTTGAAGAAACCGATCTGGCGGTCGAAAACGATCGTGATTGCCCCGAAGGTGGCCGACATGAAAAGCGTGAGCGCCATCGTGCCCGGAAAAATGTATTTCCGGTATTCGCCGCCGCCGAGCACCGAGCTGGCACCGAGGCCCGCACCCAGCACGAACAAGTAGAGCAGCGGTTGCATCAGGCCGGTCACCATGCGTGCGCGATCCAGCCAGAAACGCTTCAGGTCGAGCACCACCACCGCATAAATTCCGCGCATCATGGGTGACCTCCTCCCGGACGGCCGCGCCCCGCCCCGCCCGGACCCGCCGCCGGCGCGTCGCTGCCCAGTCCGCGACCGGTGAGTTTCATGAAGACGTCCTCAAGGCCCGGCGCGTGCACCTCCACGCGCTTCACGCTGACGGGCAGCTTGCTCAGCAGCTCCGGCAGGATCGCCGCGGGGTCGTCGTGCACGATCATCAGGCCGTCGCGCGCCGTGATTTCCACCGCGTAGCCGCGGGCCGCCAGCCAGTCGCGGGCCTTCGCATCGTCCTCGCACTTGAGCTGCACCACGCCGCCGCCGAGTCGCGCCTTGAGCGCCGCCGGGGTGTCGAGCGCCACGAACCGGCCGGAATCGATCAGCGCGATCCGGTCGGCCACCTCGGCCTCCTCCATGTAGTGCGTCGTGAAAAACACGGTCCGCCCGGCCGCGGCCAGCGCGCGGATCTGTTGCCAGAAACCGCGCCGCGCCTCAACGTCGAGCCCGAGCGTCGCCTCGTCGAGAAACAGCACCTGCGGATTGACGACGAGCGCACGCGCGAGCTCGAGCTTGCGGCGCTGGCCGCCGGACAATTCCCGCGCCGGGCGGTCGGCCGCGTCGGCCAGGCCCAGTTGCGTCAGCAATTCGCCGGCCCGCTGGCGGGCCGTCGCCGTCCGCAGTCCGTAGAAAAGTCCCATGAGGACGAGGTTGTCGCGACCGCTGAGGCGCTGCTCGATGGCCGGTTCCTGGAAAACGATGCCCATCGCGCCTCGAACCGCGTCGCGCTCCGTCACCACATCGTGGCCGAGGACGCGTGCGCACCCCGTCGTCGGTGCGCGCAGCGTTGCGAGGATCGAAAAAAGCGTGGTCTTGCCCGCGCCGTTCGGCCCGAGCAGCGCAAACATCTCGCCGCGCCTCACCGAGAGATCGATGCCCTTGAGTGCCTCGACCTTGCCGTAGTTTTTGGCCACACCCTCGACTTCGATGGCCGCATCTGAAGCGGAGCTGGCACTGGCGACGACAGACATGGCTCGTGACAAAACACGCGGTGCCGCACCCGAGGCAAGGCGATTGCGCGGGCTCTCCCGGTGGGCGTCGGTTTCCACACCGACGCCGATCAATCGCCGATCGGGACATCGGCGACCACCGGCGAATATTGACCGCGCCGCGCAGCCTCGTGGAAGTCTCGTTTCACCGGGCCCTTTGGACCCGGCTACAGTCGGCATCGATCTTGTAGCCGGGGGCGCGAGACCCCGGTGCAATCGCGAATGACTACCGCTTCCGCCAATAAAGAAAGATCGCCCGGCGTGCGTCGATTTCCACACCGACGCCAACCGATCGCCGATCGTGACATCGGCGACCACCCGTTCAGGTCGAGGATCTCGCCCGGGCGAATTTCTGTTCGTGCTCGATCAGGCGCTGTTTCCGCCAGAGCCCGCCGGCATAGCCGCAGAGCGTCCCGTCGGCATTGATCACACGATGACACGGGATCACGAGCGCGATCATGTTAGAGCCATTGGCGCGGCCCACCGCGCGCGGTCCGCGCGGCACGCCCAGTCGCACCGCCATCTCGCCGTAACTGCGGGTCCGCCCCGGCGGGATGCGGCGGAGTTCATCCCAGACGCGACGCTGGAAGTCGGTGCCGACCGGTGCCACGGGTAGGTGGAAATCCAGGGTGTTGCCCTGGAAATAGCGGACGAGCTGGCGGGCCGTCTCGTCGAGCACGGCGTTGTTGCCGGGCACCACGGTCATCTTCAACCGGCGCCGCAAAACCAGGATCTCGCGTTCGAGGCCGCGCCGGTCGACAAATTCGAGCAGACGAAGGCTCTTTTCGTCCGCCAGCGCCAGCATCGTGCCGAGCGGAGTCTCGATCCGTCGCGCCAGCAGGCAGTCCGTCGCGGTCGCACCCGCCGGCGGCTTGCCGAAAACGCGGACGAACGCCTCGCGAAACCCGCTGCTCGAGCCGTACCCGCGCCCGGACTGGATTTCCGGCACCGTGCGCCCCGACCGGACATCCCGCAGCGCGAGACCCATGCGACGCGCCCGCTGGAAGGCATGGTACGTCATGCCATGATAAGCTTGGAACTGCCGCCGGGCCGTGGACGGATCGATGCCCATGTCCGCCAGGTCCTTGTTGGTGACGCGCCCGTCAGGCGCCTCCTCGGCCGCGCGGCGAAGTTGTTCCACGAGCGACGGCAATGGCTTCGTCGCATCCATGGGGTGGCAGAGACGACAGGGACGGTAGCCGCCATGCAGCGCCTCCGAAATCGTCGGGAAGAACTCGACGTTCTCCATCCGGGGCCGTTTTGCCCGGCAGGTCGGGCGACAGAAGATGCCCGTGGTTTTCACGGCGGTATAAAAAACGCCTTCGTAGGCCGCGTCACGGCGCGCCAGCGCGCGATACATCGTGCGCCGCGTCGGAAGCGTCTGGGAGGTCTTCATCGCGGGGGAGCTTTCAGGGAGGATCATGCGGCCACCATCTCCGGACCTGGCGGGATCGCCACGACGATAACCGGGCGGCCTATTTTCCGACGGCGGCGAGGTACTTGGTGACGTCCGGAATCTCCCGCACCCGGCGGCCGCTTCGCAGGCGCTCGAAGTAGGACTCGGGTGACGGCAGGCCATCGTCGACCTCCTCGTCGTCATCCTCGTCATCCGTCTCGATCTCGAGCGCCGAAAAATCGGCGGCCTCGTCGAAATACTGCGAGAGCCGCCGCGGCTCGGGATTCAGGACCAGGGCGGGGTTGGCGATGCCGCCCTTCTTGAGCTGCAGAAAAAGCGCCGGCGAACACTCGGACTCGAAATGCCGGAGAAAGTCGCTCACCCACTTGTTCTCCACCCCGGCGCGTTTGGTGAGGAACACCACATCCGAAAAATGAATGCAGGCGGCGTACCAGAGCCGCAGCGGCGGATGCTTCTCCGCGAACTGGCAGTCGACCGCGGTGAAAACGCGCGCCAGTTGCGCACCGCGCGCCAGCAGCCAGGGCTGAAGCGACTCGATCTGCGTGATCGCATCCGCCAGCGGGTCGGCGAGGAAAAACACCGTGGCTCCGTCCGGAAGATCGACTTCCGGCAGCGCCTCCGCCGTCCATGCGAGCCGCACGATCCCGGTGCCAGGGCGCCGCGCGAGTTTCTCCTCGGCGGGATTCGCCGGCTCGTGCTTCGCCATCAGGACCAGGACTTTCTCCTCCAGGCCGAGGCCGTTTTCCACCAGGTCGAGCACAATTTCGCGCCGGCCCGAGCCCGGCGTGCCCAGCACAAAATAAACGGAAGCTGGCGAAGAACCCATGGGTTCGCAAAGAGGCGCAATTCCCCAAAAAGACAATACAGGAAGCGGGCGCGAATGCGGCGGAGGAACGACTGCGCCCACAGTCCGGGATGTCCGCGTGACCATCCGGTGTCTCACGGCCCGATGAGGACACCGAGTCCCATCGGTCAAATCCCTCCGCTCCCGATTACTTCCAATCAAACGTCTTGTTCTGCGCGGCGTGCCGCATCCAGTGATCGACGAGGACGAGCGCCGCCATGGCCTCGACAATCACGACCGCGCGCGGGACAACGCAGGGATCGTGGCGGCCGCGGGCCAGCAGCTCCGTCGGGGCGCCGTGAATGTCGACCGTCGCCTGTTTTTGCAGAATCGTGGCCGTCGGCTTGAAGCCGACGCGGAAGCGGATCTCCTCGCCGTCACTGATGCCGCCCTGCACGCCGCCGGAGTTGTTCGTCGCCGTTCCGATTTTTCCCTCGCGGGACACAAATGCATCGTTGTGCTGCGACCCCTTGAGCGCGGTCCCCGCAAATCCGCTGCCGATTTCGAAAGCCTTGGTCGCGGGCAGCGACAACATCGCCTTCGCGAGGTCGGCCTCGAGGCGGTCGAACACGGGTTCGCCCAGGCCGGCCGGAACGCCGCGGACCCGGCACTCGATCACGCCGCCGACCGAATCGCCCTCGCTGCGCACCTGCTTGATGCGCTCGATCAT
>DASYDZ010000121.1:0-11713 GCA_036499305.1 Candidatus Didemnitutus sp.
TGGCTGAACGTCGCGATGATCGCCTCGCTCGGCGGGGCCGGCCTCCACTATGCATCGACGCCTTTGGGCGAGGTGCATTGGCTGTGCGCGGGCGTGCTCGTCGGAGGATTTTTCCAGATGTCAGTTCCGGCCGTCGTGCTCGTGCGGCTCGGCTGGCGGCCGCACTTCACGCTCCAGTTGCCTCCCGGGGTCAGGCAGGTCGCCCGGCTGATGCTGCCCGGCCTGCTGGGCACCGCGATTTACCAGATCAACATCTTCGTGTCGCGGATTCTCGCTTTTTCGCTGCCGATCTCTGCGGCCACGATGATGTTCTACGCGAATCGTTTGATGGAACTGCCGATCGGAGTGTTCGCCATTGCCATCGCCACCGTGGTGTACCCTCTTCTCGCGCGGCACGCGGCGCAGGGTGACATGAAGGCGATGAGCCGCGACTTTCATCGCGGACTCCGCCTCATCCTGGCAATCAATGTGCCGGCCGCGGTCGGCCTGGGTCTGCTGAGCGAACCGATTGTGCGCCTCCTTTATCAGCGCGGGCAGTTCACTGCGGATAACACCGCGCTCATGGCGCCGCTGCTGTCGCTCTTTGTGATCGGCATGCCGTTGTTCTCGATTTCGAGCCTGACGGTGCGGGCCTTCTATTCGATCAAGGATACAAAGACACCGGTGCGCGTCGCGTTGATCGATTTTGTGCTGAACCTGGTCCTCAGCCTCGTGCTCAAGCGGGTCCTGGGTGCCTACGGCCTCGTTCTCGCGAGCACCACCGCCATTCTCGTGCAAACGATCCTGCTCCAGGTTGCCCTGACGCGCCGGCTCCCCGGGCTGGCCTTTGGCTCACATTGGGGAACGGTGATGAAGATCGTCGTGGCCACGGCGTTGATGGCGGGCCTCGTTTGGTTTGGCTGGCATGAATTGCAGGGCTTCGGCCTGGGGCGGCGCGCCGACCTGATCGCGGTCGTCGGACTAATTCCGTTGGGAGTGGCGGTTTACGGTGTCGCGCTTTGGATGCTGCGCATCGAGGGGCGCGAGGAACTGTGGGCCCTCGTCATGCGCCGCCCGCTCAAGCCGAACGCCTGAAGCGCGGATTTGCGCCGGCCGCCGTCATGGATTTCCTCGCGACATGAGTCCGGGCGAGATCCGACATGATCCGGTGGCGCGGCGATACGAGCTCGTGTTCGCGACGGAGCGGGCGTCGCTCGACTACGAACTCGACGGCACGCGGCAGACCTTCACCCACACGTGGGTTCCGCCGGCTCTGCGCGGGCAGGGGATCGCCGAGAAGCTGGTCCGGGCCGCCTTGGATGACGCCCGCCGGGACGGTCACAAGGTGATTCCCGAATGCTCGTATGTTGCCACGTTCATGCGGCGGCACCCTGAATACGCGGATTTGCTTTCGATGGCGTGATTGATCCGGGAAAAAAAGAAACCCGCGGTTTCCCGCGGGTTCGGAGTGAGAAAATGGAAGCCGGAATCAGGCTTTCTCGACCAAGCCGGCCTTGATGGCCTTGACCGAGACCCAGAGCCGCTTCGTTCCGCCGCCCGGAAGCTTGACGCGGATGCGCTGCAAATTCGGACGGAATTTGCGTCGCGTCTTGCTGGTGACGTGCGTGCCGATGCCCCCGCTTTTCTTGGACTGACCCTTGCGGTTAATGATGCTGCCCTTGACGGGGCGTCTTCCGGTGATTGCACAAATTCTGGCCATGGTGTGTTTCGAGTTAAAAGGTTCTGAGTAAAGGGCGGGTCGATGCCTAGGCAAGGGAATTCGTCGCGCGAATCCGGGGCCGGGTTAAGTCCTTAAAGCGCTCAGCACCTGAAATTTGTGTCCCATATGCGCAGGATGGAGGAGCTGCATGATCGCCTGCTTGCGGGCCGTCAATCGGGACGCCTCGGCGGCAACCGCGGATGCCAGGAATTGAGTCGCCCGGCGGGCAAAAAAAGCCTCCTGGGATTCGATAACCGGTGTCTCGAAACCCGCTGAGCGCAGGTCGTCAGCCAGCCAATCCCAGCAGATATGGCAGGTCAGATCTTGTTCACCGGATGCATCGAGCACGTCGGGGTTTTGACGATGCCGCGAGTAGGCGCGCAACGTGCCCTGCGGGGTATCTGCGGCTAGTGTCGTCCAGGATTTGCCATAGTCGAACGCCAGAAAAAGCCCGTTCCAAGGCGCCTCGACCAACGAGCGCAGCAGGCGCCGGCTCGCCAGGGGCAGGTCAAGTCGGTAGCCGGCCTCCGCGGATTTCGGCAGCATTTCTTCCATGGCGGCTGCTTCGAAGGACAGCGCATCCAGTTCGACCTCGACCAGCCTGGTGTCGCGAAGGGCGACCCCGGATTCGCGCCAGCGGCCGTCTCGCCAGACCAATCGATGACACGGCTGGGCATCGAACAACTCATTGGAAAACAGAATGGTGCGCGATACAGGGACAGGCCCTGTTGAATTTGATGATACAGGGACAGACCCCGTTGGATGGCGGGCTTCGCCGCCGACGTCCTTCGCCGCCGACAGAAATCGGGGAGGTTCTCCCAACTCGTCCAAGGGGACAGGCTGGTATCGGCCGAAGGGGTGGCGGACGCCATCGAAGATGCCCCTCAGGGTGGATTCACCCGCCGTCCAATGTCGCTCGGCGCCCATCTCCACAAAAGTGAATTCGGAGGGGTCGTGCGGCTTGATCAATTCGGTTGCCGCAGCGGCCACCAGCTCGCCAAAGATCGGTCCCAGCGACGTCGCCGTGAAGAAGTCGGTGGCGGGCTCGCGCCCGATGCGCGGCCGATGCCGGGTATAGTAACCAACCTCCGGATGATAAAGCGCGAGCTCCATGAAGCGGGCAAACGAGACGCCTTCGCGGGTCTTCGGCTCGCGGCGAAAGATTTCGTGGAACTGTTCCGAGGAACCCATTTACAAACCGGGACAATTGCCCACTGTTCCGTCCATGCTCAATCGTTTCCTGCCGATGCGTTCGTGCCCATTTCCGGCGCGCAGGGCATGAGCTCGTTCAAGCGGTTCCTGGCGATTGCCGGCGCGGTCGCGGTGGGGTTCCTGCTGGCGCAGGTCGTTTCCCGCCATTCCGGGGCCCCGAGCTGGTGGCCGGATCGCGAGCGCGACCGCAATGTCCGCTATTATCGCGACGTGGCCCAGATGGTGCACGAGGAGTACTATGACGGCGCGAAAGCCGGCTACGATGACCTGACGCGTGCGGCCCTGAAGGGCATGGTGGGACAGCTCGACCCGCATTCGGAGTTCATGACAGCCGACGAGTATTCCGAAGCGGAGGAGGAGCTCACGAACGAGTTCAGCGGCGTTGGCATCGAGGTCGAGCAACGCGACAACAAAATCGTGGTGATCACGCCGATTGCGGGAACGCCGGCCGAACGCGCCGGAATCAGGCGCGGTGATTTCCTCATCAAGGTCGACGGCCAGGAACTCGAAAGCCCGACGCTGGACAAGAGTGTGAAACTGTTGCGCGGCAAGCCCGACACCGACGTTGTGCTGACCATGTTCCGGCCGGCGGTGAACAAGGAAATCGATTTCAAGCTGAAGCGGCAGAAGATTCTCCTTCACTCGGTCCGCAACACCGCGATCCGACCCGACGGGATCGGCTATCTGCAGATCACCCAATTCAGCGAGCACACCGGCGAGGAATTTTCCCAGGCCCTGGGGCAGTTGGAGAAAAAGGGCATGAAGGCGCTCGTGATCGACCTGCGCAACAACCCGGGCGGACTGCTCGATGCGGCGATCGACGTGTGCGGTGAGTTTTTCGACCGCGATGAACTGGTGGTGTACACGCAGGGCCGTTCGACGGATTCACGCCAGGACTATCGGGCCGATGGCAAGCATCCCCATCGCGCCTATCCGATCGCGGTCCTGATCAACGGCGGAACGGCCAGCGCCGCGGAGATCGTCACGGGGGCGATGAAGGACACGAAGCGCGCCGTGATTGTCGGCGAGCGCTCCTTCGGCAAGGGGTCGGTGCAATCGGTGATCGACCTGCAGAACGGCGAGGGCATGCACCTCACCACCGCGCGCTATTTTACGCCGAGCGGCATCACCATCCACGAACATGGGGTGAGCCCGCAGGTCGAGGTCGAGATTTCCGCGGACGACGAATCCAAACTGCGCCTCCAGGAGTCGCGCACGGATGTCGACAACCCGGCCGAGTTTGCCGATCATTTTGGCTTCCAGCCGATCGAGGATATGCAGCTTGATGCCGCCGCGGAGGTGCTTACCGGAGTGCTGGCGACCCGCGGTCCGGCCGGCGCCGCACCCTGAGCCGACATGATCCTCGCGCTCGAAAGCTCGTGCGACGAGACGGCGATGGCGCTGTTCGATCCGGCGCGGGGCATCGTGGGCGAGTGGGTCCACAGCCAGATTGCGCTGCACGAGACCTACGGTGGCGTCGTGCCCGATCTGGCGAGCCGCGAACACCTGGCGCATTTCGGACCGTTGCTGCAGCGGGTGCTGACCACCGTGAAGTCCGGCGAGATCACGCGAATCGCGGTGACGCAGGGACCCGGCCTGGCGGCATGCCTGGCGATGGGAGTGGCCGCGGCGAAGAGCCTCGCGCTGGCCTGGCGGGTGCCGATCGTCGGCGTCAACCACCTGCGGGCGCATGCCTTCTCACCCTTCATCGAGCTTCACGAACATAATCCGGGTGAGTTCGATCGTGCGTTCGAGATCCTGTTGCCCCATCTGGGGCTGCTGGTGTCCGGAGGCAACACGGCTCTCTATTCCATCGACCGTTCGCGCCGGCTGCGGCTTCTGGCCTCGACCATGGACGACGCGGCCGGCGAGGCTCTCGACAAGGGCGCAAAGCTGCTGGGGTTGGGCTACCCCGGAGGACCGCGGGTGGAAATTCTCGCGCGCGACGGAGACCGGATGGCGTTTCCATTTCCGAAGGCGGTGCCGCGAAAGGCCACCTTGGAATTCAGTTTTTCCGGGCTGAAGACGAGCTTGCGCTACCAACTCGAGAAGATGACCGCCGCCGAGGTCGTCAGCCGCAAGGCCGATCTGGCGGCGAGCTATCAGGCCGCCGTTTTTGACGCGCTGGTGCGGAAGACAGGCCATGCCGTGGACCTGCGGTCGGGGCCGGGGGGCGAGAGCTGGCAAAGCGTCGGCCTGTCCGGAGGCGTCGCCAACAACCGCTGCTTGCGCGAGCAGCTCGGGGCGCTCGGCGAGGAGCGAAATCTTCCGGTCTTTTGTGCAGTGCCCCGGCACACGGGGGACAACGCGGCGATGATTGCCTTTGCCGCCTGGGCGGAACGGGAGGCCGGAGCTCTGGTCGACGACGGCATGGCGCTTGAGATTGCGCCCAGGCTGGCGCTGGGGATCCCGTAACCGGGCATTCCGAAAGGCGATTCCATCGCGCATTTTATTGCGTGGCTTGCCTCGGTCGTCACGCTGGCTTCCAAAATGATCCGGAGCCGACGTTCATGAGCCTGGCGGCACGTGCTGAAGCCGCTGGCCCGCCGCCGGCGAAGCGGGTTCTTGGCCGGATTCGAAGATTGCGGACATGGTCGATACCTCTGGCTCTGGTTGTTCTCGTTGTCACCGGAGTCGCCGTGACGGTGGCCTATGGCGGCACCGACGGCGGCGCTTGGTTGCGCGCCGCATGTTCCTCCTTCGGCCATCGCGCGGATGCCATGGCCGTTTTTGTCCTCCTCGCCACCCTCGCGGCGCCCGCGCTGGCTTGCCTGGCGAACCGGCGCTGGACCTTGGGCCTTGTTTTGTCGGGACTGACCTGGGCGGTCGGCGCCATTGGACATGCCTGGATTCAGTTTGAATCGCTGGCGGCGGAGCGGGACTGGATTCGGATTCTCATTCTGGTCATCGTCGGCGTTGCGTGGGGCGTCGGTTGGTCGCTCGCGAACTGGGCCGGCCCCTTCGTCGCAAATTGGGTCTTCGGGCTGCCTTTTGTCCTGACCGGCATCGGCGTCGCCCTGGCTACCGGGAGCAGCGGCGACGTCATTCTGACCGCCTGGTTGATGCTGGTGGTTCCTGCCCTTGGAGCACGAGTTTTATCCCGGGCCGGGACCCGTGCGCCGCGGAGCGAACCGTCTCACGTGGTTTACTTTGGAGTCGGGCTGACGATTCTCGTTTTGCTTGGGTTTGCCCTCGGCGTTGCTCATCTCGCCCACCCGTGGGTGCTCGCGACTGCGATGCTCGCCCTGACCGTTTGGGCAGCGCCCTCGCTAACGCCCATGGTTCGGCGCGGGTGGGGGGTTATGCGCGCGCCTTCGATTCGCCCCGGCTGGACCGCAATCCTTGGCGGTGCCTTTCTGGCCCTGCTCCTGGTATATTGGATGGCGGCGCTGGCGCCCGAGACGGGCAGCGATGCGACGGGCGGCCGGATCGCGCTGCCGGTAATGTGGCTTCGCGAAGGGGCGCTCACGGCGCACCCGGAAATTGAGCTGTCGTACATGGGAGTGGCCGGGGAATCGCTTTTTCTTCTCCTCCTGCCGATGGGGGGGCAGGCAGTGGGCAAGGTGGTCGCCTTCGCGTGCCTCAGCATTTTGTCGGCGGTTTGGATTTTGCCCCGCGACCGTCCAACCGCCTGGGGGCTGGGGGTCGCTTTCGCTTTTGCCGGCAGCACGATCGTCGGCTGGCAACTGATGCACGGATTCGTCGACCTGTTGCAGGCGACCCTGCTGTTCGGCGCCGTGGAGTCCACCCGGCGCTGGACCGTCGACGGAGCGCCACGCCATCTGTTCATTGCCGGTCTGATTGGGGGAACGGCCTCGGCGATCAAACTCAACGGCGTGGTCGCCCTGATCTTTGCCTTGGGATGCGTTGTCCTGCTTTGGCGGCGGCAGGTGACGCCAACCTCGACCGGGAGATCACGGAACCGTCCGATCGTCGGGGTGGCCTGTCTGCTCGCGGGGGCAACCCTGTCGCTGCTGCCCTTTCTCGCGCGCAGTTTTGTGCTGACCTCGAATCCGGTCTACCCGTTCGCGAGCTGGATCTTTCCGAGCCCGCTCGACTGGAACGTGCCCCAACTGCTCCGGTTCGGAGTGCCGATCGACTGGCAACTGCCGGCAGCGGCCATCCGGGTGTTTTTTGAGCCCGGGCGTTTTGCGGAACTCGGATCCTATCATCCGGCCTTTCTGTCGCTGATCGGGGCGGCTTTGATCAGCCTCCCGGTCTGGCCACGACCGGCGAGATTTTGGGCGGTGGCCGGGCTGGTGGGCGCCGTGTTCTGGTTCACCACCGAGCAGAATCTTCGATACTCATTGTTCGTGGCGGCCTTTGGGTCGGCGATGCTGGCGGAGGCCGGGCGATCATTCGCCTTTGCGCGGGGCCTGGCGCGGCATCTGCTGGGCTTCTCGCTCGTGGCGCTCACGGTGGCCGGATTGTTTCTCGGCACCGCGCGCCCGGCGAGTTGGATGTGGCAGGATCCCGACGGTCCCGCGTTGCCGCTCAACTGGTGCCTCGGGCGCGAGACGACGGATCATTATCTCACCCGCCAGTTGCCGGCCTACGCGGCGTCGCGCTATCTGGCGAATCATCCCGACGAGGTGGTCGGCACGCTGTGGCAGGTGCCCTGGCTGCGGGACCAACTTTCATTTGGCGTCCGGGTGATCAGTCTGCCGCACGGCGATGCGCGACTGCTCCGGCCGCTGCGGGAACTGATGCCCGATTCGCCGCGACCATGGGATGCCCGGAGCGCGCTGGAGGTGCTGCACCGTGATGGGATCACGCATTTGCTGATCGACGTCGATACCGTCTGGATCGCCGACCATCCCGAGACCGAGTGGCCGGGGGTGTTCTCGACGGAATTCCTGGGTCGGCATGCCCGTCTTCTCGAGGCAAACCAGCGGGTCCGGCTTTATCGTCTGGAGGAACGGCCGCTCTCCGGCACGGCGCCGCGGGAAATCGGATCGCTGCTCCCTGGCCGGCGCAACGCAGACATTCCGGTGACGGCCGGCCGCCTGTACGAATTCAAGATTCCGCGGGTGCCCGCATCGCCGAGCGATGGGGCCGTGGTGGAGATGGCCTGGTATGACGCCCGGGAACGACTTCTTCTTTATGAGCATTTTCCGGTTCCGAGTTCGCCTCATCCGGCCTGGCACCGGTGGTTGCAGACAGCGCCCGACGGGTCGGCGCATGTGATGGTTTATCCGGGCGGCCACTTCCCGGAACTGGAAGTCCGCATCTTCGCCGATCCGGCGGGGACGGAATGAATTGTCCCGCGACCGGACGGTATCCACGGGGCATGGACCGCCCGGTCGGCACGGCGCGCTTGCCATGCGATCGGTTTTCTCCAATACCAGCGCGCCCGCCGGCTGAGGGCAGCCATCCGGCAATGGTCGTGAAAAACGAATATACCAACAAACCGCGCGTTGCCGTGGTGATCCCTTGTTATGCCGTTGGGGGCCGCGTGGTGGAGGTCGTGCGCGGCATTCCGGCATGGATTGATGAAATCATCGCGGTCGATGACGCGTGCCCCGAGGGTTCCGCGCGGGTGCTGGAGGCCAGGTGCGAGGATCCGCGTCTCAAGATCGTGCGCCACGATCGCAATCGGGGCGTGGGCGCCGCAATGGCTACCGGCTACCGTGCGGCGCTGGCGTCGGGATGCGACGTCGTGGTGAAGATGGACGGGGACGGCCAGATGAATCCCCGACACCTCGAGGCCTTGGTTGAGCCGATCCTGGCGGGCGAGGCGGATTTCACCAAAGGAAACCGTTTCTACGATCTCGCGGCGCTGCGTGCGATGCCGGCGGTGCGTCGCTTCGGCAACCTGGGGCTGACCTTTCTCGCCAAGGCGGCGAGCGGCTATTGGAACGTGGCGGATCCGGCCAACGGATACACCGCGGTCCACGCCGCCGCGCTGCGCCTGCTCAATCTCGACCATTTGTCGCGGCGATTCTTTTTCGAGAACAGCATGCTGATCCAGCTCAACATCGTGCGGGCGCTGGCGGTCGACGTGCCGATGCCCGCGCGCTATGCCGGTGAAAAGTCGTCCCTGCGCACCCGGGCCGTGCTGCTGGGTTTTCCCCCGCGCCTGATGCTCGGCTTCGTGCGTCGTCTCATCTGGCGCTACTTCATCTACGACATCAATGCGGTCACGGTGCTGCTGCTTGGCGGCGGGTGTGCTCTGGCCTTCGGCGTCGGCTTCGGCGCCTACCGATGGATCCTGGGCCACGCGACGCACGAGGTGCAGAGTGCCGGCACGGTGGCGGTGGCCTTGCTGCCCACGCTGCTCGGGTTCCAAATGTTGCTTCAAGCGGTCCTGTTTGACGTCACCGATCGGCCCAAATCGGCGCTCTGCCGGCCGGCGGGGACCCGAATGGTCCGGTCGAGGGCGCCGTTCGAGTCGCTGGCGGGAAAATAAATTGCGCCGTCAGCGGAGGCCCGCCGGGCGTCGTTGCGCCCTCAGCTTGTCCCGCAGGTAGGGCGCGGTCGGGCTGCGTTTGACTTTGAGCAGGCCGGCCAACTCGCCCTGGTAGAGGATCCTGCCGCCATGCGGCCCGCCTCCGGGTCCGAGCTCAATGATGTAATCGGCCTCGGCGAGCAGGTCGAGGTGATGCTCGATGACCACCACGGTGTGACCCTGGTCGACGAGACGATGCAGGACCTTGATCAGTTTTTCGCAGTCGCTGAGATGCAATCCGATCGTGGGCTCCTCGAGGAGATACAGATTGTGGGGCTGCAAGCCTCGGGACCGTTCCTTGAAGGACTGCAGGCCCCGCGACAGTTCGGTGACGAGCTTGAGGCGCTGCGCCTCGCCGCCCGACAGCGAAGGGCTGCTTTGGCCCAAGGTCAGATAGCCGAGCCCGCAGTCCGCCATGAGCTGGCAGACCTCCTTGAGTTGCGCGTGAAAGTCGAAGAAGGCGACCGCCTCATCGAACGAAAGCTTGAGCACGTCTCCGATCGTGCGGCCCTTCCAGGTCAGATCGATGACTTCCGGACCGTAGCGCGATCCGCCGCAGGCTTCGCACGGCAGGTACGAATCGGGCATGAAGGCCATCTCGAGCTTGATCCGGCCGGCGCCGGCACAGGTGTCGCAGCGGCCTCCGGGGGTGTTGAACGAGAACCTCCCCGGGCCGAACCCGCGCAGCCGGGATTCGGGGAGGGTGGCGAAGAACTGGCGGATCAGATCGAAGATCCCGAGGTAGGTCGCCGGGGTTGACCGCGGGGTCTTGCCAATGGGCGCCTGGTCCACCTCGATGACGGACCGAAAAGCGGACGCTCCCGTGAGCCGGGCAAAAGGCGGCGGCGATGGGGCTCCGTCGGCGCGAGGAGTGTCGTCCATCCAGCCGCCATGACGGACAAATTCAGGACCGGACAGAATCGTTTTGCGGCGCTTGATGGCGCACGCGACCGCGGGGTGCAGGATGTCACGGAACAGCGTGGATTTTCCGGCGCCGCTCGGACCGCAGACCATCGTCAGCCGGGCCAGGGGGAGCTGCATTTTCTGGTCGCGAAGGTTGCGATGGTTGATCCCCGACAGCTCGAGCCAGTCATGGTGAAGCGGATTGTCCCGGGCGAGCTTCGAGCGGGTTCGGGGCAACCCGTCCCATGGCGCCACGTCGCGGTATGATCCGCGCAAGGGATGCGGTATGCCTTTGCCGAGATAAAGACCGGTGAGCGAGCGTTCATTCTTCTTCAGGTTCCCGGGGGTGTCGTTCGCGAGCACGTGGCCCCCGTTCACGCCGGCGCCGGGACCGAGGTCGATGATGCGGTCGGCGCGCTCCATGATGGCGTCATCATGTTCGACCACCAGCAACGTGTTCCCTTTTTCGCGCAGGGCCTCGAGCGTCTCGATCAGGCGATCGTTGTCGCGCGCATGCAGGCCGATCGACGGTTCGTCGAGTACATAGAGCACGCCCGACAGGTTCGAGCCGAGCTGGGCGGCGAGGCGGATGCGCTGCGCTTCGCCTCCGGAAAGGGTTTCGGTCGGCCGGTCCGCCGAAAGGTAGTCGAGGCCGACGTGCGAGAGAAACCGCAGGCGCTCTTCAATCTGGGGAATGATGTCGCGGACGATCAGGCGTCCGCGTGCATCGAGGTCGAGCGAGCGAAGAACCTGGAGAAGTTCGCCGGAAGTGTGCCGGAGGAGTCCCGGCAGCGAGATGGGGTCAGCTCCCTTGCGGCGCAGCTTCACCGCGCGGGCGATGCGGCTCAGGCGTTCTCCATGGCAGGTCGGGCAAAGGCGGCCGTTGATCGACGGATCGTCGGGGTCGAACGCGCGCAACGCGTCCGCCACCTCGTCCGAGCGCTCGTCGTCCTCGTCGGGTTCGAGCATCCAGTCGTAGATGCGCCCGTGTCCGCGGCACGTCGGACACCAGCCCTTCGGGGAGTTGAAGGAGAACTGTTTGGGATCGAGTTCGGGAAAGGATTCCCCCGACTCGATGTCGGTGCGGGTGGTCGACAGCCAGGACAGCACCTTGCCGTCGGGCATCGCGAGGAAACAGGAACCCTTGCCGAGGGTCAGCGCCCGATCGAGCGCCGCGACGCCAGTCCGGTCTTCCCTGGCGCAGGCCTTGAGATCCGCGACCACGACCTCGATGTCGTGTTCCTTGTAGCGGTCGAGCTTCTGGAAGGTGTCCACGCGCAGCAGGCGACCGTCGGCGCGCATGAGCTCGAAGCCCTGCCGGCCGATCCATTTCGCGATCGGCTCATGATGGCCCTTGCGGCCGCGGACCAGCGGCGCACACAGATACACCTGCCGGGCGCGGCGGGCCGCGGGTGCGACCAGGAGACGCGCCAGAAGGCGGCGCAACTGGC
>DASYDZ010000122.1:0-51123 GCA_036499305.1 Candidatus Didemnitutus sp.
CAGGGCCGATGACGCTGCGGGAAATCCTTCTCGTCATTGCCCGGCAGCAGCGCCGGGACCGGAAAGGGGTGGCCGCATGAATCTCACCTGGCATATCGCCCGCAAAGACATCGTTCTGCTCCGGTATCCTCTGGTCCCATGGCTGGGGATGACGGTCGTACAGGTATTCTTAAGTGCGCGGCTTCTGTCCCGGGCCAGCGCCTCCTGGAACCGATTCGAGCAGACCGGAATGTATCTAAACCTCGCGGCAGGGATAAGTCTGGTCCTGACCTTCTTCCTGGCCGCCATGCTCGTGCGCGAGGACCCGCTCGACGGTCCGGACGCGTTCTGGGTGACGCGTCCGATTTCGGGAGCCCGACTGCTGTCGGCGAAGATGCTGACGGCCCTGCTGATGCTCGGGTTGCCGCCGTTGCTGATCTGGATGCCCTGGTGGATCCATTGCGGCTACGGTGCCTCCGACCTCGCTATCGCGAGCCTCCGGATCCTGGGCTGGCAGACGGCGGCGATATTTCCCGCGTTCGTGCTCGGCTCGCAGGTCAGCCACGCGGGCCGCTTTGTTTTGGTCACGGCCGCGCTGTCGACGGCGTTGTTTGTGGTGGTGCTGACGGTCTCGGTTTCCGGATTCGTGCAAACGGTGACGGCCGAGCTTCTCGCCAGCCGGCTCCTCCTGGCGTTGGTGTTCATCGTCGTGGCGGGCAGTGTCGCCGTCGGCTGGCGGTACGTGAATCGCGGAAATCTCTGGCCGACGGTGATCCTGGGCGTGGGAGCGCTCTCGGCGGCGGCTCTGGTCGCGGGCGGGCCATGGGACATTTTCGCCGCCCGTCGGGCCTGGCTCTGGCGTTCCGCCGGCGGTGAGGGCATTACCGCGCGAATCGAAGGACTGCACGATGCCATGCGGAGCAACGGCAACGACACTGCGGCGTTCGTCCTGGATCTCGATCTGACGCTGTCCGGATTGCCGGACGATCTGGTCGCGGGCCAAGGATGGGCGGACGTGGAGTTCCGCTGGCCGGATGGAGAAGTTGTGAGGCAGCGCCAGCGGGCGATCCACCCCTTTGCCGATCGGATGCCGATCCGCCTGGCGCTGGGCCTGCCGGCCCGGGATTCCTGGCAAAAAAGCTGGGATCCGGAAACGGATGCGTGGTTGATGACCCACGAATCTTCTCGCGGGCCGCACCAAGACGATGTTGTGCGCGGCAACGAGCTGCATCGGGCATCCGGAGAGATTCGCCATGACGTCGTGCGCATCGCACTGGAACTAAGCCGGGAGGAAATGGATCGGATGAATGCCGCGCCACCGGCGTGCCGGGTGGTCATTCATGGCATTCTGCAAAAGCCGGAGGTCCTGCTCGCGCAGTCGCTTGATGCCGGCCGGACGATGGCGGGTGATGGCGTGCGGGTGCTGCTCGCCGGCATCACCCCCTTCACCATCCAGCGGCCAGCCCGCAAGAATGCGACGCAAGGGGTTCTGATGGCGGCGGAGGCGACGTCTGCCGGTGCGGTGGATTGCTACTGGGTCGACCCAAAGAGGGGACTGGCTTGGAGACTCGGATCGCCGTGGTCATCGATCACGATCCCGTTTTCGATGCAATTCGGCACCCTGTATTTTAATCGTTTCACGCCGCAGTTGATGCGGGACGGGAAATGGATCGACGAGACGGAGGACCGGTCGCAATCCCGGCTGGTGGCCGTGGGTTCTCGCTTTGATCGTCGCTTCGAATGCACCGTCGATACTCCGCGCGTGGCCATCGAGCCGGCGGCAAAATCGGTGATCGCAGGCCTCCTCGGCGACTCTTCTCCTTAAAATCTCCATCCCATCGCGCCCGCGACTGCATTCAACGGAAGTTTTGAACGCGCCGCCTGACGACCGGACAAGGGCAGGGAACAGTCCCATCATGTATTTCGCCGGCGCGGTCCATCTGGACATTCGAATGGCCCCGGCCGAGCATTGATGGCCAACGCAACCAGGGATTCCTCATGAGCACCCCATCCATCCCCGATTCGGTTTTCCCAGCGGGCCGCGACCACGATCGCCGCGCGTCATGGCCGGTGCGAACGGCCGACGGAATCCGGGCGGACCTCCGGCAGGCTTCTCGCCAATTTCGCAAGAGCCCCGGCTTCACGGCGACGACCCTTGTCACCCTGGCCCTCTGCATTGGCGCGACCACGGCGATCTTTTCCATTGTCTATTCGCTGATGCTGCGGCCGCTGCCCTTCCAGGATTCAACCGGCATCGTCGAAATCTTCACCTCGGCCCACAAGGCGGGCCTGAACAAGATGCCGAGCAACGTCACCCAGTACGTCGACTTCAAGAAAAACGCCAAGTCGTTCGAGACTCTTTCCCTGTGGGGGCCGGGCGAGTCGATGTTTGGCGAGGAGGGTTCCTCCGAACGGATCCAGAGCGCGGCCATCTCCGCCGAACTGTTCGACCTGCTGCGGGTCCGGCCGCTTCTCGGCAGTTTCTTCACCGCGGAGAACAACAAGACGGGCCAGGATAACGTGGCCGTGCTCACCCAGTCCTTCTGGGAACAGCATTTTGGCGAGGATCCGGGGATCATCGGAAAGACGATCCGGGTCGACAGCGTCCCGTTGAAAATCATCGGCGTGGCTCCGCGGGCGATGAGTGCGTTCGACGCCCAGGTGAAATTCTTCCGGCCGGTCACGTGGACGGCCCAGCAGGAGGATCCGCGCGGCCGGTACGCCCTCTATATTTTCCAATTCGGACGGTTGAAAAAGGGCGTGACGGTCGCGCAGGCGAACGCCGAGATCGGCACTCTGGAGAAACGTTATTACGACGCGGCGCCACCGCCGACCCGGACGTTCATGGAGCGCTCAGGCGTCCGGGTGGAGGTCGGTGAGTTCCAGGCTGAGCGGGTCGAACCGGTGCGCAGCACGCTGCTGCTGCTGCAGGCCGGAGTCGCCTTTGTTCTCCTCATCGGCTGCGTGAATGTCGCGAACCTTCTGCTGGTGCGCTCGAACGTCCGCGAGTCCGAGCTCGCGATCCGTTCGGCGCTCGGGGCGAGCCGCGCGACCATTGCGCGTCAGCTCGTGACCGAAAGCCTCCTGCTCACCGGTTGGGGGGCGCTTCTCGGCATGGCGGTGGCCTGGGGTTCGCTGCGCGCCTTCAACCATTTCATGGCGAAAATGCTTCCGCAGTCCCTGCCGTCCGCCCTCGACCCGAATGTCCTGGGGTTCGCGGTCCTGCTCACCGTGGTCATTGGTGTGCTGATCGGCTTGGTCCCGGTTTTTCACGTCCTGCGTTCCAACCTGGTGGCGTCGATCCAACAGAGTTCGCGCAGCGCCTCGTCCGGCCGGGGCCTGCGTTTCCTGAGCAGCTCCCTCGTGGTGGTCCAGGTCGGGGTGGCGCTGATGCTGCTGACCGGCGCGGGCCTGCTCATCCACAGCTTCGCCAAGGTTCTCCAGGTTGACCCCGGTTTTGACCCGCACGGGGTGATCACCGGGCGCGTGGCCCTGCCGGCCGCGCATCGAAGCAGCGACGAGGCGGCGAAGGGAATCCAGGATCGGCTGCAGCAGGCGTTCCTGGGGATACCCGGCGTGCACTCGGCGGCATTTTCCTTTTCCACCCCGTTCCGCGGGGGCATCGGCATCAATGCGCTCACGCTGGCGGACGACCCGCTTCCCCCCGGCTCGCCGCAGCCGGGCGCCTGGCGGGTGGTGGTTTCATCCGATTATTATGCGACGATGAAACTCCGGATGGTGGCCGGCCGCTTCTTCAACGCGGGCGACGCCGACAAGGCCGACCGCGAGTTTGTGGTCGACGAGAGTTTCGCCCGGAAGTTTTTCCCCAAGGGCTCGGCGATCGGCGGAAAGCTTTCCTTCGGCGGCCGGCCGGAAAAGGAGGCGGACTGGCCCACGGTCATCGGCGTGGTGAAGGATGTTCCCCACAACGGCGTCGAGGAAAAGTCGGGGAATCCCTACGTCTATCAACTGCCGCAGGGCCGCCCGGGCGGCATGACCTGGTTCCTGCGCACCGAACGCCCCGCGGGAAGCGTCATCGCGGAGATGAGGGAGAAGATTCACGCGATCGATCCGACGATCCCGCTGTTTGACACGTCGACCCTGGAGGAGGAGATGAGCGGTTCCTTCGACAATCGCCGGGCGGTGATGTATCTCCTGATGGCCTTTGCCGGCATCGCGCTGTTTTTGTCGGCCCTCGGAATCTACGGCGTGCTGGCCTATGATGTTTCCCAGCGCACCCGCGAGATCGGCATCCGCGGCGCGATCGGGGCCAGCCGGGGGCAGATTGTGCAGATGATATTGCGGCAGGGACTGGTGAAGGCCGTGATCGGCCTCGTCGCGGGCATCATCGGCGCGCTGCTGTTGAGCCGGTTCATGACGAGCCTTTTGTTCCAGGTGAAACCCGCCGATCCCGTTGTCTACGTCGGTGTGGCCGTCTTGCTGTTGCTGGTGGCCCTGCTCGCCAGTTACGTTCCCGCCCGTCGCGCGTCACGGATCGATCCGATCGTGGCGCTTCGCTACGAATAGGTGGATTTCCGGGGGACCCGGGTTCGCTGTCGCCGGGGAGACGCCTTGTCTGGCTACAGTCCCAGCCAGTCGGCGAGGGCGGCATCGTCGGCGATCTCGCGATACATCTGATACTCCGGCGCGAGGAGGGCGGCGTAGCTCGGTTCGGCGAACCGGCGGCAGTGGAGGATGATTTTCGCTTTCTGTCCGGGCGCGCGCACGAGGCGACCGAGCGCCTGGTTCACCTTCTGCAGGCCGGGAACCTGGTAGACGCGGCGGAAGGCCTCCTCGCGACCGAAATCGGCGAGCGCCGCCTGCCGCGCCTTTTGCACCGCGTTCACCTCGGGCAGAGCCGGGCCGACCACCATCGCGTGGGTCACGTGCCCGCCGAGCAGGTCGATGCCCTCCGCGAAACTGCTGCCGAGGACCAGAAACAACGCATCGGCGAGCGCGAGACTTTCCTCGACCCAGGCGGTCTGGGCGGCGAGGTCGGGCAGCTTGGGCTGCAGGGCCACGCGCAGCACGCTCCCGCGATCCTCCAGCGCGCGCCGGATGGCGTCGGCATAGGCATAGGATGGGAAAAAAACGGTGACCGCGCCCGGCGAGGCCGCGCGGAGCAATTCGATCGTTGCGGCCGTCGTGTCGTAATGCGCCACGCGATGCCTCAGCGCGGTGTCCACGCGCACGTCGACGGCGACATCATAGGCCTGTTCGCGCCAGGGCGCCGGGGCGCGGCGGGAGCTCCAGGGACGGCCGGCGTTGGCGGCAGGAAGTTCGGCCGGTGCGGCCAGCCCGCAGGCGGCGGCGGTGTCGGCAAACGGACTCAGGGTGGCCGACATCAGGAGCGATCCGCCGAACGAGGCCAGCACGTTGCCAATGACGGCGGAGGCGTCGAGGCACGTGAACGACAGCTCCCCTTCGCGCGCAATCCAGAGCAGTTTCACGAGTGATTCGTCGTCGAGAAATTCCTGCAGCGCGGGAAACTGCCAGAGCAGGCGGCTGGCCTCGGGACCGAGCGCGGCATAGTCGAGCGGCTGCGAGGTCGTGAGTTCCACCAGTCGCTCGAGCGCATCGGCCACGCCCTCCTCGACGTCGGGATCGAGCGATGCCGCGGGGCGCAGTCCGCCGAGCAGCCGGGCCCAGGCGTCGACGGCGAGCTGCAGGGCGGCGGGCGCGCGCTCGTGCTCAAGCACCTGCGCCAGTTCCCGGGCGTCGGAAAACCGCGCCACGTGCGAATGCGCATCTGCGACGCGGGAAGGCAGGTTATGGGCCTCGTCGATCACGAGCAGCGTCTCGGCGGCGCTGAAGCCGGGCTGTTCCGCGAACAGTCCGCGGTTGCCCGGCGCGAAGACGTAGTTGTAGTCGCCGATCCACACGTCGTGGTAGGCGAGGGCGGTGCGCGTGATTTCGTACGGACAGATGACGGCCTCGCGTCCGGCCGCGCGCAGGACGGGAAGGTCGTGCGGGATTTGCGGCTCGCGACAAAACCGCGCCAGCCCGCTGGCCGGCCAGCGGTCCGCGCACCCGGCGAGGAAGCGGCAGGCCTCGCTCACGCAATGAAACACGTCGTTGACGCAGTGCTCGGCCTTGTTGCGCACCTGCCAGACCGGAAGCAGTGCTCCGCCCGGAGCCGTCATCGCCTCGAGCGTGCGCACCACCTGGATTTGACCCGTGGATTTTCCGGTGAGCCAGATGACCCGCGCGAATTCGCCGGCGCGCAGCCGGCCGAGCGCGTGCTCGAGCGCGCATCCGGTTTTGCCGAAACCGGTCGGGGCCTCGAAGAACACCTGGCGCGCCTCGGTGAAGGCGGTGGCGAGTTCTTCCGGCACCGATTCCTGCCCCGGGCGCCGTGCGGCGAAGGGCGCGGCGAAGACCAGTTGCCGCCGTCGTTCGGCGGCCTGCTGGCGGGAGTCAAGGAATTCGACGAGGGCATCGAGCTGATGATGCACGAGCGCCTCGTCGAATGGCGTCAGGCGCACGATCTGCGACAGGCCGGACGATGCCTCGACGAACACGAGCTCGCCGGTGCCGGGAGTGCCGCGCACGCGGCGCAGGACCAGATAGGTGGCAAGCTGGCGGAAATAGGAGGGATGGTCGGCGCGCAGCTCTTCCTCGGGTGCCGGCACGTCGCGGGTGATGGTCTTGATCTCGCGCAGGAGATCCGGGCGGCCTTCGCGACCGGGCACTCGCTGGTCGATCCGTCCGGTCAGCATGAGCTTCCAGCCGCGGTGGGTGACGGTTTCGTCGACGGGTACCTCGAACTCCGTGGTAGCGTCCTCCTGGCGCGCGCGATTGCGCAGCTCATTGTGCCAATGCTGACCCAGCAGGGCGCGCCAGGGTCCGGCCGCACCCGGTCCGCCCTCGCGCGGCCCGATGGCGAAGGACGCGAACTCGCCCACGCTCAGACTGGCCGTCCGATCTGCAAAGGAGAATCGCATGACCGGTGCTCAGCGCGGCGGACGAATCGAGGACCGGACTGGCCGGGATTGATTTTCCTTCAAGGGCATGCGGAGTGGGATTGGCATTCTGTGGGGGCGGCGCTTGCGCCAACCGCGACCGCCGGAAGTGGCAACCCTACGGAACAAAGAGATGACCGCGAGAGGGGAGCGATGGATTCACGAAAGTGGTCTGGGGGACGCCATGTTAACGAAATTTGATTTCGGTTTCAGCGCGGACCCAATCCTCGAGCAGGCGGGTGAATCGGATGGCGGCGGCGGCGGCGATATCCTGTCCGGCAATGGGACTCTGAAGAAGCTGGGCCGTCGCGGAGCGGTCTTCTTCCGCCAGCCGCAGCCACCAGTGTTCCTTCACGGGCAGGCCTTCGTTGCGGAGAAACCGGTACAGTGCCTTGAACCAGACCAGGTCGGGACGGGCGCCTTCATCGAGCGCCTGGAGACTCTGCCGCAGAAGCGCGCCGACGGCGACCTGTGAGTCGGGGGGAATGGGATTGCGCAGAACGAGACCGGCGAGGGCGGCGGCGGACTTGAGGGCGTCATAGGACCGACCGATGCCCGCGTGATGCCGCTCAACGCGGCTCTCGCGGATGAACCAGGTCCGGCCCTGGTTGGACGATTCGAGCCACAATTCGGCTTCATCGAACAGGTCGAGCGCGGTGTCGGGCCGCGTGGCGGTGCGCGCGACCCGACGCAGGCAGGGCAGAATGCCATGGCCATCACTGAACGTCCCGAATTGCTCGAAGGAATCCGAAGTCGACGGCTGGCGGGTGAGGACCAGGACGGACGTTTGCAGTTGCTGACCGGGCACCGTCCCAACGTTTGCACGCCGGAGCCCGTGGCAAGCCGGGAAGCCGTGGGGCGGCGCCTATTTTGATCCGCCGGGTGCCCTGCGCCGCAGTTCCGCCTGCGCGTCGTCGCGCGAGGGCCAGACGGGAACCACGCCGCCGCCGGAAAGAACCATCTTCATGCCGTCGCCGACCGACATCTCGACCTCGACGATTTCCTCCGGCGCGAGAAAAAGCACGAAGCCGCTGGTCGGGTTGGGCGACGTGGGGACGAACACCGACCACAGCTCGCGCTCGAGTTTCGCCTGCACCTCCGCCTGGGTCTTGCTGGTCAGGAAGCCCAGCGTCCAGACCTCGGGTCTCGGATACTGGACAATGACCACCTTGGAGAACAGGTTGCGATTGTGGGTACCGAAGGTCGCGACGAGTTGCTTCACCGAGCTGTAAACCGTGCTCAGACCGGGCACGCCGAGCACGATGCGCTCGCCGAGTTCCAGGACATATTTGCCGAAGAAATAGTGCGAGACATAGCCGACGACCGTGATCAGGGCGAAAACGAGCACGGTCGCCAGGGCGTCCCAGACCAGCGGAATGTCCTGCAGGCTGGCGGGGATGAGTTTCGCGAAAAACGGATGGAAGCTGCCTCCGACGAGTTCGATCGTCTTCAGCAGGGCCAGCACCGTGACCACGAGCGGCGCCAGCAGGAGCAGACCGGTGAGAAACGCATGACGGAGCGAGGTGACGCGGAAGTGACTCATTGACCCGGTGGACGTTCGCGCAAACTGGCGCGATTGCCAAGGAAATCAGCGCAGGCGGAAGGCGGGAACGAGGCCATCGCGGCGGAGCAGGGTCAGGGCGCGCTTTTCCGCCCCGCGCATCCGTCGTTTTTTTTCGGGCTGAAGATCATCGTAGCCGGCGAGATGCAGCCAGCCGTGCACCAGGTAGAGAGTCAGCTCCTCCGCGAACCGGTCCCGAATGGCGCGGACGATGCGACCGTCGCGCGCCCCGACGAACGCGGCGGCAGTGTCGACGCAGATGCAGATTTCGCCCGCGTTCCGCTCGTCGCCGGCCGGGTCGGGCGGGCCCGCGAACGTGATCACGTCGGTCGGGGACGGGTCGTTCATGAACTCACCGTGGATCCGGGCGATCGCGGCGTCGGTCAGGAAGGCGATGGAAAGCGCACCCGGCGGGCACCCGCCGAGAAAGCGGGCGGAGGCGGTGTCCAGGCAGGTGATCGCCCGCGTCACCGTCGTGCGCGGCACCTGCAGGCGCGGATGCAGATTCCGGATGTCCACCGCGCGCATCGCTTCGATTCTCAGGCTGACGGAGCGGCGCCCCCGGTCCCGGCGCGGGCCCGCTCGTAGGCATCGATGATCCTCTGCACCAGCGGATGGCGGACCACATCCGATGCCGCGAAGCGATGAAACTCGATGCCGGGAATGTCGCGCAGGATTTGCGGGGCCTGAACCAGCCCGGAGGCCTTGGCGCGCGGCAGGTCGATCTGCGTGATGTCGCCCGTGACGACCATCCGGGAGTCGTCGCCGAGACGGGTGAGGAACATCATCATCTGCTCGGGAGACGTGTTCTGCGCCTCGTCGAGGATGACAAACGAGCCCGCCAGCGTCCGGCCGCGCATGTAGGCAAGCGGGGCGATCTCGATCACTCCTTTTTCCGTGAGGCGGGAGGAGTCCTCGGGCGCGAGCAGGTCGTTCATCGCGTCGTAGAGCGGGCGCAGGTACGGCAGGATCTTTTCCCGCAGGTCGCCGGGCAGGAAGCCCAGGGTTTCACCGGCCTCGACCGCCGGCCGGGTCAGAACGATGCGCTGGACCTGGTTCTTGAGCAGGGCGCTGATCGCCGCGGCCATGGCGAGATAGGTCTTGCCGGTGCCCGCGGGTCCGATGCCGAAGACGATCGGATTGCGCTGCATCGCCTGCACGTAGAGTTTCTGGCCGATCGTTTTCGGGACGACGGTCTTGCGATTGGTGGCGATGACGAGGGGGTCCGAAAACAGGGCGCGCAGCCGCTCGGCGCCGCCTTCGCTGCAGAACGAATCCAGGAGCCGGGCGAAGTCGGCAGAGCGGACGACCAGGCCCTGGGTCCGTCCTTCGTTGAGCAACTGGAAGAAGGCCGCCGCGCGGGGCACCGCGTCTTCCGCGCCGTCGATCTTGAGCCAGTCGTCGCGGCTCACGACCCGGACGCCGAAGCACTTCTCCGCTCGGGCGAGATTGGCCTCCTCGCCGGCGTAGAGCTGGGCCAGTTGGCGGGGATTTCCGAAATGAAGGGTCTGGGAGGAACTCACGCGGAATCGGCCGGCGCGATCAGGCGCCGGGGGAAAGCTTGCCCGCGAATTCGTGAAGCCGCGCATACATGGCGGCCAGCGATTGGGGAAGCACGCGCGTCCCGCCGATGACGGGCATGAAATTCGTGTCGCCGGTCCAGCGCGGCACGATGTGCGCATGCAGGTGGGCGATGCTGCCGCCGGCGGCGGCGCCGAGATTGAAACCGATGTTGAACGCATTCGGATTCACGGCCTCGCGGAGGATCTCCTTGCCGAGGACGATCTCGTCCATGAGGTCGGCGCGTTCGGTCGGCGCCAGATCGGCGATGTCGTGGACGCCGCGAAACGGCACCGCCAGCAGGTGGCCCGGATTGTACGGATAACGATTGAGAATCAGATACGACAGCGTGCTCCGGTGGATGATCAGCGCCTTGGCGTCGTCCCCGAGGGCCGGCAGCTCCGTGAACGGATTTCCGCCCTCCGCCGGACGCGGTGCCTCGATATACTCCATGCGCCAGTAGGCGTGCAGATGATCCATGAAAAGGGGAAGCTGGGACGGGCATCCGGCGATGTCAAAACCCGGATTGGGTGGAATCCCGAAGGAACGCAAAGCGCGGCCAGGGAGATGTCGCCCGCCATAAACCAGGTTGTGGCGGCACTCGGCCCATTCGACGGGCTCAGGGCTGCAGATGCCGCCCGGCAAATATTGGGGCGACGGAAAAAGCTCCTTCGCGCTAGCGCGGGCGCACGATGAGCACGCACGAGCCGGATGCGCCGAAGCATTCGCGCGCCGTCTGCTCGATGTCCTCGCGACGCATGTGGCGGTAATCATCGGCCCGCGTGAGCGGCAGTTGGGCCGCCTCGGGATGCGCCTGAACTTCGGCCAGCACATGGTAAAGCCAGTACGAGTTTTTGCGCAGGTCCTGGTCGAGGGTCGCGAGACGCGGCTCGCGGGCGCGGTTGAACTCGTCGTCCGTGATCCCGTGCTGGCGGATGTCGTCGGCGATGCGCCGGATGAGATCCGCGGTCCGGTCCGCCTGTCGGGGAGCCACGATGACGTCGACGTACAGATAGCCATAGCCCGGCCACACGGCGCTGCCCCACGAGTCGCCGGTCGGCGAGTACGTCATGCCGAGTTCCTCGCGCAATTTCACGCGGACGCGGTCCTCGATGATGGCGCCGAGCACGGCGATGCGCCGGTCGCGGTGGAAATCATGGTCGTCGGTGCCGGGCCAGCTCATCTGCACGACGGCCTTTGATTCGGGTGTCTCGACGCGAAAGGTCTGGCGCACCGGCTTGCCGGGGAACCGCGGCCGGTTGGCGTCCGCGACGGCGGGCAGCGTGGTGCGCGCCTTGAGCGCCCCGACGGTGCGCGCAGCGGCGGCGATCACCGTCTCGGGATCGACGTCGCCGATGAGCCCGATTTCCACGTCGCTGGCCAGCTGCGGCTCGAGCCACTGCGCGACCTGCCGGGGCGTGCGGCTGAGGGTGTCCTCGATCCGCGGGATGCCGTAGCGCAGGTTGCCGTCGGCGAGGAAGAGCGGCGAGATTCCGTGCAGATAGGACACCGGATCGTGGGCCATCTCGGTGTAGAAGAACTGCAGTTCGCCGATCGAGCTTTGATAGGCGCTGAAACGGTAGGCGGGCTCGGTCAGGTAGGCGGCCAGGAGCCGGAACAGGGTCTCGACCGTCGCCGCGTTGGCGACACCGTTGAAATAGCACGCGTCTTCCTGGACCTCGAAGTCGAGCGAGACCGGCGTTCCCGCGAGGATGCGGCGCAGTTCGTTTTCATCGTGCCGCAGCAGGCCCCCATGGGTGAAGAACGTGCCGGCCATCAATCCGAGGCCGGGCTGGTGGTAGGGCTGGCCGGCGAGGCCCCGCCCCAGGCGGGCGCGCAGGTAGATCCGCCCCGCCTCGTAGTCGGTGCGTTTGACATTGAGCCGGACGTGGTTTGCAAACTCGACCTCGTCGGTATCGATGGCTGCGTCATGGGAACGGCGTTGAACGGAGCCGGCGGCCCCGAAGTCGGTGTAGTCGAAGGGCACGGCGGGTGTTTCAACCCGCGCGGAGAGAAACGCGGCCTTGCTTTCCGCCAGCGCGGTGAGGATGCCCTTTTCATCGGCCCGCGCCGCGGTCGGCCCGATGAGGGCGACGCGGCGGTTGCCGGCGGCCCACGCGGCCCGGAACTGTTCATTGCAGGAATCCGGCTTCAGGTGGGAAACGGTGTCCTCGAGCAGGTCCCAGTTGGCCCGCGGGGAACTGCAGACATCATCGCCGTCGAGGCAGGTCCGGATGGTGTTGGCGATTGTCGCGGAACTCGTGCTGGGCTCGGTGCGGATCGCCTCGAGGTAAAAGCTGCGGAAGCGCTCGATCTGCTCGTCGACTTCCGCGCGGGTGAAGCCGAAGTCAAGGGCCCGCCGCAGTTCCTGCTCCGCCGTGCGCAGACCGCGCCGCCAGAGCACGGCGCGGGAATCCACGCGGACGAGCGAGAGAATCGCCTCGCGATGAAACACCGCCCAACTGGCCTGCCCCTGGCCGAATTCGATCGGGTTGGCGCGGATGATGTCCTGCAACCGCTCGTTCAGGATCCAGAATCCCGCCGCCTCCTCGGCCAGCAGGCGACGGTTGGCCTTATTGTCGCCGCCCGCGCGGCGGGCATGGATGGCGTAGATCATCGAGGTCAGGCCGCCCTCGACCGGGCTGCCGATGAAACGGGCGCGCGTGCCGTCGGCCGCCGCAAAGGGTCCCGCATCCGGCTCCGGGGGCTCATCCGGCGTCGCCGGACGCAGCGACGCAAAGGCCTCGCGCACCAGGCGCTCGAGAACCGGGACGGGCGCGTCGCCCACCGCGATGACCGTCATCCGGGAGGGACGGTACCAGGTGCGGTAGAAATCCAGCAGGCGCGGCGCGGTCGCGGATTCGACCGACTTGGTGGTGCCGATCGGCCGCCGGCGCGCGAGGAGCGAGTCCGGAAAAAGAAAATGGTCCAGCTCCTCCGATGCCGGAGTCGAAGTCGTCTCGCGGGTGCGGCGCTCGCTCTCGATCACGCCGCGCTCGGTTTTGAGGTAGGCCTTGTCGAACAGGCCGCCGTCGGCGAATTCCCGCAGCACGCCGAGGCCCCGCGCGATTCGCTCCTCGGAATTTTGCGGCAGATCGAGGTTGTAGAAGGTGGTGTCGTAGGTCGTGAACGCGCTGCTGTCCGCCCCGAATTCGAGTCCTTCGCGCTGCAGCTCCTCGATCAGGGTCCGGCCCGGATAGTGCCGGGTGCCGTTGAACAGCATGTGCTCGACGAAGTGCGCGTACCCGACCTGGTCATCGCGCTCGTGCAGGGAGCCGGCGTGGACGCGCAGGGTGACGTACACGCGGCCCTTCGGCTCGTGATTTTCTCGCACCGCGTACCGCAGGCCGTTGTCCAGACGCCCCCAGACGATCCGCGGGTCGGGCGCAATGTCGCTGTGGTCCTGCGGCCACGGCTCGGAGGGCGCGGCGACCACGAGGGTCGCGGGAAGAAATGCCAGGGCGGCGCGAAGCGCGCGAAAAGGGATCATGGTTGGGCCCGTTCCCGACCTAACGGGCCGGGTCGGACGGCGTCAAGCGGCGCCCCGGGGTTTACTCGACGTGAAGGACCTGCCTCGCCACCTCGGCCGACGATGGGCCGACCATGATCTCGTAGTCGCCCGGTGCGACCGTGCGATTCATTTTCAGGTCGAACGCCTCCAGTTTGTCCGGCGTCACCGTGAAGTTTACCGTCCGTGTTTCCCCGGGGGCGAGCGTGAGGCGCGTGAAATCCTTCAGCTCCTGCACCGGGCGGACCGGAAGGCTGACGAGCGCGTGCAGGTAAAGCTGCACGATTTCGTCCGCCGGCACCTTGCCGGTATTGGTCACGTCGACCGAGACGACCGTCGAGCCGGTCGGGGCGATGCGCGCGGCCGACAGCTTCAGGTTCTGATAGCGGAACGACGCGTAGCTGAGTCCGAAGCCGAATGGAAACAGCGGCGTGGAGTCGGCCTGCACGTAGTTCCGAAAGCGCGAAGGCTGATGGTCGTAATAGCAGGGAATCTGTCCGACCGAGCGCGGAATCGTGACGGTGAGCTTGCCGCCCGGGCTCGTGCGGCCGAACAGCACGTTGGCGACCGCCGGGCCGGTTTCCTGCCCGAGATACCAGCCCTCGATCAGTGCGGGCGCGTGACCGGCCACGTACCCGTCCGACAGCGGACCGCCGTTGAGGTAGACGACGGCCACGGGCTTCCCGGTCGCGAAAATCGCGCGGGCGAGTTCATGCTGGCGGCCGCTCAGCTCAAGGGTGTCGCGGTCGCCCAGGTGTTCGTCAGACCAGGCCTCGCGGCGAAGGAGCTCATTCTCCCCGAGTACGAGCACGACAGCGTCGCTTTTCAGGGCGACCGCGACGGCTTCGTCCATCAGGCGCGAGTCATCGGCCGCGTCATTGGCGATCGGATTCTCATTGGCGAGCCAGCCGGAGGCGTGATTGGCGGTCAGCTTGCAGCCCTCGGCGTATGTCACCTTGAACCGGTCGCCCGCGAAATCGCGCAGGCCCTGGAGGACGCTCGTGCCGGCCATCGGCACGGCCGAGTAGCCGCCGAGATGGATGTCGGCGGCATTCGGTCCGATGACGGCCAGATTCTTGATCTTCGTCGCATCGAAGGGGAGCGTCCCGTTTTCGTTCCGCAGCAGGATCATCGCCTCCTCGGCGGCACGGCGCGCGAGAGCGCGGTGGGCGGGCGTGTTGGTGACAGTGGCGGCGAGGTCCGGGTCGACCGACGGATGATCAAACAAACCGCAGAGGAATTTGACGCGCAGCACGCCCGCGACCGCCCGGTCGATCGCCGCCGGGGGCACCTTGCCCGCCGTCACGGCCGCGGCCAGGCCGGAGAAGCAGCGTCCCTTGCCGCCAAGATCGTAGTCGACCCCGGCGTTGATGCTCAGGATGCCCGCCTCGGCCGGCCCCGCCGCGGCGAGATGATTTTCATAAAGCACATCGATGCCGCCGCCGTCGCTCATGACGAAGCCGTTGAAGCCCCACTCATGGCGGAGGATTTCCGTCAGCAGCTTGGCATTGGCGTGGTTCGGCACGCCGTCCCAGGAATTATACGAGGCCATCAGGGAATGGGCGTGGCCCGTTTTCACCGCGATCTCGAACGGATAGAGATGGTTGGTCCGGAACTCGCGGTCGCCGAACGACAGCGGCGCGATGTTCCGCCCGCCCTCGGACTGGCCGTGACCGGCGAAATGCTTCAGCGTCACCGCGACGTGCTCCGCATCGATCAGGGGATCGCGGCCCTGAAGTCCGTCCACCGCGGCGAGGCCCAGGCGCGAGACGAGATAGGGGTCTTCGCCATAGCATTCCTCATAGCGTCCCCACCGCGGATCGCGGGCCAGGTCGAGCACGGGGGCAAGGACCTGGCGGACACCCCGCGCACTGGCCTCGCGGGCGGCGGCGGTGAAAACCTGTTCGACCAGCGCGGGATCCCATGTGCTGCCGAGCGCGATCGCCTGCGGGAAGCTCGTCGCGCCGGCGGCCATGTAGCCGTGCAGGGCCTCGGCGAAGGCGAAAACCGGGATGCCCAGGCGCGTTTTCTCGCGCATGTATTTCTGGATTGAGTTGAGGCGCAGAACCCGCTCCCGGGCATTGGTGGCGAAACGGTCGCCGCCGGCATAAACGGCGCCCGCGCCAAGATTCAGCCGCGCGGCGTCCGCGGCGCTGACGACAAAATTGCCGGCCTCGTCGAAGGCCTTGGGATCGGCCGGGCGGACGGATTGGAGCTGGGCCACCTTCTCGTCGAGCGTCATCCGGGCGAGAAGGTCCTGGACGCGGGCGTCGACGGACCGGCTGGCATCGCGGTACGGGGGAACCGCGGAATCGGCCGCGGCGGCGGAAACTGGCGGCAGGACGACAAGGAGGGAAGCGAGGCAGACCGGAAGGCGCATGGTCGGGGCGGGGGTTCGACGACCGGCGGCGCGCCGGGTTCGCAACGGGGGACCGATCACGATGCCCCGATTGTCCTCCGTTGCACGAAAAAATCCGCGCCGCTGGCGCATCCGACGCCCTATTTCTTTGCGGCGGGCGCCGGCGAGGAAATGAATTCGCTCGCGCGGGCGGGATCAAGGTAATCGGCGGCCAGGCGCGACAATTCCGCGGCGGTCACGCCGGCGGTATCGGTGAGGCGCGTGCGGCTCCATTCGAGTCGATCCGGGTGCTCCTGGGCGTCGGCGAGGACGCTGCCGATCCAGTACTGGTTGGTGCGTTGCGATTCCCGAATGGACGTAAGCAGCGGCTCCTTGGCGCGCACCAGTTCCTCATCGGTCACGCCCTTTTTCTGAAGATCGGCCGCCACCTGCCTGATCGCATCGGCCATCGCGCGGGCGCGATCGGGCGCGACACTGGCTTCGGCGATCACGAATCCATATCCGGTGAACGTGTCGCTGAGGCTGCTGGCCACCTCGGGAGAATACGCGCCGCCGAGTTGTTCGCGCAGGCGGATGCGGAGGCGGTCCTCGAAGACGCTGGCGAGGAGATTGAACCGGCGGGCCACGTGAACGTCATGGGCATCGGTCGCGGGCCACCAGAGCTGCACCACGGCCTTCGGGATTTCCGTTGGCACCGTGAAGGAGCGGGTGAGTGGCGCGGCGGGAAAGGAAACCTGCCGCTCGGCCTGGTAGGCGGGCTTGGGCTCGCGCTCGGGCAGGGCGCCGAAAGTCCCTGCCAGCGCGGTGGTGGCGGCGGCGGGATCGACGTCACCGACCAACGCAATCTCGATTGGACCATGCGCGAAGACGGGCCGGATCAGGGCCTCGGCCTCGGCCTGCGTGCGGGCTTCGAGTTCCGGCTGCAGGGGAAGCCCGAAGCGGTTGTCGCCGCCGGCGAGGAGGCGGGGGCCCTGGACCTGGAGCGGACCTTCGACCGTGTGCGCGAGCTGCGCGTAGAACGGCGGGATGTTTTTCTCGATCTGGCGCATGCCTTCCGGTCGGAAACCGGGATCGGTGAGGTAGGCGCACAGCAACTGGAGCTGGAGCAGCAGATCGGACTGGTTCGTCACCGCCGACCAGGTGAACGCGTCGTTGGCCATTCCGAAGCCGCCCCCCACCGTGTGGCCTGCGAGCACACGGGTCAGGTCGTCGGCGCTGAGCTTGCCCAGGCCGCCGGGAGTGACGAGGAGATGGGTGAGAAAGCCGAGGCCCGGCTTGTCCAGCGGGACCTCGAGCCGGCCCGCCCCGATCCGGACGCTCACGTGGATGCGGCCCGCCTCATAGTCGGTGCGCTTGAGGTTGGCCCGGACGCCGTTTTGGAAGACCAGAAGCGTGGCGCCGACATCGGCGACGGTCTGGCTCGATGCGATCTGGCCCGCCGGACCGAAATTCGTGTAGGCGAACTTCGAGTCACCCAAGGCGGCGGGCGGCTGCACGGCGACGGCCTGGCTGGCGATATAGGTCTCGGCGATGCGGTGCGGGGCGTCGTCCAGCTTGAGATTCCCCGTCACGAAAATATGCCGCCCAATGCGGGCGTCCCAGGTTTCGCGCAGCGCCTTCACACAGTCGTCGACCGTCACCCGGTCGAGCACCGGGGTGAACAGGGCCAGCTCGGTCGCCGGTTCGGTGAAGACATTTTTGTCGACGATCGTGTCGACGATCTCGTCCGCCAGATGTTCGGAGCGCCGCGTGGAGGCGGTGCGCACCGCCTGCTCGAGGGCGTTGCGCTGCTGGGCGACGGCCTCGGCGAGTTCGGCGGGCCGGAAACCAAACTGCAGGGCGCGCCGCAGTTCCTGCTCCCCGACGCCGAGAGCGGCCTGCCACTGGTCGGGTTTGCACGAGAGTTCGACCGACGCGTTGCGAAAGAAGTCGAACTGTTCCGTGGCCCCGACGGCGCCGCCGAGGAAGGGCGCGCCCTCCTTTTTCTGAAGAATGTCGAGGCGGCGGTTGAGCATGCTCAGCGCGAGCGAGCGCGGAAGATACTTCAGGCGGTTCTCCGCGTTGTCCTTTTCGTAGGTGTAGGGACTGGCGGTCTCGATCGCGACCCGGACATCCGGCGCCTCGGTTTCGGTCTGGAGGCGGGCGTCGAGGCCCGGGTGGTCGTCGACGCGACCGCGGTTCGGGGCCGGCCGTTCGGCGGCGCGCGCGGTCACCGGGGCGAGCATTTTTTTCAACATCGGCTCGACGACCGCGGGATCAAAATCGCCCACGACGACCACGGTGATGAGATCCGGCCGATACCAGGCGTTGTAGAAGTCGACGAACCGGTCGCGCTGGGCCGATTCGATCACCGGGGTGAGACCGATCGGGATGCGTTGCGGGAATCGGGTTTCCGGCAGCAGATATTCGAATTCGCCGACGAACTGCCGGAATCCAATGGAATCGCGGTCGCGCTTTTCGGAAAGGATGATGCCCCGCTCCTTGTCGATCGAAGTCTGTTCGAGCAGGAGGCCGCCCGCGTAGTCGGCGAACAGCGTCAGCGCCTTGGAAAACGTGGCCGGCTGGGTGTCGGGCAGCTCGAGCTGGTAAACGGTGCGGTCGAAACTGGTGAAGGCGTTGGTGTCGCCGCCGAAGCTCATGCCGAGGCGCTGAAAATATTCGATCAGGGTTCCCGGCGCAAAATGGGTGCTTCCGTTGAACGCCATGTGTTCCAGGAAGTGGGCGAGGCCGCGCTGGTCCTCGGTTTCGTTGAGCGACCCGGCGGCCACCGCAAAGCGCAGGCTGGCGCGTCCCTTCGGCTCATGATTCGGCATGAGCGCGTAATGAATGCCGTTGTCCAGGCGCCCCCAACGGACCGTCGGATCGACCTTCAGATCGGAGTCCTGGAACGCAAAGTCGGAGGCGGCCAGGGCGACCGGAACGAGAAGAAGCGCGCAAACGAGCGAGACCCGACGGAGGACGAGATTCATGGGAAAACCGTTAGTTTCAGGACGTTCTTCGACGTTGGCAAGTTTCCGTGGCTAGGCAACTTGCTGGTGATAATGCCGGTTTTGTGTTCGCCTAACCGCCGCCCGCTTTTGTATCTTGGAACAAAGGCTCCCATGAAAAACCGTCGCCCGAAACAACCACCGGAAGCCGTGAATGCTGCGCTGGCGGCCAGGAAGGGTCCTGTATCCCGCTTTATCGCAAAGAACTTCCGCCACTTCAACGCGGCGGCGCTGGTGGACGCGGCAAAAGGTTACGAGCGGCACCTCAAGGCGGGCGGACAGATGCTGGTGACACTGGCGGGCGCCATGTCCACGGCCGAACTCGGCATATCCCTGGCCGCGATGATTCGCGCCGGGAAAGTGGGCGCGGTCGTCTGCACCGGGGCCAATCTCGAGGAGGATCTCTTCAACCTCGTCGCTCACGATTACTACGAGCGCGTCCCGCACTACCGGGACCTGAATGCGGACGACGAACAGGCTCTGCTGGAGCGGCACATGAACCGGGTGACGGACACCTGCATTCCGGAGATGGAGGCGATGCGGCGGATCGAAAAGGCGATCCTGCGCGAATGGGTGGCGGCCGACGAGGCGGGTGAGGCCTTTTTCCCTCACGAATTCATGTACCACCTCATCCGGGGCGGCTCGCTGAAGCAGCATTACCAGGTCGATGTGCGCAACTCGTGGCTCGTGGCGGCCTGTGAGCGCAATCTTCCGATCATTGTCCCCGGGTGGGAGGACTCCACACTGGGCAACATGTACGCCGCGGCGATCATCCGCGGAACCGTGAAGAAGGTGAACACCGTCCGCACCGGGATTGAATACATGATCTGGCTCGCGGACTGGTACGCGCGCTCGGCCCGGACGCTGCGCCACGGCGAGGGTTCGATCGGATTTTTTCAGATCGGGGGCGGCATCGCGGGCGATTTTCCGATCTGCGTCGTGCCGATGCTGCAGCAGGACCTCGGGCGGGCGAACATTCCGCTGTGGGGATATTTCTGCCAGATCAGCGATTCGACGACGAGCTACGGCAGCTACTCCGGGGCGGTGCCGAACGAGAAGATCACGTGGGGCAAGCTCGGGGCGAAGACGCCCAAGTTCATCATCGAGTCGGACGCCACGATCATCGCGCCCCTGGTTTTCGCTTGGGTGCTCGGCCAGTGATCCGGGGACCGTGTCCGCCCGGAAATTTCCGCGCCGCCCGCCATCCGGTTCCTTCGCCATGATCTGGGCGTATCGTCTGCTGTTCATTCCGCTGCTCCTGCTGGCGTCGCCCTATTATCTCTGGCGGATGCGCCGGCGCGGCGGCTACATCCACGGCTTCAGCCACCGCTTCGGCGCGACGCCTCCGCTGCCGCCAAAATCCCCGGACCGGGCGCGGTTGTGGATCCAGGCGGTCAGCGTCGGAGAAATCCTCGCCCTGGCGCCCATGCTCGAGGCGTTGCACCGGCGGAAGGGCATCGAGGTCTATCTCACCACGACCACGAGCACGGGCTTCCGCCTCGCGCGGGAGAAATACACCGCGCTCATCGCGGGCCTGGGTTATTTTCCGATCGATTTCTGGCCGTTCAGTGCCCGGGCCTGGAACCGGATTGACCCGGATCTCTGCCTTCTGATGGAAGGCGAGCGCTGGCCCGAGCATCTGTACCAGGCGCATGGGCGCGGCGTGCCCGTGCTGGCGGTCAACGCCCGCATGTCCGACCGCAGTTTCCGCCGCTCGATGCGGCTGCGGGCCCTGGTCCGGGCGTCGACGGCCGGCCTGACCCGGATCCTCTGCGCCACGAAGCGCGACGAGCAGCGCTTCCGTTCGCTGGGTTTTCGGGCGGAACGACTCCAGACGGCGGGCAACCTGAAAATGGACGTGTCGATTCCGATTCTGAGCGCCGGGGAGTGCGCCCTCCTGCGGCGCGAGCTTGGGATCGGGGACGGCCTGGTCCTGCTCGGCTCCTCGACCTGGCCCGGCGAGGAGGAAGCCCTTCTGCGTGCGCTCCGTTCGGCCCGCGCGCGCGGCATCACCGTGTCGCTCCTCCTGGTTCCACGCCACGCCGAGCGCCGCGATGAGCTTCGCGCCCTGCTTGAGGCCTCGGGACTGCGGTTCCATTTCCGGACGGCCGGATCCGCGCCCGGTGAAGTCGACGTGGCCGTTGGCGACACGACCGGCGAGTTGCGCCGGCTGACGCAACTGGCGGACGTGGTTTTTGTGGGCAAGAGCCTCGCGCCCCACGACGGCGGCCAGACGCCGATCGAGGCGGCGATCCTCGGCAAGCCGCTGTTGCACGGGCCCAACATGACCAATTTCCGCGAGGTCATCCGCTCCCTGACCGAGGCCGCGGCCGTGCGCCGGGTGGCCACGGATGAGGAACTGGTGGAAGCGGCCGTCGCCCTGCTCGCCAATGACGCGGCCCGCGCGCAACTGGCCAACGCGGCCCAGGCTTGGAGCGAGGCCAACCGCGGTGCGACCGAGCGGACGCTGGCCGTGATCGAAACGCAACTCGGCGCACTGCGACTGTAGCAGGGCGGCATCGCCAGCCCAGAGCCGGGATCATGCCGTTAAGCCAAGGTGGAACCGGACCTCCGGGCCGGTTCTCCGATGAAAGTCTTGCGAACCTGCCCGGAGGTCGGGTTCCACCATTCAGTACACGTTTTGTCACTCGCAAGAGCACGTGCAACTGCTTGAGTCCGGCCGTGCCTGTCGAAAAGGCGAATGCCGCCGGCCCTGCCGGCATATGGAAATCCCGCCCTACAGCGGGCAAGCGAATCGAATGTTGGCTGCAGGGCGATCCGCTGACGGTTTTGCCGCCAGTTAACGCCTGGAGGCCTAGTCTCGATCGCCCAGTGCTTTGGCGGCGAGGAAAGGGTTCGAACCGCCCTATTGCCGGCCGGCCGTGGCGGAGGCGACGGGCTGCGATTCCACGTGGTCCAGCACCGTGCGGGCGATGACGCGCGCGGCGTCGGGGCGGGCGATGCGCTGAAGATTGGCGCGCCAGCGACGCCAGCCGGCGGCGCCGTTCGAGAAGGCACCGTCGAGGGCCGCGTGAATCGCGGCGGGAGTCTCGGCCAGGGTCCCGGCGCCGTGGCGTCGCAGCAGCTCGCAGTTTCCTTCCTCCTGGCCGGGGACAATCTGGTTCACGATCATCGGGCACAACGCGTTGATCGACTCCTGCGTCGTGGCGCCGCCCGCCTTGCTGATCACGACGTGGTGGGTCATGAGCAATTCGGGAATGCGGTTCGTCCAGCCGAGAATTTCCACCGGCGCCGCGGAATTTTTCGCCATCTGCTGCAATTCGGCCTGCAGGATGGTGTCGCGTCCGGCCGTGATGGTGAGCCTCCAGCGGCGTTCGGCCATGAGGGCGCGGGCGGTGGCGCGGGCGCGGGCGCGACCGGAATTGATCATATAAAGGATGCGCGGCGGCACCGTGTCGGCGGGTTCGGGCGGTGCGAGGTGGGGCGGACGGTCCGCGAACGCCGCGGCCACGGGAAAGCCGGAGACGTGGACTTTGTCCGGCGGCACCCCTTGTCCGGTGAGGATGGCCGCGGAATCCTGATCGGTCAGGAACCAGCTGTCGGAGGGAGCCCGGTACCAGAGCGAATTGATGGTGATCGCATCGGTGACCACCGTGAACTGCGGCCGGCGCTGACCCTGGAACCTCCCGCTTCGCAGCAACCACGAGTAAACCGGATACGTGGAGACAAGGGCGACCGGATTGCGCTGCGCGATGACGCGGGACAGCAGGCGGGCGTGTCCGGGCAGAAGGGAAAACATCTTCGGCGCGAGCCGGGAGCGATCGAGCCAGGCGTACACCGCCCGCCAGATTCCGGGCGCGCGGTTGATCAGGCCGAGATAGCCGCGTCGGGTGATTTCGTTGAGCCGTGGCGCCTTCAGGGCGAACAGGTCGACGAGTTCGGCCTCGACGCCGGAATTCTCCGTGAACGCGGCGTGCAGAGCGCGGGCCGCGCTGTTGTGGCCCTCGCCATAGCCGGCGGTGAGAATGAGCACCCGCCTCATCGGGCGGCGGACACGATCGTTTCCTCCGCGGCCGGCCGGGCGGATTCCGTCTCATCGGGCACCGGCGCGGCGGGGAGGGGGAAAGCGGCGGAGAATTGCTTGAAGTCGATCAGCTCGAACCGGCCGTCGAGGTGCTCGACGATTCCCGTGAGCGACTCAACCCAGTCGCCCGAGTTCAGGTAGTGAATGTCGCCGATCATCTTGTCCGCCGGGGTGTGGATGTGCCCGCAGATGACGCCGCAGCAACCGCGGCTGCGGGCGAGCGCGGCGAGTTGGTCCTCGAATTTCGAGATGAAGCTCACCGCCTGTTTGACCCGTGCCTTGATCGCCTGGCTCAGGGAAAAATACTCCTTGCCCCGCAAATGCCGGAAAAAATTGTAGAGGCGATTGAGCCGGAGCAGGAGCGAATACCCCATGTCGCCGAGGTGGGCGAGGAACACCATGTTCTTCACCACGCCGTCGAAAACATCTCCGTGCAGCACCAGGTAGCGGCCCCGCACGGTCTCGAGGATCATGTCCTCGGCGAGCTTGATCCGCTCGAACTGCATCGGGAGCAGGCGCGAGAGAAAATCGTCGTGGTTGCCGCGGAGATAGAAGACCTCGGTGTCCTTTTTCTGCACGAGCGTGAGGAGGCGGCGGATGAAGCGCGTGTGCGCGCGCGTCCACCGGCCGTCGCGCGCCAGGCGCCAGCCGTCGATGATGTCGCCATTCAGGATGAGGCGCTCGCAGCGGATGTGTTTCAGGAAATGGGTCGCCTCATCGGCCTTGCTGTGCGGCGTGCCGAGGTGGACGTCGGAGATGATGACGGAGCGGACGTGGAGGACGGATTTGCTCATGGCGGCGTGGTGGCGAGGGTGGGAGAGGCGGCGGAGGCGACGCGGGGGGAGCCGGGTTGCTCGGCGATGACCTCGAGGAGATCGCGGGCGAATCCGTCGACGATCCGGTCCCACGACAGCCCGGTCGCGGTGCCGCGGCCCGCGGCGGCCAGCGACGCGCGGAAGGCCGGCTCACCCGCCAGGCGCGCCGCGTGGTCGAGGAAGACGTCCTCGCGGCCGACGGGCGCGACCAGGCCGTTTTCGCCGTGGCGGATGAATTCGTGCGCGGCGGCATAGTCGAACGCACTCACGGCCAGCCCGCTCGCCATCGCCTCGGTGATCACGTTGCCGAATGTCTCCGTGACGCTGGCGTGCAGGTATATGTCCCCGGAGGCGTAATGGCGGGCGAGGTTGGTGCCGGTGTAGAAGCCGGTGAAAACGATGTCCGGCCGCATCGACTGGTAGCGCGCCAACATGGGACCGTCGCCGACCAGCACGAGGCGCGCGCTGGAATCGACCGCGCGCACCCGGTCGAAGGCGGCGAACAGCAGACGGTAATTCTTCTCGGCCGCCATCCGGCCGACATGGACGACGACGAGGTCGCGCGGTCCGGCGCCCCAGCTCGCGCGCAGCGCCTCGTCGCGCCGGGCCGGCGAGAAGAGCGCCGTGTCCGCGCCGCGCGAGAAAAGGCGCAGGTTCTGATAGCCCTCGCGCTGCAGCCGTGCGAGAAGGTCGCGGGTCGGCACGAACGTGCGCCGGGTGCGATTGTGGACGCGGCGCAGCCAGGCGGCGACCAGTCCGCGCAGCCAGCCCACGCGATAGTCGCGGGTGTACTGGTCGAAGTTGGTGTGGAAACTCGACGTGACCGGCAGCCCGAGAAGGTGCGCGACCGTGATCGCCGATGCGCCGAGCGGTCCTTCCGTCGCCACGTGCACGAGATCCGGACGGCTCAATCCCCAAAGCTGGCGAAGACGGCGTGCGGCGGGAAGTCCGAGGCGGAGCTGCGGGTAACCCGGAATCGGCACGCCGGGCAGGCGGACCTGGCGGCAGGCGAGCCGGTGCGTCACCGAGAAGCGGGGTGATTCGTGCCGCTGTCGCGGCCGGATGATCGTGATCCGGTGGCCGCGGGCGGCGAGGCCGTCCACCAGACGGCCGAGCGTCATGGCGACGCCGTTGATTTCAGGTGCGTATGTTTCGGTGACGAGGGCGAGATGCAGAGGAGATTGCCCGGATGGCGGTCGGACCGGCCGCCGAGCGCCTCCATCATGCCGCCGATATTTGGCGAAAGCGTTACCGTCCGGTGACGATCCGGTGAAACGCCCGATTTTTCACAAAATTTCCACAAAGATTGGGGTTGCACCGGGCAATCCAGACTTTTTAACAGTTAGCTTTTACATTGATGCAATCCCACGGGCCGAAGAGGATCTACACTCCTCAATCTCTCGAATTCTGGTTTGATCGGCTCGAGGCCGACTGGGAGGGCCAGTTCGACCCATTTCACGTTGAGCGCGGGCACGAGATGTACCGGGACAACGAGATACGCGAAATCGAACTCGGAGCCCGCGATGCCATCATCCACCGGCGGGTCGAGAAAAAGGAGGAATACGCGGTAATCGAGTGGGACGGCGACGCAATTCGTGTGCGTTCCTCGTCGACGGATCCGCTTTTGGCCAATGCGATCGCCGTGGCGGGATTGCATGAGATCGAGGAATTGGTGGCGGAGGAGATGACTTCGAAGCTGCCGGGTTCGATTCCGCCGATGGCCGAGGAACCGCGGGAGGCGCGACCGACTCCGTCCGAAGCGAACGGCAAGTCCGACGAACCCGTGCGGGACCTGCTGCTGAGTTTCACCGCCACGGCGGAGGGACTTGTGTTCCTCGCCTACTGGAAACAGGGCCGCAACCGCGTCCCGGCGCTGGGCAACTCCACGATCCATCCCACCGCCGCCGAGCGCGCGAAGCTGATCGCGCTCGCGAGCTATGCGCGAAAGGCGCATTTCCGGTACAGCCAGTCGCTGCACTCCTATGCGATGGAATCGCTCGCGGACATTCCGGGATTCCTGCGCGACCTGCTGCCGCACTGGAAAAAGCAGTTCGGCATCGAGCTCGATGCGAAGGTCGATGCGCTGAAGCTCGGCGAGCGGATGGTCGAGGTTGAGGCGGTCGCCGACCGGCGCAACGGCTCCGGATTGAATCTGCGGTGGATTTTCCGGGCGGGGGAGAATCTGCTCACGGAGGAGCAGGCCGCGGCGCTCCTGAAACACGGCAAGTCGCCGATCCTGCTGCCCGACCTCGGCATCCTCACGATGGCGCCCGAGAAATGGGAGAGCCTGCGCCAGTGGGGCCAGGATCTCGCCGAGATCCAGGCCGACGGCACGGTGCCCCCATACCTCATCTTTTCGCTGTTCAACGACAGCCGGATCAAGGTCACGCTCGGCAGCGAGATCGAGTCGTGGCGCCAGAAGGTGCTGACCGCCCCGGCCGAGCCGCCCCCGTTGCCCGAGTACCTGCGTCCGTACCAGCGCCGGGGGGTCGAATGGATGCATCATCTGGGCGAGACGGACTGCCACGGCCTCCTGGCCGACGAAATGGGACTCGGCAAGACCGCGCAGATCATCGCCCTGTTCTATGCGCGTCCGCTCGCCCAGGAACGCCACCTGGTCGTGTGCCCCGCGAGCGTCGTGCCCGTGTGGCGCGAGGAACTCACCCGCTTTTTTCCGGCCGCGAAGTTTGACACGCTGAAGGCCGGCAACGATTTCACGACGAACAAGGCGCCATGCATCTGGCTCGCCAGCTACACGCAGCTCCGCAAGCACCGGGCGTTGCTGGACACCACGACGTTCGGCTACGCCGTCCTCGACGAGGGGCAGTTCATCAAGAACCCCGATGCGAAGGTCACCCAGGCCTGTTTCGCGCTGAAGGCGAAACACCGGCTCGTGCTCACCGGCACTCCGCTTGAGAACCGGCAGCTCGATCTGTGGTCGATCTTCCGCTATCTGCTGCCCGGCCTGCTCGGCTCGCGCTCCGGGTTCGAGACCGCGCTGACGCAGAATCGCGAGGACACCATGCAGCGGCTCCGCCAGCAGCTCTCGCCGTTCATCCTGCGGCGCACGAAAAACGAGGTCGCGACGGAGCTCCCGCCCAAGGTCGAGATGGATCTGCTCTGCCCGCTGACCGAGGTCCAGCGCACCGAGTACGTGCGGATCTGCAACGAGGGTCTGGCGCGCTTGGGCGAGGACATTTCGGTCGCGCTGCGCGAGAAGTCATTCGGTTTCCTCGCGCTGCTCACCCGCCTCCGCCAGGTCTGCTGCGATCCGGACCTGCTGCCGTGGCTGAATGCCCCGCTGCACGACAGCGGCAAGCTGCAGCTCCTCGTGGAGAAACTGGCCGAGGTGGTCGGCAGCGGCCACAAGGTCGTGATCTTTTCGCAGTTCGTGACGCTCCTCGATCGCGTGCGCAACGCGCTCGTCACGCATTATCCCGATCTGCCGCGTTACGAGATCACGGGCATGACGCTCGACCGCCAGAAGCCGGTCCAGCAGTTCCAGACCGCCTCGGGTGCCGCCGCGATGCTCGTCAGCCTGAAGGCCGCCGGCACCGGCATCACGCTGCATGCGGCCGACTACGTCTTCCTGCTCGATCCCTGGTGGAATCCCGCCGTCGAAGACCAGGCGATCGACCGGGTGCACCGCATCGGGCAGACGAACACCGTGTTCGTTTACCGCATGGTCACGGCCGGCACGATCGAGGAACGCATCCAGGCGTTGAAGGCCGACAAGAAAGCTCTGTTCGACCAGCTCGTGGGCCAGACGACGGGCGATTTTGAGTGGACGAAGCATTTCAGTTCCCTCCAAAGCCTGATCCAGTTGACCGCCACCGAAATCGGCGAAACCGAGCTTTTAAACGCCACCATCGCTCGCGGATCGCCGGCCTGAGCGGCCGATTCGGAGGCAAAATTGGCGGCACGATCGCCGCGTCAGGTTGTAAGCCGTTTAAAACGATTGGCTTACATCCAAGTGATTTTCCCCAAGGCCGCGGATAACCCATCGGGCAACTTCTTTTGATATTTCCTGATCTGGACTGCAGAACGATGCGGCCTAAGCCGATAGATTAGGGGAGCCCGAATGTCACCGTCTGTACCGATTCCGGCCGATGCTTCGGCCCGGGTCCGGCCCCCTGTCTGGGCCAAGGCCGCGCTTTTCACCTGCGCGGCCTATGTGCTTTGGCATTTGAGCCGGCCGGGCCGCGACCTCCTCGCGCAGGTCGTCAGCCTGGGCTACCTCGTCGCGCTCAATGCCGTTGCGGTCTGGGGCATGCACCGGGCCACCCTGCGCCCGGATCTGCCGGAGGGGATCCGGCGCGGGCTGCGTTATATTCTCGCGGGCATGGCGGCCGTGATGCTCGGCAGCCTGTATCTGACGCTTCAATACGTTTGGCGCGGCACATCCCCCGGCTCGTTTGGCGTCATCGACCTCCTTTTCATGGCGGCCTATCCACTGTCCGCCATCGGCCTGCTGCACTTTCCGCGGGCCACGCATTTTCCATCGGGCCGATGGAGGATCGTGGTGGATGGCGTCGCCTTCGTCATCGGCGTCGGCGTGCCGCTCTGGATGTTTGCGATCCAACCGGTGCTGGCGTCCTCGCCGTGGCTTCATGCGCTGCTGATCATCCTGTGGCCGATCCTGGCCTTTTTCGGCATCATGGTGGTCAACGCCTCGCTGTTGACCAATCCGCCGCTGCCGTCGCGCAGCGCCCTGTGGCTGCTGCTGGCCGCACTCGGTTTGTCCTGGATCGGCGACCTGGTGTTCGCGCTGGACGCGGCGGTGAAGGTGGTGACGCAGGGGAGCGTCAACTGGATCAACATCCTCAACTCGGTTTCGCTCGTGCTCTTCACCTTTTCGGCCTGGCGATTCCAGACCGACCCGATGCCGCAGCGGCGCAAGGTGCGGCCCGCCGCTTTCAGCCCGGTGCCGATGCTCACGATCATCGCCGTGGCCGCCTGGTCGGCCCTGCTCGTGCGCTACGGCCGGGCTGATCCCGACATGTTCCGGCACCTGCTGGTCTGCCTGATCGTCCTGCTGGTGGTCGTCCTGTTCCGCGAAGCCTTCGTGGTGCGGGACAGCCTGCGGTGGGTGGCGGCGGAGGCCGTCCGCGAGAGCCAGGCGCGGTTCGAGGCGATGTTCCGACATTCCTCGGATGTCATCCTGGTGACCGGTCGCGACCGGCGCGTGAGTTTCGCCGGGCCCGCGGCCAAGGCGGTGCTCGGCATCGCTCCGGAAGACCTCGTGGGACGCGACATGCTTGACCTGGTGCCGGAAACCGAGCGCGCGGCGGGCGAGGCGTTTTTTGTGGCGCTGGGCGCGGCCACGGAGCCGGGTGCGGTGCGCGACGTGCAGTGGCGCCTGCGCCACGCGGACGGTTCCCTGCGCCACCTCGAGACTTCAGGGGCCAACCTGCTCGACGAACCGGCCATCGCCGGTTTTGTGCTCAATTCCCGCGACGTCACCGAGCGCCTGCTGCTGGAGGAGCGCCTGCATCAGGCGCAGAAGATGGAAGCCGTGGGCCGCCTCGCGGGCGGCGTGGCCCATGACTTCAACAATCTCCTCGCCGTCGTGCTCGCCAACAGCGAACTGGCCTTGATGGATCTGCCCGAGGACCATCTGGCGCGAGTCGAGATCGAGGAAATCCGGCGGGCGGCGAATCGCGGCGCGACCCTCACCGGCCGGCTGCTTTCCTTCGGCCGCCGCGAGAATCTCCAGCCGCAAACCGTTTCGCCCGCCCGGGTGCTCGAGGATTCACTGGCCTCCCTGCAGCGTACCGTGGGGGACACCGTCTCGTTGCAGCATCGGGTCGCGACGGGACTCGGTTCCGTCAGGGTCGACCCGCGCGACCTCGAGCAGGCGCTGGTCAACCTCGCGTCCAATGCGCGCGATGCGATGCCGGGTGGCGGACGTCTGGCGATTGATCTGCGGGCCGAGACGCTGACGAAGGCTTTGTCGAGCGCCTACCTGACCGCGCGTCCCGGACGATATGTGGTGATTTCGGTGGGCGACACCGGCTCGGGCATGGACGAGGGAACGCGCGGCCGGCTTTTCGAGCCCTTTTTCTCGACCAAGACCAGGAGCAAGGGCGCGGGACTCGGGCTGTCGGCCGTGTTCGGCATGGTCAAGACGGCGGGCGGGGGACTGGCCGTCACGAGCGCGATCGGCGCGGGATCCACCATCGAGCTGTGGCTCCCGGAGGTGGCGCCCGCGGCCGGCGAAGCCCTCCCGGCCAAGGCAGTCGGGGTTTCGGTCGGCGGAACGGTCATGCTCGTCGAGGACGAGCCGGGCGTTCGTCGGGCGACGCAGCGGATTCTCGAAACCAACGGGTTTTCGGTCCTGTCAGCCGGCAATTCGACGGAAGCCCGCGAGATCCTGCGATTGCATGCGCACACCCCGATCCGCCTGCTGCTCACCGACGTGATCATGCCCGGAGACAGCGGACCCGTGCTGGCTGCCGACGTGATGCGCGAGCGTCCGGGCCTGAAGGTTCTCTTCATGTCGGGTTACACCGGCGACGAACTTCATTCCGAGGAACTCACGCGAGCCGGCGGGCAGTTGCTCATCAAGCCGTTCAACGCCGCCAGCCTGATCGACCGCATCAACACGATGCTCGTCGAGGCACCCGCGGGGGCTTGAAGAGCTGAAGAACTCAAGTTGTTGAGAGTTGAGGGTCGGGAGTTGAGAGGTTTTTCCTGAGCGGGCTCAGGGGGCAGGGCGGGACCGCTGGGCCCGCCGCCCTTGTTTTCCCGGCGCGCCGCAGCTGCTGCGCCGCTTCTCGTCCAAGAGGATTGGCGGGCTTGCGTGGCTGACGCCCGCGTTGGGCTCCCGTCCGAAACCATGCGCTTTACCCGGTTTGTAACACGGCCGTCACGAAACCGTAACATTGCTCGCTTAGGGTTCATTCGCGCGCCGGCATTTCGCCGCCGTCTTCCCGCCAGCCCAAGCAACTCCAGGTGTCAGAATCCGGTTTTACATCGATCCTCGCCGCTGCCGCCGACCGCAAGTCCGCCTGGCGGCGGGGTGCGACCTGACATCGATTCCTTCATCCACCGGCGCCGGAATCCGGCGGACCGGTCCACGGCCAACCTTCATTTTTCCATCGATATGCAATCCTCCATGAAAAAACTCCTCCTGGCCGGCTTCGTCGGTCTCGTCGCCCTTAACGGCGCATTCGCGCAGATGCTCATCAACGGCGCGGGCGCGACATTTCCCCAGCCGATCTACACAAAATGGTTCGACGAGTACTCGAAGATCGATCCCTCGGTCCGCTTCAACTACCAGGGCATCGGCTCGGGTGGCGGCCAGAAGCAGATCCTCGCCGAAACGGTTGATTTCGGCGCCTCCGATGGCCCGATGTCCGATGAGAACCTCGCCAAGGCCCCCCGGACGCTCTGGCACATCCCGACGGTCGCCGGTGCGGTGGTGTTGAGCTATAATCTTCCCGACAGTCCGAAGCTGAAGCTCGATGGCGCGACCCTCGCCGACATTTTCCTCGGCAAGATCACGAGCTGGCGCGATCCGCGCATCGCCGCGCTGAACCCGGGTGTCAGCCTGCCGGACATCGGCATTGTCGTCGTGCACCGCTCCGATGGCAGCGGCACGAGCTACATCTTTACGGACTACCTTTGCAACGTGAGCCCGGAGTGGAAGGAAAAGGTCGGCAAGAACACGGCGGTCAACTGGCCGGCCGGCTTGGGTGGAAAAGGCAATGCGGGTGTGGCGGGCCAGATCCAGCAGTCGCCGGGCTCGCTCGGCTACATCGAGCTGGCCTATGCCAAGCAGAACAAGCTTCCGTTCGCCGATCTGAAGAACGCGGCGGGCAATTTTGTCACTCCGACCCTGGATTCCGTCACCGACGCCCTCGGCACAGCCACGATTCCGGACGATTTCCGGTTTTCCATGGTCAACGCCCCGGGGGAAAAGGCTTACCCGATTGCCGGTACGACGTGGCTGCTCGTCTACCAGCAGCAGAAGGACGCGGAAAAGGGCAAAAAGCTGGTCGAGTTTCTCAAGTGGGCGTACAGCGAGGGCGAAAAGATGGCCGCCGGCCTCGACTACGCCCCGCTGCCGGAAGCCGTGCAGGCCCGGGTGCTCCAGCGCGTGGGCGAAATCAAATACTGAGCCTGATCTTGCGGCCTCACTCCTGATTTGAATCCGCGGAGGACGCCGGCCCGGCGTCCTCCGTTTTGATTTCCCTTCCATGCCTCCATCGACTGCCACCGCCGCTGCGCCCCGCAACGTCGAGCTCGCGCCGCCGAAACGCTGGCCCGACCTTTCATTCCACTGGCTCTCCCTGCTCGCGTCGCTGACCATTGTCGCGCTGATTTTTCTGGTCGGCTGGAAGCTTTACCTCGGCGCCCGGCTTTCGATCGGCCAGTTCGGGCTGCATTTCCTGGTCAGCACCACGTGGGATCCGGTGACCGATACCTACGGCGCGTGGCCGTTCATCTTCGGTACACTCGTATCCTCGCTGATTGCCCTGTTGATCGCCGTCCCGCTCGGCGTCGGCACGGCGCTCTATCTGACGGAAATGGCACCGATCCGCATCCGGCAGCCCATCATCATGGTGATCGAGATGCTCGCGGCCGTGCCGAGCGTCATCTTTGGCCTGTGGGGCATTTTTGTGATGATCCCGTGGCTGCGCGATCACCTGTTTCCGTTCCTCAAGCGGACGCTCGGTTTCCTGCCGTTTTTTCGCGGCACGATCTACGGCGTGAGCATGCTCGCGGGCGGCATCATCGTGGCGATCATGATTCTCCCGATTGTCACCTCGGTTTCCCGCGAGATCCTGCGCTCCGTGCCCAATCTCCAGCGCGAGGCCGCCTATGCGCTCGGCGCGACGCATTGGGAGGTCATCCGGCTGGCGGTTCTGAGCTATGCCCGGCGCGGCATCTTCGGCGCGTCGGTGCTCGGGCTCGGGCGCGCGCTGGGCGAAACGATGGCCGTCACGATGGTGATCGGAAATCGCCCGGAGGTGAACGCGTCGCTGTTCGCGCCGGGTTACACCCTGGCCAGCGTCATCGCGAACGAGTTCACCGAGGCCACGTCCGACCTTTACCTCAGCTCCCTGTTCGAACTCGGACTGGTGCTGATCGCCGTCACGCTGACGGTCAACGTTTTCGCCCAGATGATGCTGCGATCGCTGTCCGGCGGCGCTTCCGGGAAGGTGCACTGACCGCCATGGACGCGATGCTCGCCCAGTCCTCCGCCGCGCGGATCCGATACCGCAATTTCGTCGACCGCCTGATGGCGCTCGTCCTGCTCGGCTGCTCGATCGCGGTGATGGCACCGTTGTTTTTCGTCCTCTATTTCCTGATTCGCGAAGGAGCGTCCTCGCTGAATCTCAGTTTTTTCCTGCAGCTCCCGAAGCCCACCGGCGAAGTCGGGGGCGGCATGGCCAACGCCATCGTCGGCACGCTCGAGCTCCTCGCCATGGCCACCGCGATCGGCGTGCCCTTTGGCGTCCTCGGCGGCATCTATCTGGCCGAATACGGCACCGAAAAGACCTGCTACTGGCTGCGGTTCTCCGCGGATGTCCTCAACGGCGTGCCGTCCATCGTGTGGGGCATGGTCGTGTACGCGCTGCTCGTGGTGCCGTTCAAGACCTTCTCGGCCTATGCCGGCGGGATCGCGCTTGGCCTGATGATGATTCCGCTCGTGATGCGCACGACGGAGGAGGTCTTGATCCTCGTGCCGCAAAGCTACCGCGAGGCCGGCCTGGCGCTCGGCATCGCGCGCTGGAAAATCGTGATCGTGATCGTCGTTCGCGCCGCGCTGAAGGGCATCGTGACCGGCGTCCTCATCGCGCTCGCCCGCGTCGCCGGCGAGACGGCCCCGCTGCTCTTCACGGCGCTCGGAAACAATTTCTGGAACCACGATCTCCGCGAGCCGATCGCGGCCCTGCCGCTCCAGATCTTCTCCTACGCCATTTCGCCCTACGAGGACTGGCACCGCCAGGCCTGGGCGGGGGCGCTCGTCCTGATCCTGATGATCCTGTTCCTCAATCTCCTGGTCCGTTTTCTCTCGCGCGACCGCAAGTTCCAATGACCCATGCCCACCATGGTTGAACGCCCTCTCACCACCTCCGCCGCCAGCTCGCTGCCGCCCCAGGTGCAGCCGGCCGATCCGGCTTCGACCGGGCCGTCCGCCGCGGGGGAGACCGTCGCCTTCGAGATCGACAAATTCTCGCTCTGGTACGGCCCCCGCCAGGCGCTGTACGAAGTGTCAATCACGATACCCGCGACGCGCGTGACGGCCATCATCGGCCCGAGCGGCTGCGGCAAATCGACCTTCCTGCGCGCGCTGAACCGCATGCACGAGCTCACCCCGGGCACGCGGCTTTCGGGCCGGCTCCTCCTGCGGGGACAGGATCTCTATTCGCCCGAGATCGATCCCACCGTCGTCCGCCGCCGCGTCGGCATGGTGTTCCAGAAGTCCAATCCATTCCCGACGATGACCATCGCGGAGAACGTGCTCTGCGGCCTGCGCCTCAACGGCGTGACGGACCGTGATTTCCTGCGCCAGCGCCTGGAGGAATCGCTCCGCATGGCCGCGCTCTGGGACGAGGTGAAGGACACCCTGTTCCGTCCCGGCATCAGCCTCTCGGGCGGGCAGCAGCAGCGTCTCTGCATCGCGCGCGCGATCGCCGTGCGCCCGGAGGTGCTGCTGCTCGACGAGCCGTGCTCCGCGCTCGACCCGATCGCCACGGCCAAGGTGGAGGAGCTCATCCACGAGTTGAAACGCAGCTACACGATCGTCATCGTGACGCACAACATGCAGCAGGCCGCCCGCTGCTCGGACCGCACCGCCTTCTTCTACCTGGGCAAGCTGGTCGAATATGCCGATACCCGCACGATCTTCATGAATCCCGCCAACCCGCAGACCGAGGCCTACGTCTCGGGCCGGTTCGGCTGAGTCCCGCCTCCTTCAATCCCGCCCAAACATGAAACGATTCTTTGACGCCGAACTCGAGGCCTTCCGCTCCCGCCTTCTGCAGATGGGCGAGCGCGCGCAGGAACTGACGCGCCTCGCCATTCGTTCCCTGATGGAAGCCGACCTCAAGCTGTCGGACCAGGTCATCGCCTCGGACGACGAGATCGACCGGCTCGAGGTGCAGATCGATGACGAGGCCATCAGCTACATGACCCTGCGCGGCCCGGTGGCATCGGAGCTGCGTGTCGTGATCGTCGGCATGAAGGCCAGCCATGACCTGGAGCGGGTGGGGGACGAGGCGACCAGCATCGCCCGTCGCGCCCGCCGCCTGGCCATCGAGCCGAAGCTCGAGAGCTACAGTGACGTCCAGCGCATGGCCAACATCGCGCTCGAGATGCTGCGCGACGCGCTCGACTGCTTCATCCTCGAGGACGAGCAGAAGGCGCTGGCCGTCTGCCGGCGCGATCCCGAGGTGGATAACATGAACCGCATGGTCTACCGGCGGCTCACGAGTTACATGATCGAGCGGCCCGACACCATTGCGCGCTCGATCGAGCTCATGTTCATTTCGAAATCCATCGAGCGCATCGCCGACCACGCGACCAACATCGCCGAGGAGATGATCTACCTCGCGAAGGGCAAGGACGTGCGCCACACGGAGCAGGTGCGCAAGGAGCAGCCGCCGGCATCGGTGCCGCCCTTCACCGCGAGCTGACGCCGCCATTCCGGTAGGGCGCGACCGCCGGGCGCGCCGACTCCGAGATGCCTTGGCGGGATGGGGAAATTCCGCCCTGCAATAATTCTGTCTGGTCGCGTCGTGGCCCTACCGCAGGGCGAAAACGTGGAACAGCTTCAGGCTCCAGTAACCGATCAGCGCCGTCGCGGGCAGGGTGAAGATCCACGCCCAGATGATGCGCTCGACCACGCCCCACTTCACGGCGCCGAAGCGTTTCATCGTCCCCACGCCCATGATCGTGGTCGAAATGACGTGCGTGGTGGACACGGGGATGCCGATGGTCGACGCGCCGTGGATGATCAGGGCGGCGGTGGTTTCGGCCGCAAAGCCATCGATCGGCTGAAGCTTCACCATCTTGTGGCCGAGAGTGCGGATGATGCGCCACCCGCCGCCGGCGGTGCCCGCGGCCATGGTCAGGGCGCAGGTGATGATGACCCAGCGGTCGATCTTGAATTCCGGCGTGCGCAGGAATTCGGCCCAGGCCGGCAGGTGATCGAACACGCCCGTCTTGGTGCCGGTGAAAAGCGCGAGGGCGATGACGCCCATCGTTTTTTGCGCATCGTTCGAACCGTGGCTGAAGCCCATGAACGACGCGCTCAGCAGTTGCAGCTTGCCGAACACGGAATTGACGGTGCGCGGGGTGAGCCGGTGGACGATCGCCAGCAGGATGAACATCAGCACAACGCCGCCGATGAAGCCGAGCACCGGCGAGGCGAGCATCGGCAGCACGACCTTGGGCCACAGGCCGATCGCTCCGCCATTCTTGTCGGTCGCCGACCAGATCATGACGCCCCAGTTGTCGTCGGCGCCGGCGAGGGCGGCGCCGCACAAGCCGCCGATCAGCGCGTGGCTTGAGCTCGAGGGCAGGCCGAGCCACCAGGTGAGGAGATTCCAGATGATCGCGCCGATCAGTGCGCAGAGGACCGTCACCATTGTGACCGAGCTCGTGTCCACAAGGCCGCCGCTGATCGTCCTGGCCACCGCGGTGCCGGCGAGCGCGCCGACCAGATTGAACACGGCGGCCATGGCGATCGCCTGGCGGGGCGTGAGGACCTTGGTCGAGACCACGGTGGCGATGGCGTTCGCCGCATCGTGGAAGCCGTTGATGTACTCGAAGACCAGCGCCGTCAGGATGACGAACAGGAAGATGGTCATGGCACGGAGACTCTGGGGTGGGAGGCGTGGCGTGACGGCGGCAATCAGGAGTATTTCAGCATGATCATGAAGACGACCTGGCCCGCGTCGCGGGCGCGGTCGATGGCGGTTTCCACCAGGTCGTAGAGTTCCATCAGGATGAGGGTTTCCTTGGCATCGCTCGGACCATTGTAGAGATCCTTGACGAGCGAGAGCATGACCTTGTCGGCCTCGCCTTCGGCAAACTGCAGCTTCGAATGGAAATCCTGGACCTCCTCGACCTTGTTGCCGTGACGGAGCTGTCCGACCATGCCGACCACGCAGTCGACGGCCTGTTCGAGCAGGGTGACCTGGCGCTGGAGGCTTTCGCGCGGGACGCGGGCGGGGCAGATCGTGAGGCGCTCGACGATCTTCTCGACCGTCTTCGGGATGCGGTAGAGGGCGAGGGAAAGGGCCTCGATGTCCTCGCGTTCGAGCGGGGTGACGAACGTCTTGCAGAGCTCCTCGGTGATCTGCTGGGTGATGAGCTTGTCCTTGCGGCGGGCCTGGATGATCTCGTGGATGTTCGACGCCTGGGTGGAGCCCTCGTGGCCGAGGATCGTTACCAGGAGATTGGCGCTGTTCCGGGCCTCCTCGGCGCTCGACTCCAGCAGATCGTAGAACTTTTCCTCCCGGCCCAGCAGTTTTTTGACGGAGAACATGCGCCGTTAGCCGATACCGGAAGCTCCGGGCGTGGCGAGGCCATTTTCACAAATGTGACGAACAGGATTCGGTGACTGGTCGTCACAAGCGGGTTTACCTTCCTCCCGGCAAGCGCCGACCACCCCGAAAAATGGGCCGCCACTGGGATTGATTCACTGCATTCGGGGCTCCGCCTCAAATCGAACGAGCCGATTGCCGAAAAAGGAGGCCAAAAATATGGTTTTGGACAGCCTGCGGACTGCCCGAATCTTGTCCGGGATCACTGTGTGGCCCCGAGAATGCGCCTCCGCAGGCTTGAATGGCACCGATCGCTTGCCATGGTCGCTACCTTCGGGCCAATGCACTCTGCCGTCCGCGGCACCCCCCAATAATTTCGCCAAAGATCTGGCGCCCAAATCGAGACTATCGCCGCCCTTGGGCTCGTCGAACGGCTTGCGGCCTTCGACGCCCGCCGTTTTTCTATTTTTTGCATGATTCCCTCGGATGTTTTTTCCGCCCCGCGCAGTCACCGGTACATAAGACGAGCATGAGCGACCAGAATCTCTCCTCCTTCATCTGGTCGGTCGCCGATCTGCTGCGGGGCGACTACAAGCAATCCGATTACGGCAAGGTCATCCTGCCGTTCACCGTGCTCCGGCGTCTCGATTGCGTGCTCGATGCCACCAAGCCCGATGTGCTGGCCGAACTCGAGAAGCGCAAAAAAACCGGCGTCAACCCCGAGTCCTTCCTTCTGCGCAAGACCGGTGGTGCACTCTTCTACAACACCTCGCCCCTCGACCTGAAGAAGCTGATGGGCGATCAGGACCACATCGGGGAGAACCTCCGCAAATACCTGCACGCCTTTTCGCCGGCCGTCCGCGACATTTTCGAGCACTTCGAGTTTCACACCCAGATTGACCGGCTCGCCAAGGCCGGGCTGCTCTACCTCGTCACGGAAAAGTTCGCGAATATCGACCTGCACCCGCAGGCCGTCACCAACGCCCAGATGGGAGCTGTCTTCGAGGAGCTCATCCGCAAGTTCGCCGAGCTTTCCAACGAGACCGCCGGCGAGCACTTCACCCCGCGCGAGGTCATCCGGCTCATGGTGAACCTCCTCTTTATCGAGGACGACGCGGCCCTCACCAAACCCGGCTTGGTCCGCTCGCTCTACGATCCCACCGCCGGCACCGGCGGCATGCTCAGCGTGGCGGGCGAACACCTCGCCGGCCTCAATCCCAACGCCCGGCTCGTCATGTTCGGACAGGAGCTGAACCCCGAGTCCTACGCCATCTGCAAGGCCGACATGCTCATCAAGGGCCAGGACATCGCCAACATCGTGTTCGGCAACACCCTTTCCGCCGACGGCCTGCCCGGGAAACACTTCGACTACTCCCTCTCCAATCCGCCCTTCGGCGTCGAGTGGAAGAAGATCGAGAAGGAAATCCGCAAGGAGGCCGAGGAGCGGGGCTACAACGGTCGTTTCGGTCCCGGTCTCCCGCGCGTCAGCGACGGTTCGCTGCTGTTCCTGCTCCACCTTCTCGCCAAGATGCGCCCGGCCAAAGACGGAGGCAGCCGCTTCGGCATCGTGCTCAACGGCTCGCCGCTTTTCACCGGCGGCGCTGGCTCGGGCGAGAGCGAGATCCGCCGTCACGTCCTGGAGAACGACCTCGTCGAGGCGATCATCGGCCTGCCGACCGACATGTTCTACAACACCGGCATCAGCACCTACGTCTGGATCATCAGCAACCGGAAGCCCGCCGCGCGCAAAGGCAAAGTGCAGCTCATCGACGCCTCCGGCTTCTGGCAGAAGATGCGCAAAAGCCTCGGCTCAAAACGCAAGGAACTCAGCCCCGAGCACATCGAGGATATCACCAAACTCTTCGGCGATTTCAAGCAGGTCACCCGAAAGGGCGTGCCCATCAGCCGCATTTTCAAGAACGAGGATTTCGGATACCGCACGATCACCGTTGAGCGTCCGCAACGTATCCGGTTTCATGTCACCTCTGACGCTGAGGCAGAGTTTCTTGCCACTTGGCCCGAACTCGGTGAATGGCTGCAATCCTTTCGGAAAAAAGCAATCGGCTCGGAGCGAAAATGGAACGCGGTTGCATACCAATTCGACAAGGAATTGCGCGCACTGGATAAAAAGCAGCACGCCGATTTTCGGCGCCTTTTTTTGCAGCAAGATCGGACCGCCGACGCCGTAGTCAGGAAGACCCGAACCGTCCCCAAGAACTCCGACCCCGATGCTGATCGCCATGATGGCTGGTTTCCGGCGCGGATTATCGACGATTCATTCTATTTTGGAGGGTCGCCCATGCCTCGGAAGCAGATTGCCTATGAGCCTGACGCCGCCCTGCGCGACACCGAGAACGTGCCGCTCAGCGAGAATGTGGAGACGTATTTCAAGCGCGAGGTCCGGCCTCACGCGTCCGATGCGTGGATCGATCACGAGAAGACCAAGATTGGTTACGAGATTCCCTTCAACCGTCATTTCTACGTCTTCACGCCCCCGCGTCCGTTGAGTGAAATCGACGCTGAGCTGAAGGGCGTTACCGACAAAATCCTCACGCTAATCGGCGGCTTGACGCATTAATCTGCTGCGACCTCGTCACTCGTCACATGCCACCCGTCACTGCGCTACACGCCCGATGAGCTTCCCGCGCTATTCGAAATATAAGGACAGCGGCGTGGAATGGCTTGGCAAGGTGCCAGAGCATTGGGAAGTGAAGCGACTCAAATTCAACCTTCGCTTGCGGACCGGAAAGACGGATCGCCGAGAAAACCCGGTTGCCTTGGAGAATATTGAGGGTTGGACCGGCCGTTTCATTTCCACGGAAACTCAGTTTGAGGGCGAAGGCGTCGCCTTTGACGCAGGCGACATTCTATTCGGGAAGTTGCGGCCGTATCTCGCGAAGGCCTATCTCGCGGAAAGTCCAGGGGAGGCGGTGGGCGATTTCCACGTTATGCGTCCTGCTGCGAACGTAGATAGCCGCTTCGCGCAGTATCAAATCCTGAATCGCGAATTCATCGCCATCGTGGACGGTTCGACGTTCGGTTCTAAGATGCCGCGCGCAAGTTGGGAGTTTGTTGGCGGTATGCCCGTGACGACTCCGCCCCTACCCGAGCAAACCCGCATCGCCGAGTTTCTAGACCGGGAGACGGCAAAAATTGATGAGCTGGTGGCCGAGCAGCGGCGGCTGATGGAACTGCTGAAGGAAAAACGCCAGGCCGTCATCTCCCATGCCGTCACGAAAGGCCTCGATCCGAAAGCCAAGCTGAAACCCTCCAGCATCGAATGGCTCGGCGACGTGCCTGCGCATTGGAAGATGGAAAGGATAAAGCATCTCGTTTGTTTGCTGGAGCAGGGATGGAGCCCCCAGTGCGAGGGTTCTCCGGCGGAAGAGCATGAGTGGGGAGTCCTGAAGGTCGGCTGCGTAAACGGTGGCACGTTCGATCCGGCAGAAAATAAGCTACTCCCCGCAGAATTGGAGCCCGACCCACGGCTCGCCGTTGCAAAAGATGATCTATTGATCTCCCGGGCAAATACGCGCGAGTTGGTCGGAAGTGCGGCAGTCGCTGAGCGCGGCTATCCAAAACTCATGGTCTGCGATAAGCTATACCGCATTCGTTTTCATGGTGATCGCTGCAACCCGAGATTTATTTCTAATTACTTGGGATGCGATGCAGTTCGGGGTCAGATTGAACTCGATGCGACCGGTGCCAGCGCATCCATGGTCAATATCGGGCAATCGGCAATTCTTGAACTCCCAATCGCCACCCCGTCGTTTAGGGAGCAGACCGGCATCGTCGCCTTTCTTGAAACAGAAACCGCCAAGTTTGACACCCTGACCTCCGAAGCCCAACGAGCCATCGACCTGCTGCAGGAACGCCGGACCGCGCTGGTCTCCGCAGCCGTCACCGGCCAGATCGACGTGCGCTCGTTCGCAGGGTGAAATTCTCACTTTAACTCCAACTCGCTTCTTCCATGGAAATCCAACCCGACAAGCAAAACATCGACCAAACATTTGCCACTACGGTTTACTTCATCGATTTCTATCAACGAGATTACAAATGGACGGAGGAACCGGTTACCCGGTTGCTGGACGACATATTCTATCAATTCGACGAGACCTATAGAAAACACAGCGCACTGGAGCCGAACAAGGAGAATATAAATGCGAGGTACCCCTGGTATTATCTCAATACCTACGTGACCAATGTTGTGGGCGGCCGAGTATTCGTTGTCGATGGCCAGCAAAGATTGACCACTCTGACGCTAATCCTCCTCAAGCTGCTTTCGCAGGCTAAGGAATTCAAATCCAAGACAGAGCGCTGGCTAATCAACAAAATTGCCGGCTATTCTGGGACTGAACACGAGTTTTGGATGAATCATGTTCGACATCGCCAGGTGCTGAAGGACCTTATGGATGAAAAGGACCTGGACGAGATCGATGTCAGCACCGGTGTGACCGCTGCCAATATGGTAAACAACTACCGGCTAATCGACGATCGGCTTACCTTGCGCCTCAAGAACCGACATGTGTTTGAGACATTTGTACACTACTTCCTGTTCCGCCTGGTGTTGATCAACCTTTCAGTTGAGACAACCCATGTCCCGATGGTCTTTGAGGTCATCAACGATCGTGGTGTGCGGCTCAAACCCTACGAGATTCTCAAAGGCAAGCTTCTCGGGCAGATCGACAAGGTCGAATTGGATAATGGCAACTTCAACGCGCTCTGGGAAGAGCAGGTCGGACTCGTTAACGAGTTCCGCGAGGATGAAATCGACAGCCTTTTTCGTTATTGGCTGAAGGCGAAATTCGCCGATACAAGAAAGATCGGGCAGCGATTCGATGGCGACTACCATCGCGAAATGTTTAAGACCGACATTAATGAAAAATTGAAGTTGGAGCACAATGCCGGAGAGGTAAAGGCTTTCCTCAAAGGCCCATTTCGATATTACACGAGTCTATACGCGCGCCTCTGGGAGGCAACGCATCAGGAGACGGATGACTTTTGTGCAGCATTCTGCAATAGCCTAAATGAGCAGGACAATCAATTCATGCTCGTAATTTCCGCATGCAAAGTCGACGACCCAGAAGAGACGGAGAAAATCAAAGTCGTGACGACTGCGCTGGATCGAATTTTTTCTCTGCTTCAATTGCAGGGAGCACACGACTCAAATCAATTCGTTACGCGGCTCTTTCAGATTAGCGCTGAGATTCGCGAAAGGTCCGTCGCGGAGATTCCAATTATATTCGAGAAACACCTCTTGGACGAGCTTCAGGAGCAGCGGGCAATTCGCGTGCAAGAGCCGCTCAGTTATTCGCTCTTCAAGCCTATGGCGATAGATCGGCTCAATTCTCGTTTTACTCGATATCTTTTCGCGCGGGTGGAGATGATGCTCGCTGCGGGTGCCAAACAGGAGATGAGGCATACTTTGGACGACCTCGTTACGCGGCGTGGATATGTGAACGGATTTCATATCGAACACATCCTTTCACACAATGATGATAATCTTGCTCATTTCGACGGCGACGAGGAGCGCTTCGAGCAAGAGCGCAATCGCTTGGGCGGTGTGCTGCTGCTGAAGGGCCGCGACAATCAGTCAAGCGGCAAGGAAGCCTACTCCCGCAAGTTGGCCTCGTACGCGGGCACGCTTTTATGGAATGAGACGCTGCGTCCTGATGCCTATAAGAGTAAAGTGGACTTTCGTGAATTCGTTAAGAAAACAAAACTGAACTTTAGGCCATTGGATAAGTTTGGACCGGACGAACTCGAAGAGCGTCACAAGCTTCTTTTCGAGATATGTAAGATGATCTGGCCCGCGGTGTGAGCCTGTCAAGGCAAGCATCTTTGCTCGGAGAAAAGCGTCTTATGAAGCCGCTTCGAATATTCATCAGCAGCGTCCAGAAGGAGCTGGAATTAGAACGGACGGCCGTCGCGGCACTCGTCACCACCGATCCGTTCTTGCTTCAACATTGTGTGCCGGTGTTGTTTGAGAAAGAACCGCCCGCGGCCCGGCCGGCCAGGCAGGCCTATCTCGACACGTTGCGGGGCTGCGCGCTTTACGTGCTCATCCTCGCCAACGAATACGGTCAGCCCGATGGCGACCTGTCAGCCACGCACCACGAGTATCGCCTGGCCCAGAAACTTAAGCTCCCGACGGTGGTTTTTCTCAAGGGGGCCAAGGACGACACCCGCAGCCCGGAGGTGAAGGCGCTGATCGCCGAGACCAAGGCTGCCGGCTACAAATACGTGCGGTTTCATGACCGTGAAGACCTCAAACCCCTGATGCTCGCCGCGCTGCGGCGGGCGCTGGCCGAGGAATTCAAGATCAAGGCCACCTCGGCCGAGGTCACGGAGAGCAAGGACCTGATCGAGGCCGCCTCGGTTTTTGAAGCCGCGGTGTTATCGGACGTTCTCGTTGAGGCGCTTGATCAGGACTTGCTGGCAGGTTTCAACCAGCGGACCGCCGCTAATGATATCGAGAAAGTATGGCGCACGGGTGGTGAAGCGCTGGTATCACGCGGTCTGGCCGTGCGCGGCGCAGATCGGGACATTTTTCACGCCACCGCCGCCTCGTGGCTGCTCTTCGCTCCAAAGCCGGCCAGCCGCTTTCCTCAGTGCGAGATTCTGGCCGATGCCTATGACGATATCCGCGCCTCCGGAAAGCCGAAGGGACTGGCGACGATCAATGCCGCACTGTCCCACGCACTGGAACAGGCGCTTAAGTTCGTGGACGATCATACCTTTCATCCCCGTCGCGTGGTCGGGCTGAACAATCTACGACTCGACGAGTATCCCGTGCCGGCTTTGCGCGAGGCGTTGGTCAACGCCGTGGCCCATCGGAGCTATGACGATAGCTCGCGCAAGGTCATGGTACGAGTTTTCAGCGACCGGGTTGAGATTTCCAGTCCCGGCTATCCGCCGCAGCCGCTGACTCTGGCCAAGCTCCGCCGCGGCGGTTACAAGCCTTGTTCCCGCAACCCGCTCATTGCCCAGACCCTGGCGACCCTCGGTGTCATGGAACAGCGCGGCAGTGGCTTCGCCCGGATGCATGAGGCCATGCTCAATCATGGCTTGGCTGCGCCGGTGCTCGGGCAACAGGACGGTTATTTCGTGGTTACGCTGCCCGGACCGGCGGGCGACTACGACCGGCTAAAGGTGCCGGCGGGGTCAACCGGGTCGATTACGCCAGCGATTGAGGAGCAATTCAACAAACGCCAAAGGCGGATCATGGAGCACGTACTTTCCACTGGAACCGTCACTCGCGGGTGGTGCGTGTCGGAGTTTGATGTCGCCAATGACACTGCCGGGCGCGATCTCAAGACATTGACTGAACTTGGGCTGATCGAGGTCCAAGGCAAGGGCCGAGCCGCGCGCTACGTCATTAAAACGACCGATGATCGACCGACCAAATCTTGAAAACGACCGATTACGAATCGACCGACAATCGACCGACAATTTTTCGTAATCGACCGATTTCCTCTCTGGCGTCCGTCATCATGGTTCATCGCCCTGCCCACCGACCGCTGCTCGCGACCGCCAACCTGTGATCTCGCTAATCCCTCACTAACCTATCACCGGTCCATCCCATGAGCCTGCACAAGGAAATCAGCTTCGAGGACGAGATTTGCCAATATCTCGGCGCGCATGGCTGGCTCTATGTCGAGGGCGACGCGGGGGGCTATGACCGGGCCCGGGCGTTGTTTCCGGCCGACGTGCTGGCCTGGGTGCAGGCGGCGCAGCCACAAGCATGGGACCGGCTGGTTCAGATGCACGGGGCACAGGCGGGCGAAACCCTGTTGGTGCGGCTGCGGGACCAAATTGACCAGCGGGGCACGCTCGACGTGCTGCGCCATGGCGTCGAGCTGCTGGGTCTGAAGCAGCCGCTCAAGCTGGCGGAGTTCAAGCCGGCCCTCGCGATCAACGCTGACATCACGGCCCGCTACGCCGCCAACCGGCTGCGCGTCGTGCGGCAGTTGAAATACTCCCTCGCCAACGAGAACAGCATCGATCTCGGGCTCTTCCTCAATGGCGTGCCGGTCGCCACGGTGGAGCTGAAGACGGATTTCACCCAGAGCATCGGCGACGCCATCGACCAATACCGCTTCGACCGCCTGCCCCGGCCCAAGGGCGGAAATCCGGAGCCGCTGCTGTCGTTTCCGAATGGCGCGCTGGTGCATTTCGCCGTGAGCAACAGCGAGGTCGCCATGGTGACGAAACTGCAAGGTCCAGCCACGACCTTCCTGCCGTTCAACCAGGGCAATAACGGTGCCTCCGGCAACCCGCCGAATCCCGCCGGGCACCGTACGGCCTATCTCTGGGAAAAGGTCTGGGAGCGCGATAGCTGGCTGGAGATCATCGGCCGCTATGTAATTGCCCAGCGCGACACCAAGAAACAGATCACCAGCATCATTTTCCCCCGTTTTCACCAGCTTGACGTCACCCGCAAATTGCAGGCGGCCGTGCTGAGGGAAGGTGCGGGCGGCAAATATCTCGTCCAGCACTCGGCCGGCTCGGGCAAGACCAACTCCATCGCGTGGACCGCGCATTTCCTGGCCGAACTGCACGACGCGGCCCACCAGAAGATATTCGACACGGTGCTGGTGGTCTCGGACCGCAACGTGATCGACGCGCAGTTGCAGGAGGCGCTGTTTGACTTCCAGCGACAGACCGGGGTGGTGGCAACCGTCACGAACAAGGACGGCAGCAAAAGCAGCAAGCTGGCCGAGGCGCTTTCCGGGGATAAGAAAATCGTGGTTTGCACAATCCAGACTTTTCCGTTCGCGCTTGAGGCTGTGCGGGAGTTGGCCGCAACCAAGGGGAAGCGGTTCGCCGTGATCGCGGACGAGGCCCACAGCTCGCAGACGGGAGAGGCCGCTTCGAAGCTGAAAGCTGTGCTTTCGCCGGAGGAATTGGAGGAATTCAACGACGGTGGGGAAGTCAGCTCGGAGGACATCCTGACGGCCCAGATGGCGGCTCGCGCGGACGAGAAAGGCATCACCATCGTGGCGTTCACGGCCACGCCCAAGAACAAGACTTTGGAGATTTTCGGCACGCGGCCTGATCCCAACCGCAAGCCCGCCAAGGACAATGTGCCGGCGGCTTTTCATGTCTATTCGATGCGGCAGGCAATCGAGGAGAAGTTCATCCTCGACGTGCTCCGCAACTACACGCCCTACCGGCTGGCGTTCAAGCTGGCGCACGAGGGCAGGGACTACGACGAGCAGGAGGTCGAGCGGAGCGCGGCGTTGAAGGGTATCATGAATTGGGTGCGGCTCCATCCCTACAACATTGCGCAGAAGGTGCAGGTCGTCGTGGAGCACTTCCGTGCCTATGTGGCCCCACTGCTGGCGGACCACGCCAAAGCCATGGTGGTGGTCAGCAGTCGCATCGAGGCCGTGCGCTGGCAACTGGCGATCAACAAGTACATCAAGGAGCACGCCTACCAGATCGGCACTCTGGTGGCTTTCTCGGGCGAGGTGCAGGACAAGATCTCCGGCCCGGACAGCTTCAGCGAGATCAGCCCGGCAATGAATCCGAACCTGAAGGCCCGGGATATCCGCGAAGCGTTCAAGGGGGACGAATATCAGGTTCTGCTGGTCGCGAACAAATTCCAGACCGGTTTCGACCAGCCGCTGCTCTGCGGCATGTATGTGGACAAACGGCTCGCCGGCATCCAGGCCGTGCAGACCCTGTCCCGGCTGAACCGCGCGCATCCCGGCAAGGACACGACTTATGTCCTGGATTTCGTGAATTTTGCCGACGACGTGCTGGCGGCGTTCAAGACCTACTACGAGACGGCGGAGCTGTCGACCACGACGGACCCGAACCTGGTTTTCAACCTGCGCGCCAAGCTGGACACGGCCGGGCACTACGACGACGGCGAGGTTGAGCGGGTGGTGGCAGTGGAACTGAACCCCACGGCCAAACAAAGTGAATTGATTGCCGCCATCACTCCAGTCGAGGACCGCTTGATGAAGCGCTACCGCGCGGCCCAGGAGGCACTCAAAATGGCCAAGGAGAAGAAGGATGGGGCGGCTGCCACGGCGGCGCAGGAAGAAATGAACGCCCTGATCCTGTTCAAAAGTGACATGGGTGCATTTCTCCGGATTTACACGTTTCTGTCCCAGATCTTCGACTACGGAAACACGGCCATCGAGAAACGCGCGATATTCTACCGGCGGCTAATTCCGCTGCTGGAGTTTGGCCGCGAGCGACAGGAGATCGATCTCTCGAAGGTCGTGCTGACCCATCACAACCTCAGAAATCTCGGCAAACGGCCGATGCCATTGTCCGAGGGTGACCCGCCCAAACTGGATCCGATCACCGAAGCCGGCAGCGGCAGCGTGCAGGAAAAGGAGAAAGCCTACATCGCCGAGCTGATTGTGAAGCTGAACGAACTGTTCGGCGCCGATACGACGGAGCAGGATCAGCTGGTTTACGTGAACCACGTCATCAAGGGAAAGCTCATGGAATCCGTTACCCTGCGGCAACAAGCGGCCAACAACACCAAAGAGCAATTCGCCTCTTCTCCGGACCTCGACTCCGAGCTGACGAATGCCATCGTGGACGCCCTCGATGCGCATAATTCGATGAGCATGGTAGCGCTGAACTCCCCTGCGGTGCGCCATGGCCTCAAGGAAATCCTCCTCAACAACGTGCGCCTGTGGGAATCCCTGCGGGAAAAAGTCGGCAGTTAGATTGACGGTGTGCGGTCCGGCGGCGGCGAGATGGCAGATGTGCATGCCACCTCGGTTCGGCGCGGAGGCATCCGCCAGAGCACGCGGACCGGGACAGTGTACAATTCCGACGCGAAGGCGGCGATGTTGGAACTTGTGCAAAGCAGGATCCATTGCCGTCGGAATCCCAGGGGGCGGCGTTTTCTCACTGGCCTATTGCCGCGACGGTCTCCTCGACGGCGGGATGCAGCCGGGCCCAGGCCGGGTCGGTACAACGATCCCGGGGCTGCATGATCTGATCCCGGAAGCGGGTTTCGAAATCGTTGGCGTAATAATATTCCTCTTCGCGGGTCATCACGCCGCGATACTTGGCCGCCAGGGTCTCATCGAAGGCAGTCTCGAAGCGGCCGGCGAACCTGGCATTGGCGGGGTCGCGATAAAAAGCGTGGGCGGCATCAATCAGCCGCGCGAAGCGTCCCGGGGGAAGGCCCTGATCGGTCTCGGCCCGGGCGCCGTCGATCGCGGCGCCGGCCTCCTGCAGCGAGGGCTCGCCCGTGGCCCCGCGCAGGAGGTTTTCGCCCATCTGGCGCAGGGCCGCGCTGGGGCCGTTCGCTTTGAGTTCCGTCGCGAAGAACTTCTCCATCCCCGCACCGCCGAAAAGGCCGTGGGCCGCCAGCAGGTGGAGGAGGGCGCTGGCGTCGGCCGGGCTGGTCCCGTGCGACGGACCACCGGCGTGAAAGATCTGGCCGGCGATGGCGATGGTTTTTGCGGTTTGCTCCTTCTCCTGATCCGACCCGGGAGCCGGTTCGACGCCGATAAACTCGGCATACTTGTCGATGAACCGTGGATCCATTTCGAGCGTCGTGGACGAAGTCGAACTGCTGGTCGCGCCGCCGGGGTATGTCGTGGTGGTGATCGTGGTGATGGTTATGGTTTTATGGCCGGCCGGCAGATAGGCGGCGCAATCCTTCGAGAACAGCTCCACATAATCGGTGAACAGCGATTTGAACGCCGGATCGTCGTCGACATCACTGGCGAATCCGCCGTCAAAGACCTCGCGGATGAAGTCGCTGCGATAGCCGCCCCAGTACGCCTCGGATTTGCGCACGAGATCCTTCGACGCCAGTTGCTTCGGTGTGGCGTTCTTCAAGACTTCCTCGTGGGCCTTCAGGGCGGCAGCCAGGTCCGCTTTCCCGACCGCCTTCTGCGCCGCGATGGTGCCTCTGATGTCTTCCGATTCCGTCGCGTCCCATGTCGCTTCAAACTGGGGCACGAAGAAGGTTGCGTTGGTCGCGGGGGCGATGCCCGGCCTCCTCTTTGAGCCGGCGCCCGACGTGGCCGCGTTTGCAGCGACATTGGCGCTGGGCTCCTCCACGCTGACAATGCGCGCGGTGTTCTGGTTCACATTGGAACGGAACATGCCATCGAATCCCATGGCCTTGAAGTCTTTGAAATCCTTGGGCGGGATCGTTTCCCATTCGTTGACGGACAGAGAGACGTGGCCATCGGCCAATGCGGTTCCGGTGAGGCTATAGGTATAGGCCTTCAAACCGGCATCGGTCGGCAGGTAAATCGTCGCCACTCCGGCGAGGCCAATGACGCCGGTGACGTTGCCGTCGAAGCGCGTCTGCGTGATCGTCAGCTTGAACTTGGTCGGCGGCTCATTCGCCCGGGTGTAGGTACCGTTGAAGACGCCTTGGATGCCCGGTCGGATTGACGTGGTCGACACTGGCGGTGAGTTGGACCGCCGGGTGGCCGCGGTATTCACCGCGCTCGCGGCGCTGGCTTGGGCTGCAGCCATGAGGCGGTCGACATTTGCCGACTCGTCCTTGTCCCGTTTAGCCTCAATCTTGTTGCCGGTGGGACGGCCATTTCCTCCGAACACCTTCCCGGTAATCTGATCGGGATCAAAACGGGACTCCAGTTTCCCGGTGGGACCGTAGACCAAACTCCTGACGAAAGAAAACCACAGCTGCGTCGACGCGTAAGCGTCTGGCGCGGGATTCCCCATCGGTTTGACGGACCAGAATGCAAACCCGTTCCCGGGCTGAGGGCTGCCGATCAGCTTATAGGTGTAGGTGATGGGCTCGGCCCCGGCGGAGGGAGGCACATCAAAGATGAACAACCCGTCCAGGACTCCATTGACGGATCCGTTATCGCTAAACTTGACGTACAGTTTGGTCGTCACTTCGTCGTCCGGGTTGGATCCATAGGTGCCGGTATAGACGCCGGCGATGGCGGTGCGCCAGTCGGCGCCGGGCGCCGGAACCGGCGGTGCCTTGGGCTTCGCGGCCGCTGCAGGTCTCTCCCTCGGCGTGACCGACGTGACTGGCGGTCCTCCCGCGTTCTGGTCAGCGGCCGCACTGGCCACCTTGGCCAGATCATCCGCATCCCGGGTAGCTTGGAAATTTCCGCCGGAGCCCAGTATCCTTCCCGAAAGCTGTCCGGCGCCGTTGCCGCCCGCGGCAGCAAACACGCCACTCAATCCTCCAATGACCACGCCGGCGGGCGGGGTCGTTTCCCATCGGCCGACGTGCCAGAGTTGGACCGTTCCATTGGCCGCAGAATAGCGTCCGTTGACGGTGCAACTATACCCGTTCGTCCCGGAACCTTCCGGCAGGTACAAGGTGAGCATGCCGGCGAGCCATCCCGGCGGCTGGCGTTTTCCATCGTCCTCCTGCGTGAGCACCAGCTTGAACTTGACCGGTCCCTGCGCGCCGGCGTAGGAGCCATGGTAAACGCCGGCGATGGACGTGATCTGGGCGGGCGCGCGGGAAGCAAGCGCTCCCAGGACGAATGCTGCGGCGAAGAGCCATCGGGACACGAGTGCCACCGGGCGGTTTTGAGTCACGTTGGGCATGATATTGTCCGGCCGGGCCAGTTGGCCAGATGTTGTCTCACGGTAGCTCACGTTCGGATGGGTCGCGAGAGTATTTCGCCGAGGATCCCCGGTCTCCAAAACGGGGGCGGTTGCGTTGTAGCCGGGTCCGAAGGGCCCGGTGGAACGACGGCTTGTATTCGGCACGAAAGACATCCGCGGCGTGGCCTGCGAATTCGCGGTGGTCGCTGATGTCCCCATCGGCGATTCGTTGCGTCGGTATGGAAACCGACGCCCACCACGGCGGCGGCCTGCGGACGAACCGGGGTCTGGCGCCCCCGGCTACAGCAATCC
>DASYDZ010000123.1:0-2489 GCA_036499305.1 Candidatus Didemnitutus sp.
CGGCACCGGCGCGCGGCCCTATTCCGACGGACTCAGCGCCACGGCATTCCCGAGTGGCGTGAAGAACGTGCCGGTCGAGATCACCGAGACGCTGGCGCCGCTGGTCGTCTGGTCGAAGGAGTACCGCCAGGATTCCGGCGGCGCCGGCGAGCATCGCGGCGGCCTCGGCCAGGTGATGGAGATCGGCAGCGCCGAGAACATGCCGTTCGGCATCTCGCCGACCTTCGACCGTGTCGTGTTTCCCGCACGCGGCCGCCTCGGCGGCAAGCCCGGCGCGGCGGGCAACATCGAGATCCTCAACGGCAAGACCCTGCCCCCGAAAGCTCACTCCTCGATTCCTGCCGGCGAACGCCTGATCGTCTCGATGCCGGGTGGCGGCGGCTACGGCGACCCGCACAAGCGGCCCGCCGCGAAGGTGGCCGCGGACGTGATGCTGGGCCTGGTGTCGGTCAAGGCCGCGCGCGAGCTCTACGGCGTGGCGATGTTGGCGGACGGCACGATCGACGAGGCCGAGACGGCGCAGCTTCGGACGAAGGTTGCCGCCGAGTAGCGGCGGCGTGAGTGTGTGCGCATGACTGAGCTTCTTGGGATCGAAATCCCACGCTCCCTGGACGCGATCGTTCGCGACTACGCCAAGGCCGGCACCTCGCTGGAGGCGTGGGTCTTCGAGGATGAGGCCGCGCGGCGTGCGGCCGAGGCGACGTTGGCCGCCGCGGGCGTTCAGGCCCGCATCCGCTGTGCCTACAAGCCGCTCCTGCACTTTTTCCTGGAGGAGATCGAGCTCACGGGCCTGACGGCCGTGACGATCTTCACGCCGTCGCATCCGCTCGCGGTCGAGAACCGCTTCCGCCTGGAGGCCTATCCGCTCGCCGGCCTCCTGAAGGAGGTGGCCCTCACCTTCGAGCAAGGCAAGGAGGCGCTGCACTACGTCGTGGTCGCGGAGCACGGCGACCGCCGCACCGAGCACCGTGTCTTCGCGCCCAACCGGGACCGCCGGAATGTTCTCGGAGAGAATGCTCTCGCTCCCTGCGGCTGGATCAAGATTGGCGAAGACGCCCAGGGCGAGCCTCTTCAAACGGAATATGAGCAGGCCTTCGACGCGGTCATGAACGCCGTCGCCGGCTTCGGCTGGGGCAAGACCGAGCCGTTCTTTGAAACCCTCGAGATTGCGGTCGAGACCCCGGGGATCGAGCATCGCCTGCCTTATGGCGATGAATGTGTCAGCACGCGCGAAGCCCTTCACGAGGATCTCTACTTCTCGATCCTGGAGTACTTCAAGCACGTCAATGGATTGAGCGCCGAAGACCGCGGGCTGCAGGTCGGTCAGATCGTCCCCGACGTCCGCGCAGGGACAGGAGCGACGAAGGTCCGCGTCGCCCTGCGTCCGGGCGGCCATTCCGCCTGGACGGACATCCATCAGCCGCTCGAGGCGGCGACGAGGCCGCTTGCGCCGGCGCAGATCGCGCAGGAAGTGGAGGCATTGGGCGGCACGCGATTTGACGTGGTTTCAGGCCAGGGCCGCCCGGTGCTCGCCACGCACATCCCGGGCCGCGGGCCCGGACTGCTCGTCAGCGGCGGTCAGCACGCGAATGAAACCTCGGGTGTGGTCGGCGCGCTGCGGGCCGCGGTGAAGTTGAAGGAGCAGGGGACCGGCTTTGCCCTCATCCCCCAGGAAAATCCCGACGGATATGCCCTGCATGCCAGCCTTCGACGGCACAACCCGCGGCACATGCATCACGCCGCACGCTTCACCGCCCTGGGCGACGACCTGGCGTTTCGGGACGGGAAGCCCTTGGGGGAACAAGCGGCAAGGCTCGAAGCCTTTCGCCGGACCAATGCCGTCCTGCACGTCAACCTGCATGGCTATCCGGCGCACGAATGGACGCGGCCTCACTCGGGGTACGTGCCGCCAAGATCGGCTCTCTGGATGATTCCCAAGGGCTTCTTTCTCATCATGCGGCACCATCCGGGACGGCGAGAGCAGGCCGAAAGCTTCATCCGAAAGTTAGCAGCCCGCGTCGCGCGCGTGCACGGGCTGAAGGAATTCAATCAGGTGCACCTCAGGAGCTTTGCCGCCCATGCCGGCGCCGTGCCTCACGAGGTGAACGATGGGATACCGTGTGTCATCGGCGAAAGCCGGTTCGTGCCGCCATTCACGGTCGTCGCGGAATATCCGGACGAGACGATCTATGGCGATGCCTTCCAGTTCGCCCACACCGTACAAATGACAACGGTTCTTGCTGCCGCCGAGCTGCTCGCTGCTGGAGAGTTGGGCTGACGATATTGATCGTTGGTCGTGGCGGTTTCACAGGACGGTATGATAGACGAGGCCACAACGGCGCCTCGGGACGAAGGTCGCCACAGAGCAACAGCGGGGCAAACCATGAAAGCGTCTGCATTGAGTTTCCGGTTGGCGGTGCTGTGCGTGCTCGCCGGCATGCTGTGGGGCATCCACATGGCCGTGTCGGACGATCACTCGGCCTTCCCGG
>DASYDZ010000124.1:0-21705 GCA_036499305.1 Candidatus Didemnitutus sp.
GGACACTATCCGAAGGTGGAATACCGGCGGTTGGTAAAGTCCCGGCTTCGGCCGTCCCCATAGCCGTTCGTGTATTTCGGGTGTTTCGCGGGCCAATCCGTTGCCGGCGGTTTGGCTCTCTTGATCTTTTGCGGCTAATCCCTCATGGCATTCCTGGACTTTCGCGGCATCAGCAAGCGCTACCCGGGGGTCCTGGCGCTGGACGGGGTTTCGTTGACGGTCGAAAAGGGCTCCTGCCACGCGCTGATGGGTGAGAACGGCGCGGGCAAAAGCACGCTGGGCAAGATCCTGGCCGGCATCGTGCCGGCCGATCGCGGCGAAATCATGCTGGAGGGCCGCGTGCTCGACCTGCCTTCGCCGCTCGCCGCGCGCGCGGCCGGCATCGCGATGGTCCACCAGGAACTCGCGTTCTGCCCGAATCTCAGCGTCGCGGAGAACCTCTGCCTCGGCGACCTGCCGCGCAACGCGCTGGGCTGGCTCGACCGCGGGACCCTCCGCACGCGCGCCCGCGCGATGCTGGCGTCGATCAACGCGCGGATCGATCCCGACGCCCTGATCGGTTCGCTGTCCACCGGGGAGGAACAGCTTGTTCAGGTCGCGGCGGCGGTCGGGACCGGGGCGCGGGTGATCGTGATGGACGAGCCCACCAGCTCGCTGTCGCTCGGCGAGGCCCGCGAGCTGTTTCGCCTGTTGGGCGACCTGCGCGCCCGCGGGATCACGATCATCTACGTGTCGCACCGCATGGAGGAGATCTTCGCGCTCTGCGACGCCATCACGGTCCTCCGCGACGGGCGTCACGTGCAGACGCAGCCGCTGCGCGAGACTTCGCCCGCCCAGGTGGTGAGGCAGATGATCGGCCGCGAGCTGCTCGGGCGGACGCATTCGCATCTCGACCGCGCTCCGGGTGAAATCGCGCTCGAGGTGCGCGGTCTTTCGCACCCACCGCGCTTCACGGAGATTTCCCTCTCGGTCCGCGCCGGCGAGATCGTCGGGCTCGCCGGACTCATCGGCGCCGGGCGCAGCGAGACGGCGCAGGCCATTCTCGGCCTCGACCCCGACGCCACGGGATCAGTGGTCGTGGACGGCCGGCCGCTGCCCGGCGGTTCGATCCGGGCGGCGCTGGCGGCCGGCATCGGACTGGTGCCGGAGGACCGAAAGCGCCAGGGCCTGGTGCTCGACCTCAATTGTCGCGAGAACATCTCGCTCGCGGCGCTGCCGGCCCTCACGCGGGCGGGCTGGGTCCGCCGGGCCGCCGAACGCACGCTGGGCCGCCGGTTCACCGACCGATTGCGGGTGAAGACTCCCGGCCTGGAGACCGGCGTGGGAACACTGAGCGGCGGAAACCAGCAGAAGATCGCGCTCGCGAAGTGGCTCGCGCGGGGCTGCTCGGTGCTGATTGTCGACGAGCCGACCCGGGGCATCGACGTCGGGGCGAAGGCGGAGATTTACCAGCTCCTCGACGAACTGGCCTGCGAGGGCAAGGCGATCCTCATGATCTCGTCGGAGCTGCCCGAGCTGATCGGACTCTGCCGCCGCATCCTCGTGATGCGCGAGGGCAGCCTCGTCGGTGAGGTTCCGCGCGCCCGGTTCAGCGAAGCCAGATTGATGGGTTTGATGGCGGGAGTGGCAGCGGGGTAGGACCCCGGTGAGCGATCGATCCATGATACCGGCCGGATACTGGGGCGCGTTTGGGCGAATCGTCGCGATGGCGGTGGCCCTGGGCGCGGCGGTCGGGAACGTGGCGTTGCACACGGGGTGCGCGCAGCCAGCCGTGGTGGAACCACCCTGGGTTTTGCTCGTGGTAACGGTGACGAAATTTGATCCCGACGGCACCCTGTTCGAAATGACCGCCGGCGGGCTGCCCTTCGAAAAAGGGACGACCGGAAGAGGGCCGCTCGCCTTGGTGACCGTCAACGCTCCGGCCGCGCTGGCCGGACGCGAGTTCCTCATTGCGTTGTCGAAATCGACGACGGACCCAGTGGGCCGGAATGCCCGGTCGCTGACGGAGAAAGGCCGCACGGTGACTCTGGGGATCGCGCGCCGGGCTCTGCAAAAGGGTCCGCGCGAAGTGGTGGAATTTTCGGAACTGGCCCTGCCGTCCGGGCCGGCGCGGACGTTGGAGGATGGATCGCCCAAGGGATCGGGATCCTGATACGGGGGCATTCAGCCGGAACGATGCAGCAGGTGGGGCGTCGGTTTCCATACCGACGCCTCCGTCGCCGATGGGGAAATCGGCGACCACCACGGGACCTGTCGACCCTATTGCGAGGATATCGGTTTCCGCCAAATTCGCGGGATGCCGGGGCCGCAAAAAAATCACTTCGCCGGCTTCGCGTTCCAGACCTCCATCACGTCGGGCGAGCCCTGGCTGCGCACGCCGTTGTCGCCGAGAATGCCATCGGTGGCCGCGAGGCAGTCGGCGCGCGGCAGCACCAGCGCCTCGGCGAAGCGGTCCTCAAATTCGATCGTGACGAATTCGTCGCGGCAGTCGCGCAACACCTCGACGAGCTGCTTGAGGTTCCGGATCTTCGTGCCGTTGACACTTTTCACGGTATGGGAGGTCGGATTGCCGTAGCCGTTGACGAGCTTGTGCGGGAAGAATGGCGATGAGATCACCACGAGCTGTTCGTCGGGCGACTCCGGCCGGGCGAAGCGCCGGTTGACCAGCGGGCTGCCCCCGGCGCTCAGGAAATTGTAGAATCCGCTGTTGCCCGCGAGACCGCCGGCAAACTGCGCCGTGGCCGCGGAGAAGACCAGCGGGCCATAGACAAAATACGACGGATAGGCGCCGGCGAGATCGTAGACCAGCATCGGGCGGGTTGTCCTGACGGGAAGGTCGATCGTCATCGATTTGCCGGCGCGCACGATCGTGATCGGCACCTGGCCATTGCGGGCGGACTTTTGGATCAGGTAGGCGAACTGCACGAGGATCTGGTCCGTCAGCCTGATCTTGCCCTGGTCGTTCACCGGCTGGCCATCAATCGAGGTGATCACGTCCCATTCCTTCAGCGGATACGATGAATCAGGGTCATCGACGCCGTGGACAACCATGCCCTCGACCGATTTGTCGAGGCGCAGGAACTTCCGGAGCGCCGGATTCTCGAGCGTCTGGAAGTCATCGTAGATGCCGGGTTTTCCGTCGTAGTGTCCGTCCGCGATATCCTTCAGGAACAGCTCGATCTCCTCGCACGGAATGATGTAGCCGATGTTCTCGGCGTTGGTGAGATGGCTGAAGGCGAGGCCGACGACCTTGTCGCCCACGATCGCCGGGCCGCCGCTGTTGCCGGGATTGATCGCGGCGTCGATCTGGATGCGCAGCCCGGAGGTCGGAAAATTGTAGGCGGTGAACTCGATCCGCGAGACGATGCCCTTGGTGATCGAAAGCGTGGAGCCGCCGGTCGGATATCCGTAGACGAGCACGGGGTCCTTGATCTCGGGCAGCTTGTTCGCGAGCGCGAGCGGGGGATGGCTGTCGAAAAACGACTCGTCCTCGAGCTTGAGGACGGCGAGGTCGATGCCCGGTGCGATGGCCTCGACGGTGGCGGAGATCTTGTCTCCCGCCTGGCTGGCCTGGATCTGGATCTCGCTCGCATAGAGCACGACATGGGCGTTGGTGAGGATGCGCCTGCCCTCGATCACGAGTCCGGTGCCGGTTGCCTCGGTCGGCGCCTGCTTGGTCCAGGGCCGGAACGGGTCCGGATATCTCATGGTCGAGAAGACCTTCACGACCGCGTTCTCGACCGAATGGTCGATCGGCGGGTTCGCGACGGGCGCCTTGACGGTGGCCGCGGCCGACACGGCGGGAGCCGCGACCGACGTGGGCAAGGGCTCTTTTCCGGGCTCGGCGCCAGGGGCCGCAAGCGCGCCGGCAAAAACCGCCAGCGCAGACCAGAGAACAGGGTGAAGGAGGGTGGTCCGGTGCATCATTTCAATAGCGAATCTTGTCGGTCTTGTTTTCCCAGGTGCGGAAGGTGACGATGGCTTCGTCGGGCAGCAGGGGCTTCATGGCGATCGCGCGCCGGTCGGGAGGAAGCGGCACCTGTTGGTAGATGAAATCGTCGTCGAAGCCGATGGCGGCCGCATCCTGGCGGGTGTTGCCGTAAAAAACCGCCGGGATGCGCGCCCAATAGATCGCCGCGAGGCACATCGGGCAGGGCTCGCAACTCGTGTACAGTTCGCAATCGGCAAGCTGGAAGGTCCCGAGATGCGTGCAGGCGTCGCGGATGGCCGTCACCTCGGCGTGGGCCGTCGGGTCGTTGGTCGAGGTGACGCGGTTGTTGCCGCGCCCGACGATCCGGCCCTGGCGCACGATGACGCAGCCGAACGGCCCGCCGCGACCCGCGCGGACACCGTCGTCCGCCAGCCGGATGGCCTCCCGCATGTACTCCTGAGGGTTCATCGGCGGCGATCAAAAGGGGCGGAACCCCCGGTGGCGAGCCCGTTGGGGCGCGGGCACTCTGGTGCTGACACGGCGCGCGGCGGCGGTTTCATGGGCGGGAAATGAGCTCAACCACCCTTGGCGGCCTCGAGATCACCGGGCCGATCAGCGCGGCGCATGCGACCGTCCTCACGCCGGAGGCGGCAGCCTTCCTCGCGGGGCTATTCCGCCAGTTCGAGCCCGTGCGGCAGGAACTGCTGGCCCGGCGCGTGGCCCGCCAGCGCGACCTCGATGCCGGACGCCTGCCTGATTTTCTGATCGAGACCGCCTCGATCCGCGAGGACAAGTCGTGGAAGGTCGCCCCGGCGCCGGCCGACCTGCAGGATCGCCGGACGGAGATCACCGGGCCGGTCGACCGCAAGATGGTGATCAACGCGCTCAACTCGGGCGCGAAGGTGTTCATGGCGGATTTCGAGGACGCCACCGCGCCGAGTTGGGAGAACCTGCTCGACGGCCACGTCAATCTCCGCGACGCGATCCGGCGCACCATCACGTTCACGAGTCCGGAGGGGAAGAACTACAAGCTGAACGATCGGGTGGCGACGCTGCTGGTTCGTCCGCGCGGCTGGCATCTGCCCGAGAAACACGTGCGCATCGACGGCCGTCCGGTTTCGGGCGCGCTGTTCGATTTCGGCCTCTATTTCTTCCACAACGCGAGGGAGCTGCTCGCGCGCGGAAGCGGACCGTATTTCTACCTGCCGAAAATGGAGAGCCACCGCGAGGCGCGGTTGTGGAACGAGGTGTTCGTCCACGCGCAGGCCGCGCTCGGCGTGCCGCACGGCAGCGTTCGCGCCACCATGCTGATCGAGACCATCCTCGCCACCTTCGAGGCCGAGGAGATGCTCCACGAGCTGCGCGACCACGCGGCGGGGCTCAACTGCGGGCGCTGGGATTACATCTTTTCCCGCATCAAGAAGCTGCCGATGCACGGCGACCCCTTTCCGGATCGGACGCAGGTCACAATGACGGCGCCGTTCATGCGCGCGTACTGCCTGCACGTGATCAAGGTCTGCCATCGGCGGGGCGCCCACGCGATGGGCGGCATGGCGGCGCAGATTCCGATCAAGAACAATCCCGCGGCGAACGAGGCGGCGCTCGCCAAGGTCCTGGCCGACAAGGAGCGCGAGGCGACGGACGGGCACGACGGCACCTGGGTGGCGCATCCCGGACTTGTGCCCGTGGCCCTCCAGGCCTTCGACAAGCACATGCCGGGACCCAACCAGGTGGCGCGACAGCGCGAGGACGTGCACGTCACGGCGGCGGAGCTGCTGGCGGCGCCGGCGGGGACGGTCACCGAGGCCGGAGTGCGCACGAATTTGAGCGTGGGTGTCCAGTACGTGGAGGCATGGCTGGGCGGGCTCGGCTGCGTGCCGCTCTACAACCTGATGGAGGACGCGGCGACCGCCGAGATCTCGCGTTCGCAGCTCTGGCAGTGGCTGCGCCGCGGCGTCACGCTGGCGGATGGGCGCCGGATCACGGCGGAGTTGTACGACCAGTTGCTGACGGACGAGCTCAAGAAGATTGAGGGCGAAATCGGCGCGGTGCGTTTTGGGCGGGGCAATTTCCCGCGCGCCGTCGACCTGTTCATGCGCATGGTCAAGGCCGTCAAGTTCGAGGAGTTTCTCACCGTTCCGGCGTACGATTTGCTTTCCTGATCCGTCGCGGCGGAAATCCCGGTGCCGGCCAAATCCTGGCCCCGGCCGGTGGTCCCGCGGCTCCCGGCCATGCCGTACACGTTCCAACAGCTCAACCAGTCCGATGGCGCCACCTTTGTGGCGGCGCTCGGGCACCTGTTTGAGCATTCGCCCTGGGTCGCGGAGCGCACCTGGGAACGGCGGCCTTTTCGGGATCCAATGGGATTGCACGCGGAACTGTGCGCGACCATGCGGGCCTCTCCCCTCAGCCAGCAGATGGCGCTGATCCAGGCCCATCCGGATCTGGCCGGACGGCTGGCGCGGCAAAACCAGTTGACGGCAGATTCGACGCGCGAGCAGGCCAGCGCAGGGCTGAACCGGCTCACGGCGGAGGAACTGGCGGATTTCCAGCGCCGGAACGATGCCTACCGCGCGAAATTCGGTTTTCCGTTCATCATCTGCGCGCGCCTCAACGCGAAGGAGGAGATCATCGCGGCGATGTCGGCCCGCCTTGGCCATACCTTCGAGGCGGAGCGGGCCGCGGCGCTGGGCGAAATCGAGAAGATCGCCTGGCTGCGCCTGCAGGACGTCCTGGCCGGTTGACGGCGCGTGATTTCCCTCCCGCTGGCCCGGTTTTTCGTGTAATCCTTTCCCATCGCCCGCATCATGCCCGCCAAGCTGAGCACCCATGTCCTCGATCTCGCCGCCGGCCATCCGGCGGCGGGCATGAAGATCGAACTGCGCCGGCTTGGCGCCGCGCCGGCACTCGTGGCCACCGTCGTGACGAATGTCGATGGCCGGACCGACCGGCCCCTGCTCGACGGGGCAGCGATGGCGGCGGGGGATTATGAGTTGCTGTTTTTCGTGAAGGAATATTTTGCCGCCCGCGGCGCCGATGGCGGATTTCTCGATCAGGTGCCCGTGCGTTTCCACCTTTCCGATCCGGGCGCATCGTACCACGTCCCGCTGCTGGTGACGCCCTGGGCCTACAGCACCTACCGGGGCAGTTGAGCCATGGCCGTCGGCAACGCGGCGGAGCTGGTCCGCAAACTGGATGAATTGGGGCGGGTCACCGACGTGCCGGGCGAACTGACGCGCACGTTCCTTTCGCCGGCAATGCGCGCGGCCAGCCAATTGGTTGGAAGCTGGATGTCCGACGCCGGCCTCTCGGTGACGACCGACCGGATCGGCAATCTGATCGGACGCCTTCCGGGCTCGAACTCTTCCGGAAAAACCTTCGTGCTCGGCTCGCATCTCGACACCGTCCGCAACGCCGGTCGATTCGACGGCGCGCTCGGCGTCCTCCTGCCCATCGTCGCGCTCGCGGACCTGCGCCGGCGCGGCGTGACGCTGCCGTTTTCGGTCGAGGTCGTCGGATTTTCGGAGGAGGAGGGGGTCCGCTTTGCCAGCGGCTACCTGGGCAGCAAAGCGTACTGCGGCCGGCTCTCGGCGTCCGACCTCGCGATTTGCGACGACGAGGGAGTTTCAGTGCGTGAGGTGATCGCGCGATGGAACCGGAACAGGGCGGTTCGTCCTCCGCCCGCGGCGCATCGACGGGCCGATCTGCTCGGCTATCTTGAGGTGCACATCGAGCAGGGTCCGGTTCTGGAGAAGCGGAATCTGGCGGTCGGGGTCGTGTCGGCCATCGCCGGCCAGAGTCGGTTTCGCGTGCGCTGGACCGGTCGGGCGGGGCACGCGGGCACCACCCCGATGGAGCTGCGCCGGGACGCGCTGGCGGGTGCGGCGGAATTTGTCCTGGCGGTCGAGAACCTGGCCCGGAAGACGCCGGGTCTCGTCGCCACGGTGGGCCAGATCGCGGCCCAGCCGGGCGCAGCCAATGTCATTCCGGGCGAAGTCGGTCACACCCTGGATGTGCGGCATGCCGGCGATGCGATGCGCCGGAAGGCCCTGGTCTGGTTGGGTCGCACGGCCGCCGCGATTGCGCGACGCCGGGGTCTGCGTGTGGCATGGCGGCGGACACAGGACAACCGGGCGACGAATTGTTCGCCGCGGCTGACCACGTTGCTCGAGCGCGTCGTGCGGGCCCGGCAGGGGCGTTCCCTCTCGCTCGTCAGCGGCGCGGGCCACGATGGCGTCGTGGTGTCGTCGCTGGCACCCATCGCGATGCTCTTCATCCGCTGCCGGGATGGACTCAGCCATCATCCCCGGGAGCATGCGGCGCCGAAGGATCTCGCGGTCGGGCTGCAGGTGACGATCGATTTCCTCGAAGCGCTCGCGCGACGGCATTCATGAGCAGCACGCTGGACGTGATCATTCGCGGTGGCCAGGTCGTCACGCCAACGGCCGTGATGCCAGCCGACATCGGAGTCGCCGGCGGCCGGATCGCGGTCGTCGCGCCGACGGTGAGGGAAAATGCCGCGGTGGAAATCGATGCGCGCGGAAAGCACGTGTTTCCCGGCATCCTCGATGCGCACGTGCATTTCAACGAGCCCGGCCGCACCGAATGGGAAGGCCTGGCCACCGGTTCGGCGGCCCTGGCGGCGGGGGGCGGGAGCTGGTTCGCCGACATGCCGTTGAACTCCGTGCCGCCCGTCATCGACGCCGCGGCGTTTGCCGCCAAACGCCGGCTCGCCGAAGAAAAGTCGGTGGTGGATTTTTCGCTCTGGGGCGGCCTGGTGCCACACAATCTTGACCGGCTCGCCGAGCTGCGCGACGCCGGGGCGATCGGGCTCAAGGCGTTCATGTGCGGCAGCGGCGTGGATGAATTTCCGGGCGTGACCGATGCGGCGACTCTGCGCGCGGGCATGAAGCGGGCGGCCGCACTCGGGATGCTGGTTGCCGTGCACGCCGAGGACGAAGCGATGGCGGCCCGACTGACCGCGGCCCAGCGCAGCCACGGGGCGACGGATGTCCGCTCCTGGCTCAAGACCCGCCCGGTGGAGGTGGAACTTTCGGCGATCCGAATGGCGACGGACCTGGCCGGCGAAACCGGTTGCGCGCTGCATGTCGTCCACGTCAGCAGCCCGGAAGGCATCGATCTGATCACGCAGGCCGAGGCGCGGGGCGTGAACGTGACGGCAGAAACCTGCCCGCATTATCTGCTCCTGAACGAGGAGGACGTCGTGCGGATCGGCGCGACCGCCAAGTGTTTTCCCCTGCTTCGCCCGGAGCCGGCGCGCCGGGCTCTGTGGCGGTTGATGGAGTCGGGTTGCATCGACACCATCGGTTCCGATCACTCGCCCGCGCCGCCCTCGATGAAGACGTCCGCGGACTTCTTCGAGATCTGGGGCGGCATTTCGGGCTGCCAGCATGCCTTTCCCTTGTTGCTCGGCGAGGCCTGGCGACATGGCTCGCCGGCCTTGGTGGCGCTGGCCGCGATGCTGGCGGGCAACGTCGCCCGTCGCTTCAAGCTGCCGCACAAGGGTGCGATCGCCGAGGGATTCGACGCCGATTTTGCCGTCGTGGCCTTCGGCGAGCCGCATCCGCTCCGCAACTCGGAGCTGCTCTACCGGCATCAGCAGGGCCCGTACGATGGGCGGATGGCGTACGCGACGGTCGTCGAAACCGTCGCCCGCGGCCGCCGGTTGGCCCGGAAGGCGGGGATTGCACCGGACGCACCGAGGGGCCAGTTTGTGCGGCCAACCACCTGAACGCCATGCCCGAACTTTTCGGCCACACCCGCGCCCGCGTCGCCGCCCGGCACGCCCTCATCACCCCGCACAATCACGTCAACAGCGTGGTGCCCGGCATCTCGGGTGCGACCGTCGCCGTGTTGATCAACGGAGCGATGGGCGCGAAGTTCGCGCAACTGCTGGTGACGTTTCAGGAGGGCGGGAGTGCGGCCATGCCGGCGACCGATGAGCAGACCTTTGGTTACGTGATGAGCGGCGGCGGCTCGGTGGTCGTGGGCAAAAAGAAGTTGGCCGCGGGCGCCGGAGGATTTTTCTATGCGCCGGCGGGCACCGCCTGGAGCCTGGAGCACCCGAGGCCCGGCACGCGCCTCGTGCTGTTCCTGAAAAAATACGTGGCCTCGGCCGGTGTTCCCGCTCCGGCGCCGATTGTCGGCGACGCGACCCGGGTGGCAGGCACTCCGTTTCTCGGCGACCCGGCGGCGAACCTGCAGGTCCTGCTGCCGGACCAGCCCGCCTTCGACATGGCGGTGAACATCTTCGCCTACCAGCCCGGCGGCCACCTGCCGTTCGTCGAGGTCCATGTCATGGAGCACGGATTGATCATGCTCGACGGCCGGGGCGTTTATCGCCTCGAGGACAACTGGTATCCCGTCGAGGGTGGCGATGTGATCTGGATGGCGCCGTACTGCGCGCAATGGTTCGTGGCGATGGGCAAGTCGCCGGCGCGCTATCTTTACTACAAGGATGTCAACCGCGCCGCACTCTAGCGCACCGCCGTCGACGGAATCGTCGCGGCAGGCGTTCGGAGTGTCGCTGCCCAGGTTGAGCCCGGGCGGGCTCGTCCGGCTGGCGCTCGGCCTGGCCGTCATCCTGGACTGTTTTTTCGCCGGCGAGATTATCAAGACCCGCTGCGGGTTGATCATCCCGGCGAGCGTGCTCGGACTCTTTCTGCTGCTCGGCCTGCTCGGCTTGCGCATCATCCCGCTCGCGTGGGTGGAGGATGCGAGCCGCCTGCTGCTGTTCCTGCTCCCCGCGGCTTTCGTGCCGATCTACGTGCTGGCCGCGGAAGACCGGGCCCTGTGGCGCGAATGGGGGCTGGTCATCGTCGGCACGCTTTCGTTTTGCGTGGTGGCGCTGTGGTTCTTCGCCGGATGGGTGGCCCGGCTGGTCTTTCGCCGGACGGCGGAGGTGCGCCCATGATTCCCTTCGCCTGGACCGTCGTCACGCTCGCGGTTTTCTTTGGCGCGCGGTGGATTTACCTGCGGTCGAAATCGCCGCTGCTGCACCCGGTGATGTGGGCCTCGCTGATCCTGATCGCGACGCTCGAGTTCATCGGGCACAAAAGCTACGGTGTCTACCGGGAGCAGACGACGGGCATGTTCTGGTTTCTCGGCCCGGCGGTGGTGGCGCTGGCGGTGCCGATCTACCGGTTGCGCGCCATCATCCTGCGGAACGCGCGCGGACTCGTGGTGGTGGTCGTCGCCTCGCTGGCCTTCAGCCTGACCAGCACGGCGGCCGTGCTCCTGGCCTTCGGATTAAGCCGGACCGTCATCGAGGCGCTTTGCCTGAAGAGCGTCACGGCCGCCGTGGCCTTCGCGATCGCCCAGGAGGTCCATGCCGAGCCGTTTCTGGCTGGTGTCGCCACGATGGTGGCCGGCATGCTCGGCGCGATCGGCGGGCCCTGGATCATCCGTCGTCTGGGCATCCGCGACCCGCGGGCGGCCGGCCTGGCCATCGGCTGCGGCTCCCACGTGCTGGGGACGATGCGCGCCTTCGAGGAAAGCGAGGAGATGGGAACCTTCGCCTCGGTGGCGATGGCCCTCACCGCCCTGGGTGCAGCATTGATTTGCCCGCCGCTGTTTTTGCTCTTTTCGTAGGCGGTGATGAGCGACGAAACGGGCAACGAAGGCTGCGCGACGGGCTTTGACCTCACGGTCAATGGCCACGCCGTCCGCGTTGACCGGGCGGCCCCGACCACGACGCTGCTCGACTGGCTGCGGTCGTCCGGCCGGACCGGCTCGAAGTGCGGATGCGCCGAGGGCGACTGCGGCGCGTGCACCGTGGCGCTGGTCGACCGCGATGCCGCGGGAAAGACGACGTATCGCGCCATCAACAGTTGCATCGCGTTCCTGCCGATGTTCGCCGGCCGCGAGATCGTCACGGTCGAAGGCCTCGCGCGGACGGATGACGGCGCCGCCGGCCTCCATCCGGTGCAGGCCTGCATGGTGGAGAACTACGGATCGCAGTGCGGCTACTGCACGCCGGGTTTCGTGGTGTCGATGTTCGAGGGCTTTTACCGGCGGGACGGCGCGGATCCGGACCGGATCAACGACCAGTTGTGTGGCAATCTGTGCCGCTGCACGGGCTACCGGGCGATTCGCGACGCGGCGCTCGAGGCCTTCCGGCTTCGCGGCGCGGATCCGCACGATCCGTTTGCGACCCGTCTGGCGGAGGCCGCTCCTTCGCTCGACGCAGTGCGTTACGCGATCGGATCCGACCGTTTTTTTCGCCCGACCACGATGGCGGAGCTGTTTCAGCTCATGCGGTCGCACCCGGACTCCTGCCTGGTGGCCGGCGCGACCGAAATTGGCGTGGAGCTGAACAAGAAGTTCCGGCCCTTCCCCTGCCTGATCGCCACGGAGGGAGTGGCGGAGCTCACCGCCATCAGGCGTGATGGCGCAGGCTGGCGCATCGGCGGCGCGGCGACGCTGACGGCGATCGAGGAGGCAGTCGCCGGCGAATACCCGATGCTCGCCAAAATGCTGCGCGTCTTTGCCGCGCGGCAGATTCGGAACCGGGCGACTCTCGGCGGCAACCTGGCCACGGCATCGCCGATCGGCGACGGTGCTCCGGTGCTTCTGGCCCTCGAGGCGTCGCTGGTCCTGGCCTCGATGGCGGGTGAGCGAACCGTCGCATTGGCGGATTTCTTTGTCGGTTACCGCAAGACGCTGCTGCAGGCGGGCGAGATCATCCGCGAGATTGTGCTGCCGCCCATGGCGGCCCCGGCGGGCCTGACCCGCCGGACGGATTTCATCAAGGTCTCCCACCGGCAGGAACTTGACATCAGCATCGTGGCGGCGGCGTTTCTCGTGGATTGCGATGCGACCGGGGTGGTGCGCCGGGCCCGGCTGGCTTTTGGCGGCGTGGCCGAACGCAGCCGGCGCGCGCTGGCGGCCGAGGCGGCACTGGTGGGGCGGACGATGGCGGATGCCGGGGAGGACGTGGCCGCGATCCTGGACGGGGAGTTCAAGCCGATCAGCGACGCCCGGAGCGGTGCGGATTACCGCCGGCAACTGGTCTCTTCCTTGTGGCGCCGTTTCATCAGCGGGGAAACCAGCCTCGTGCACGAGGGGCGCCTGGCCTACGCGCACCAGGGCGCATGGCCGGTGGATGATGCGACGCGCCACTTGCGCCATGAAAGCGCGATCGGCCATGTGACCGGCCGGGCGCGTTATGTGGACGACGCCGCGCAGCGGCGGCCGATGCTGGAACTCTGGCCCGTGTGTTCGCCTCATGCGCGCGCGCGCATCCGCCGCCGGGACGCAACCGAGGCGCGCCGGATGCCCGGCGTGGTGGCCGTGTTGCTGGCGGAGGACATCACCGGACACAACAATGTCGGCGTGTCGCGCCACGACGAGACGCTGCTGGCCGAAACCGAGGTTCTTTATCACCAGCACATGGTCGCCGTCGTGGTTGGCGAATCGCTGTCGGCTTGTCGCGCGGCTGCCGCCAAGGTGGTGGTCGAGTACGAGCCCCTGCCTCCGATCATCGGCCTCGCCGAGGCGATGCGGCAGGAGAGCTATCACACGGATCCGCATACCCTGCAGCGGGGGAATTGCGCGGCGGCGCTGGCCGGCGCTCCGCACCGTCTGGACGGCGAGTTCGAGCACGGCGGTCAGGAACACTTCTATCTCGAAACGCAGGCGGCCTGGGCGGAACCGGGCGACGACGGCTCGGTCACGATCCATTCCTCGACGCAGCATCCGACCGAAATCCAGACGATCGTGTCGGAGGTTCTCGGCGTCGCGCGCAACCTGGTCGTCGTGCAGTCCCCGCGCATGGGCGGCGGATTCGGCGGCAAGGAAACGCAGGGCAATTCCTTTGCGGCGCTCGTGGCGCTCGCGGCCCGGCGGACCGGCCGGCCCGCCCGGATCCAGCTCGATCGCGATCTGGACATGGCGCTGACGGGAAAGCGGCATCCGTTTTATTCCAAATTCTCGGTCGGATACGATGTCACGGGAAAGATCGTCGCGGCCGATGTGGCGCTCGTTTCGGACGGCGGGTGGTCCCTCGACCTTTCGCAGCCCGTGCTCGATCGCGCGCTCTTCCATCTCGACAACGCCTATTATCTGCCGGCGGTCCGATTCACGGGGCGGGTGGCGAAAACGCACACCACGTCCCACACCGCGTTCCGTGGTTTCGGCGGTCCGCAGGGCATCATCGTGATCGAGGAAATCATCGATCGCGTGGCGCGGCGGCTCGGCCTGCCGCCCGAGTTGGTGCGCGAGCGCAATCTCTATGACGGCACGGGTGAGACCAACCGGACCCATTATCTTGAGGATATCGGCGACAACCGGATCCAGGAAATCTGGCACCAGGTGATGGCGCAGTCGGAGTTCGCGAAACGACGCGAGGAGGTCGCGGCCTGGAACCGGGCGCACGATCGGATCCGCCGCGGCCTGGCCGTGACACCCGTGAAATTCGGGATTTCCTTCACCCTGACGCACTACAACCAGGCGGGCGCGCTGGTGCACATTTATCTCGATGGCTCCGTGCAGGTGAACCACGGGGGAACGGAAATGGGGCAGGGCCTCCACACCAAGATCCTCGGGGTGGCGATGCGGGAACTGGGGCTGCCGGCTTCCAGCTTCCGGCTGATGATCACCAGCACCGACAAGGTTCCCAACACCTCGGCGACCGCGGCGTCGAGTGGCGCCGATCTGAATGGCGCCGCGGTGGCGGTGGCGTGCGGCACCCTGCGGGAACGGCTGGCGCCGGTCGCGGCCGATCTCATCGCGACCCGCCTCGCGGAACTCGCGAACCAGCTTCCGCCGCCGGTGGCAGCGGGCTCCATCGTTTTTGAGCACGGGGAGGCATATTCCCGCGACGAACCGGCCGTGCGGATTCCCTTCCAAAAAGTCGTGGCGAAAGCGTACACGGAACGGGTGAGCCTGTCGGCCACGGGCTACTACAAGACGCCCGGCATCGTCTGGGACTGGCACACCTCCTCCGGCCGGCCGTTTCATTATTTTGCGTGCGGGGCGGCGGTGGCGGAGGTCGAGGTGGACGGCTACACGGGCATGCACCGGGTCCGCCGGGTCGACATCGTGCACGATGTCGGCGATTCGCTTAATCCCGGCGTGGATCGTGGCCAGATCGAGGGCGGCTTCGTGCAGGGCATGGGCTGGCTGACCTCCGAGGAGTTGAAATGGGACGCGAACGGCCGGCTGCTGACGCACAGCGCGAGCACCTACCAGATCCCGGCCATCAGCGATGCGCCGATCGAATTCAACGTCACGCTCCACCCGCGCGCGACCCAGCCGGGAAACATCCACGGCAGCAAGGCGGTCGGCGAGCCGCCGCTCATGCTGGCGTTTTGCGTGCGCGAGGCGATTCGCGAAGCGGTGGCGTCATTTGGCGCGCCGGGCGGGGAAGTGGCGCTGGCCTCGCCCGCGACCGGCGAGGCGATTTTTGCGGCAATCAGTCAGAGGGTGACGAGTGACGAGTGAGGAGTGGATGGATTTCCACTGACGATTCACCGCGTTTTAAACTCTCGTCCCTCGCCACCCGTCACTTGCCACTTTGCGGAGCATGGCTCCGCCGGTCCCGCTCCGACAGCAACTGCGCGACGATGCTGAGGGCGATTTCACGGGGATCGTTCGAGCCGAACGGAAGACCGACCGGACAGTGAAACTGCGCCGCGCGCCCGGCGGGGACGCCGGCCGCGATCAGCTCGCGACGAAGCACTTCCGCCTTGGCCTCGCTGCCGATGACGCCCACGAAGGGAAAGTTGCGCGCGACCAGCGCGCGCTGCAGCACCGGCCGGTCGGTCGCGTGACCCTTGGTCAGGCATAAAACAAACGCCTGATCGGGAACCGACGGGACGAGGTCGGCGGGATTTTCCACGCAAACGGCGCGAAGGTTGCGCGCTCGCGGCAGGCGATCGAGCCAGTCCTGGCGCGGATCGCAGACGGTGATCGCGCAGGAAAGCGGCACGAGCACGGGCACGAGCGCCTGGACGACATGGCCGGCGCCGAAAATCCAGATTGGCCACGCCGCACCGGCACCGCCGTCCGGATGGGGTTCGAAATAGAGTTTCACCGAACCGCCGCAGGTCATCCCGACGTCGGTCTTCAAGGTCCAGGTCACCAGCCGAGGTTTCGCTCCGGGCGCGGAGATCATCTCCTGGGCCAGCAAAATCGCCCTGGCCTCCACCTTGCCCCCGCCGACCGTCCCGGCCGCGAGACCCTGGGCCGTCACGAGCATTTTCGCCCCGGTATCCTGGGGCGTGCTGCCGAGGGAGTCCGCGAGAATCACGAGCACAAAGCCGGCGCCCGAGCGCTCCAGGGCGGCGAGCTCCTCGTAGAAAGTATCGGGTGAACCGGGACGGTCCATGGCGCGGTCGATCATCCAAATTGGGGACGGAGCGGCAAGCGCGATGCCGGAGAGGTGGAGCGGCTTGTCCCCAGGGCGCTCGTCAACGCGCCGGGGACAACGCGTTCCACCCCGGCATCAATCGTCAAATCAGCCCAAGCTTCATCTTTCCCTCTTCGGAGATCATCGACTGGTTCCACGGGGGATCCCAGGTGATGCGGACGTCGGCCGTCGAAACTCCGGGCACGAGCAGAACCTTGGTCTTGGCGTCTTCGGCGATCACGGGGCCCATGCCACAGCCGGGGGCCGTGAGGGTCATCGAGACGTCGACCTTGTGGCCACCCTCGGCCTCCTTCGTGATCTCCATGGAATAAATCAGGCCGAGGTCGACGATGTTCACCGGGATTTCCGGGTCGAACACCTGGCGCAACTGCCCCCAGACCGCCTCCGCATCCGGAACACCGGCGGTGGGCGCGGCCCTGGGCACATCGGCGGTGGCGACTTTTTCGCCGAGGGCGTCGGCATCGGGTCCGTTCACGCGAAACAATCCGAAATCGGTCTGCACGGTGTAGCTGCCGCCGAGGATCTGGTGAATGAACACCTTGTCGCCGCGGGTCAGGGTCTGCTTGTCGCCCGAGGGAATCTGATGCGCGACGATATCGCGGCTGAGGATGCGTTCGCGATTTTCCATTTCAGGAGGCGGCCAGCTTGCGCCGGATGATTTCGGTGAGGCGGTCGTGGAGCTCGGGATTCCGGATCTGGCCGAGGATCTCCTCGAAGAATCCGAACACGATCAGTTCATCGGCCTGCGCTCGCCGGATGCCGCGGCTCTGGAGATAGAATTCCTGTTCCGGCGGGATGCGCGTGGACGTCGCGCCGTGCGTGCAGCGCACATCGTTGGCCTGGATCTCGAGACCCGGGAGCGAATGGGCCTCGGCGTCGTCGGACAACATGAGGTTGCGGTTGCTCTGATAGGCATCGGTCTTTTGGGCGTCCGGATCGACGATGATGAGGCCGGAAAAGATCGTGCGCGCGGTCTCGAGCAGCGCATTCTTGTAAAGCAGGTTCGAGCTCGTGTTGGGAGCCTGATGGATCTGCAGCGTGCGCTGGTCAAATTCCTGGCCGGCGCGGGCCACCGTGAGGGCGAGCATTTCCGAGTGCGCGCCCGGGGCCTGGAGCTGCGAGAAGCTTTCGTGACGCGCCTGGCGGGCGCCGGCGTGCAGATTGATGGACAGCACCCGCGCATCGCGGCGCACGACGGTGGCATTGGACTGCAGGGCGAGGGTCTCGCGGCTCCAATCCTGCATCGCGATGTAGGTGACGCTCGCCCCGTGGCCGACGTAGATGTCATTGCCGCCGCAGACGAACTGGCGGTCGTGCGGCCGGGTCGAGCGGTGGAAATCACCGACCGTGACCTGCGCGCCCTCGTCGACCACGATGAGCGTGTGCGGGAACAGGGCGATGCCCGGTCCGGCGCCGTAATGGAAAACACCCAGCGGGAGGCTCACCTCGACGTGGCGCGGCACGTGGATGAAGGCGCCGTCCTCGAGGAACGCCTCATGGAGCGCGGCAAACTTGGCCGAGCCCAGGCGCGGCGGCTGGGCGAGAAGATGGGCGCGGACGAGATCGCCGTGCTTGAGCAGCGCGTTCTGCAGCGTGTCGAAAACGACGCCCTTTTCGCTGGCCGTCGCCGCGAGCGGTTCCTGCATCGCGAGCCGGTTGTTGGCGAACAGGAGCGTTCCGGCGCCGGCCACGCCCAGGTCGGAATGCGTCGTCTGCTTGAAATCGACGGCGGACGACGGGACGCGATAATCGTCGATCACCAGGCCGGCGATCTGCGAGAACCGCCACGCCTCGTCGGTGCGCACGGGCAGAGGCAGCGAAACGAAGCGTTCGTATGCGGCGCGTTTGCGTTCCAGCCACCAGGCGGGCAGGTGGCGGACCCGCGCGAGGTGGGCGTCAAACGCCTCGCGGGTGAAGGAACCGGAGGTCGCGGCGGCGGGGGCGGAAATCAGGGAGGCCATGGCAGCGGACGATAAAGGTCGGAAAGGCGGAAGGACTGAAAAGCTGAGGACGGAGAAGATGCGGGTGACGACAAGGATCCGAAGGTTCGTTCGGACCTTCAGTCTTTCAGTGATTCAGTCCTTTTCACTCAGCCGACGCTTCCCTCCATCTCGAGATCGATGAGGCGCTTGAGCTCGACGGAGTACTCCATCGGGAACTGGCGCGCGAGGTCGTTGATGAATCCGTTGACGGCCAGGCTCATGGCCTGTCCCTCGGAAAGTCCGCGGGACTGCATGTAGAAGATCATGTCCTCGCTGACCTTCGAAACGCTGGCCTCGTGCTGCGTCGCGTTCCGGTTGCCGCGCACGGTGATGGCGGGATAGGTGTCGGTCCGGCTGTTGGTGTTGATCAGCAGCGCGTCGCACTCGGTGTTGTTTTTGCATCCCTTGAGATGCTTCGGGATGTGCACGACGCCGCGGTAGGTGGAGCGGCCCTGGCCCACGGAAATGGACTTCGCCACGATGTTGGACGTGGTGTTGTTCGCGGCGTGGATCATCTTCGCCCCGGTATCCTGGTGCTGGCCGTCGTTGGCGAGGGCGATCGAGATCACCTCGCCGCGGGCGCGTTCACCCTTCAGGACGACTCCCGGGTACTTCATCGTGAGCCGGCTGCCGATGTTGCAGTCGATCCACTTGATCTCCGCGTCCTCGTGCGCGACGCCGCGCTTCGTGACGAGATTGAACACGTTGTTCGCCCAGTTCTGCACCGTGATGTACTGGATCTTGGCTCCCTTGAGCGCGACCAGTTCGACCACCGCGCTGTGCAGCGTCGAGGTCGAGAACTTCGGGGCCGTGCAGCCCTCCATGTAGACGACCTCGGAACCCTCGTCGGCGATGATCAGGGTGCGCTCGAACTGGCCGAAGTTTTCGGCGTTGATGCGGAAATAGGCCTGCAGCGGCTGCGCGACCTTGACCCCCGGCGGGACATAGATGAAGGAGCCACCCGAGAACACGGCGCTGTTCAGCGCGGAGAATTTGTTGTCCCCGGTCGGAATGACCTTGCCGAAGAACTTCCGGAAGAGCTCCGGATGTTCGCGCAGGCCCTCGGTGGAGTTGACGAAGATGACCCCCTGCTTGGCGACAATATCCTTGATGTTGGAGTAGGCCGCCTCGCTGTCGAACTGGGCCTCGACGCCGGCGAGAAACTTGCGCTCCTGTTCCGGGATGCCGAGGCGCTCGAAGGTCTTCTTGATGTCGTCGGGGACCTCGTCCCACGTGCGCTTGGGCTTGAGCCCCTGCGACAGGTAATACCGGATCTTGTTGAAATCGATGTTCTCGAGATCCTTCGTGGCCCAGTGGGTGGGGAGAGGCTTGGCGAGGAAGGTCTGGAGGGCCTTCAGGCGGAACTCGAGCAGCCATGCGGCCTCCTTCTTGACCGAGCTGATGTAGCGGACGGTCTCTTCGCTGAGGCCGGTGCCGGCGTCGAACGCGTAGTCGACCTTGTAGCTGAAGTCGCCGGCGGACTGGTCGATGCCGGCGACCGGATTGTCGGCCGCGGGCTCGAGCGTTTCAATGGGTTGAGATTCGGACATGGTCGGGCGATCAGGCGGTGACGAACTCGTTCTTGACCCAGTCGTAGCCGCGCTCCTCGAGCTCGAGGGCGAGATGCTTGTCGCCGCTCTTCACGATGCGGCCGTTCCACATGACGTGGACAAAGTCGGGCACGATGTAATTGAGGAGCCGCTGGTAGTGGGTGATCAGCAGGATGCCGGGCGAGCTCGCGCCGGCGCGGAGGGCGTTGACGCCCTCGGCGACGATGCGCAGCGCATCGATGTCGAGGCCGGAATCGGTTTCGTCCATCAGCGCGTAGCTCGGCTCGAGCATGGCCATCTGGAGGATTTCGCAGCGCTTCTTTTCGCCGCCGGAGAAACCCTCGTTGACCGAGCGCGAGGTGAACTTGCGGTCGATCTTGAGCAGATCCATCTTGGAATACAGGCGCTTGTAGTAACCGGAGGCGTCGAGCTCCTCGCCCTCGGACATGCGGGCCTGGACCGCGGCGCGGAGGAAATTGGCGATGCTGACGCCGGGAACCTCGCTCGGATACTGGAACGCGAGGAAGAGGCCGGCGCGGGCGCGCTCGTCGACTTCCATCGCGAGGACGGAGCGGCCATCGACCAGCACGTCGCCGCTGGTGATCTGGTAATCCGGATGGCCGGCGATCGCCTTGGCGAGCGTGCTCTTGCCGGTGCCGTTCGGTCCCATGATCGCGTGGACTTCGCCGGGCTTGATGGTCAGCGTCACGCCCTGGACGATGGCGCGATCGCCGAGGTTGACGTGAAGATCCTTGATCTCGAATTGCTTCATTTCAGAAAAGGGTGCGGGTGTAAGGTGTCAGGAGGAGGCGGGTCAATTCGCCCCGTGGCGGGTGCGGCGCGGGGAACGAGCCGGGGCGCCGGAGCCCCGGAAAGTCAGCTCGATGGCGCGCGCATCGAAGCCGGGCGGCAGGGTGAGGTGCAACTGCTCGATCAGTTCGGGCGGGAGATCGACATCGTGGATTTCTCCCGTCTTTTCATCGTGAAAATGGGCATGCTGGTGAAGATTGGGACAGTACCGGGTGGGGGTCCGCTCCAGATTGACCTGGCGCACCAGTCCGCAGGAGACGAGCGTCTCGAGGCAGTTGTAGACGGTGGCGAGGGAGATGCCGGGGCGGCGCGACTTCACGCGGGCAAAAATCTCGTCCGCGGTGGGGTGGTCCCGCTTTTCCAGGATCACGCGGAAAACGACTTCACGCTGTGGCGTCGGGCGGAGTCCGCTCGCCGTCAACTGCCGCGCGAGGTCGGCGCAATGTTGGGCAACGTCGTTCATGGCTTTCGGTACTTACCACGGAACCAATTGGAATAAGACCAGATTGCAACTAGGATTTAGAATAATTCTAAATCGTTTCTGGCATACGCAGAAAAAACTAATAAACAACGACTAAGGAGTCGGAGGCTGCCGGCCTGATGGAGCGCCTCCATCGCCTCGTTGGCGCCTTCCTGCGCACGGACCGTGCCCCGCGGGACGTTCCGGCTTATCGTTGGGCGGATCGATGCCAGCACCAATGCCACGGTTCGTAACCGAAGCCGTTGTGATTATTTTGTGGATAGGACATCCGGAATCCAAACCTGGCGGCCCGGCGGCGCAGCCATCGGAAGGCCGGCGTCCGCGCAAATGACTCCGCCAGCTTCGTGTCGCCGGGCCCGCCGATGTCAATCGCGCGGCCGGTATGGTGCTCGCTGCAGCCGGGTGCGGCCACGAAGCGGAGCAGATCGTCGAGACGCCGACCGCGCCGGAGATGCGAGCGGATGAGTTCGGTCTGGCGCGCGATCGAGCGGAAACCGGACAACGCGATCAGGTCAACCCCGTCATGGCGCGCGGCCGCATGAAGGCGTTTCCAGGCGGCG
>DASYDZ010000125.1:0-13550 GCA_036499305.1 Candidatus Didemnitutus sp.
TTCGCCAGCGCTACTCCCCGGAGCAAGCTCCGGGGATTCTACGCGCGGCTTGCATTGCCCTCCAAGCAGGGCAACGCCGGGCCGCGTCCTAACTCGCATGGAAACCCCGCAGCAAGCTGCGGGGAATGTTTCAGTATTCAATTGACCACGGATTTCACCGATAACACGGAGGCCGAGGAATGCAGATTTTCACCGGAGGAAACAGAGGTAACGGAGGACCATTCGTCTCCGTTTTCTTCGTTCTCCTGTCAAACCGCTGGGCCGAACGCACGCGCGCGGACGCCGGTCGCCGATGAGGGCATCGGCGACCACCTTGGTTCACTTCCGGACCGTCGCCGCGGTGCCGCCAACTGGAGGCATGATCCCGGATTGCCCGGACTCATGCGGTGGGAGCCGGTGACCTAGTTGAGCCCCAGCTCGGCCAACGCAGGAACCGCCGCGGCCGGCGCGCAGATTTCCCCGCCGCCGAATCGGCGGATCAGCCCGCCAATGTCAGCCGCGAGCGCATCCGCGTCACACCGCAGAATCGCCGCCGGCCACTCCGGAGCGGGCATGAACGAGATGCTGAGAAGCGTGCGCTCCGCCCCGAGCGGAAGCGCGCGCAACGGCAGCACGGAGCGATGGTCGCCCAGGTCGAAGTGCAGGTCGATGACTCCGGTCAGCGGGCTCGCCTCGAGATCAAGCGCGACGTCGCCGAGCGGAGACAACGCCGTCCAGCGCCCGCGGGAAAGATAAAGCCGCTCGCACAGGCTCGGCGCCCAGCGTGGGAGATTCTCGATGTCGGCCAGGAAATTGAAAACGCTTTCGCGGGAAGCGGCGAGGAGAACGGACAGGGTGCGGACATTCATGGGAGGAAAAACGGGCGGCCCCGACAGCGGAGCGCCTCGATCGGACGCCATCGTATCATCTCCTCCTGACAGCCCTATGTCAGGAGAGTGAGAGCCGACCCCTGTCACCGCTTGCGGCAGTTGCCGCGGAGAGTCCATCTGGATACGGGTGCCGCGGCGACGGCTGGCACGGCCCCACCCCATCATCCAGCCGGATATCTGCCCGCATTGCTCCCATGAAAACCGAAGAAATCGCCCAGGGACTCGTCAAACTCTGTCGCAAGGCCCGGTTCACCGACGCCGTTGACGCCTACTATTCACCCAAGATCGTCAGCGTCGAAGCCGCCGGCGACGAGCGCGAGGCGCGGGGCCTCGCCGCCATCAAGGCCAAGGGCGAATGGTGGGTCGCAAATCACCAGATCCACCGGATGACCGTCGAGGGACCTTTCGTCGGCGGCAACAAGTTCGTCGTGCGCTTCACGCTCGATGTCACCTTCAAGCCCAAGAAACAGCGCCGCACGATGGACGAACTGGCAATCTACACGGTGCGCCGTGGCCGGATCGTGCACGAGCAGTTCTTCTACAACGCCGGCTGACGCCGCCCTGCCGGCCGGTGGCGGGCCGCGACCCTTTCCGCCGCGCTCCGCACCAGCGTGCGGAGGCGGGCCGGGGCGAGCGCCTCGGCTTCGGCGCCGAAGGACAGCAGCCAGTGCGCGAGCCACGGCAGCGACCAGGTATATAGTGAGAACTCCGCGCCGCCATCGCGCGCCGCGCCGGCGATCAGCGTCGCGGGGTTCTCGCGCTGGGCCCGCATCTGCACCGCGCGTGCCAGCCAGATGCGCGCCGGAATCGAAACACCGCGGACCTGCGAAGACTCCATGTGCCGCGCGAGGGAGAAGTCGGGCCGGGCGGGAAATACCGTATCCATGATTTCCAACCGGCGGATGCGGTCGACGCGGAAGTGGCGATAGTCGTTCCGCAGCCGGCACCAGGCGACCAGGTACCACGCGGCGCGGTAGAACACCACCCCGAGCGGCTCAACGGCGCGCACGGTTTCGCCTTCCTGGTCCCGTCCGCAATAAGTGATGTGCAGCAGGCGGCGGAGGACGACGCCCTGCTGCACCGGCAGGAGCCAGCGCTGGCCCGCCGCCACCGCGTGCGCCGGGCCGGGGCGGTTGACGACCAGCGTGCGGCTGACCAGCCGTGCGACATGGTCCTGCTTCTCGCGCGGCAGCACGGCGCGCAATTTGTCGAGCGCGGAGGCCATCGGCGCATGCAGGGACGCATCGGTGAACTGCTTGACGAGTTCGCCCCCCACGAAAAGCGACGATGCCTCGTCGGCGGTGAACATGACCGGCGGAAGCTGGTAGCCCTTCATCAGGCAGTATCCCACTCCGGCCTCCCCGAGAATCGGGACGCCAGCCTCGCCGAGCGCGGAGATATCGCGGTAAACCGTGCGAATGTTCACCTCGAAATGGGTGGCGAGTTCCTCGGCGCGCACGACGCGCCGGCCCTGCAGGTGGAGCACCATGGCGACAAGGCGATCCGTCCGGTTCATGACCCGAGCACAAGCGACGGCCGGGCGGGCGGCGAGATTTTCTTGGCGCCATCCCGCAACCGCCGATGCCGTCCGTGGTCCAATTTCGTGTGCCGAAGAAACCCCGCCTCGTCCGCACCCGCCAGCGCGTGAACACCGCCATCGCCGCCCTGCGGCGCATTCCGCGCGGGCGCTTTGTCGGCATCCTGGCCATCCTGCTCGGGCTGGTGATCCTGCGGTCCTGCTGGCACGCCCGCGTGCCGGGCACCTGGATGATGGAAAACGGCCTCGTCGTCGTGCTGCTCATCCCGATGGCCCTGACCTACCGGCGCATGCCGCTCTCCCGCGTCAGCTACTCGCTCATCTTCGTCTTCCTCTGCCTGCACGAGATCGGCGCCCACTGGACCTACGCGCACGTGCCGTACGACGCGTTGGGCCGGCGGCTGTTCGGCCTTTCGATCAACGCCGTGTGCGGATTCACCCGCAATGACTACGACCGTCTGGTCCATTTTTCGTACGGCCTGCTGTTCGCTTATCCGCTGCGCGAAGTTTTCCTGCGCATCGCCAGCGTGCGCGGATTCTGGGGCTATTTCCTGCCGCTCGACTTCACGATGAGCACGTCGATGATCTACGAGCTGATCGAGTGGATCGCAGCCGACGTGGTCGGCAGCACCGCCGGGAACGATTTCCTCGGTTCGCAGGGTGACCCCTGGGATTCGCAGAAGGACATGGCGATGGCATCGCTCGGCGCGCTGGTGGCCATGACGGCGATCGCCCTGATCACGTGGCGCTACAAGCGCGACTTCGCCCGCGAATTCGCCGACAGTCTCCGGCTGCGCCGCACGCCGCCCATGGGCGAGGACGAGATCGCGCGCATCCAGATCAGCTCCGGCCGATGACCGCCGGTCCGTCCGGCATCCGGCGCGGGGCATTCCGGCGCCCTTGCTGCGGGATTGCCTGATCGACCGCGCGCCGTAAACATCAACCGGATGTCGAAGGTCTATTTCTACTACTCGGCCATGAATGCCGGGAAGTCGACCGTCCTGCTCCAATCCAGCTACAACTACCGGGAACGCGGCATGCGGACGCTGCTGTTCATGCCGGCGATCGACACCCGTACGGGAGAGGGACAAATCAAGTCGCGGATTGGACTGGAGGCCGGCGCGCACAGCCTGGCCGGTTCCGAAGACATCCTCGAGCACGTGCGCACCGCCCACGCGGCGCAGCCGGTGGCGTGCGTGCTGGTGGACGAGGCGCAGTTCCTGACGCCGGCGCAGGTCGGGCAGCTCACGGACATCGCGGACGTCCTGCGGATTCCGGTGCTCTGCTATGGGTTACGGACCGATTTTCAGGGCACGCTTTTCCCCGGCAGCGCCGCGCTTCTCGCCCTGGCCGACAACCTGATCGAACTGAAGACGATCTGCCATTGCGGCCGGAAGGCCACGATGAACCTGCGCGTCGGCCCCGATGGCCGCGCCGTTCACGAAGGCGCCCAGGTCGAGATCGGCGGCAACGACCGTTACGTCGCCATGTGCCGCCGCCATTTCAAGGAAGCCTTGCACTCATGAATCCATCCCGATCGACCCTCATCGCCGCCGCCCTCGCGAGCGCCGTCCTCCCGGCCGGCGCCGCCGAATACCGCCTGTTCGTGGGCACCTACACACCGCGCGATGGCGCCAGCCGCGGCATCTATTCGCTGACCTTCGACAGCGTCACGGGGACGCTGGGAAAGCCGGAATTTGCCGGCGCCATGGTCAACCCGAGTTTTCTCGCAATCCGCCCTGGTGCCAACGTGCTCTTCGCCGAGGATGAGAGCAGTGACGCGGCCGGCAAGATGGGCGGGGGCATCGCGGCATTCGGCTTCAATCCCGCTTCGCCCGGCCTGCGCCTCCTCAACCGGCAGGGCGGGACTGGCGCGCACACGGCCCACCTGGCGGTCGACGGCACGGGAAGAATGATCGTGGCTTCGAGCTACACCGGCGGGCAGATCGCGTCGTTCCCGATCGAGGGCGATGGCAGCCTCGGGACGCGGATTTCGTGGCTTCATCCCACGGGAATCCCGGGTCCGAATCATTCCCGCCAGGACTCGCCGCATCCGCACTCGACCACGTTTTCACCCGATAATCGCCATGCCTACGTGTGCGATCTCGGGCTCGACCGGATCTTCGTTTATCGCGCGGACCCGATGGCCGCCTCCCTGACGGCGGAGAAACCGGCGTCGATCGCCACCGCGCCAGGCGCGGGGCCCCGGCACAGCGTTTTTTCGGCCGACGGAAAGTTTCTTTATGTGGTGAACGAATTGAATGCCACGGTCGCCACCTATGCCTGCAACGCGGAGAGCGGCTCCCTCAAGGCCCTTTCGTCCGTCCCGACCCTGCCTGCCGATTTTCACGGGGAAAACACCTGCGGCGAAATCGCGCTGCATCCCGGCGGGCGATTTCTCTATGCCTCCAATCGCGGACACGACAGCATTGCTGTGTTTGCGCGAAATCCCGAAACGGGTGAACTGACCCGCATCGCGATCACCCCCTGCGGCGGCCGGCATCCCCGGCATTTTGCGTTGTCGCCCGACGGATCGTGGCTGATCTGCGCCAATCGTGATTCGGACAATCTGGTGGTTTTCAAGGTCGACCCGGCCACGGGCCAGCTCACTGCCAACGGCATCACGGCGCAGGTGCCGCTGGCGGTATGCGTCCTGTTCGTTCCCGTAAAATAGCATCCGGCCCGTCCCCAATTCCTCCGCTCATGAGTTTCAATCCACCCTGGCGTGTCCTGATCGGTACGAGCTCGAGTCCGGGCGGGACCAACCGGGGAATCTACGCCGCCGACTTCGCGTCCGACGGACAACTCGGCCCGGCCCGGCTGGTGGCGGAGGCTCCCAATCCCGGATTCCTGGCCCTGCACCCGTCGCTCCCGATCGTCTACGCCGCCGGCGAGGTCAATCGGACCGATCCCAAGGTAGTGGCGGGGGCCTTGAACGCCTATCACTACGATGCGCGGTCGGGCGCGCTTGAGCTGGTCGGCCAGCAGGCCACCGGCGGCATGGGCGTCACGCATCTCTCGATTTCCCCGGACGGTCGGGCCGCATTCACGGCGAGCTATCACGGCGGCCAGGTCGCCGGTTTTCCGCTGGACACCGACGGCCGGATCGGAGCGCGTTCGGCTTGGTTTCAATCCACCGGACCGCTTGGTCCGAAACGCGATCGCCAGGAGAAGCCGCATCCCCATTGCGCCGTGGTCGATCCCGGCGGGTCGCATCTGGCCGTCTGCGATCTCGGTCTGGACGTCGTTTTGACCTTTCAGATCACCGGAGGGGCGAATCTGCAGCCGCCCATGCCATCGTCGACCGTCGCGCTTCCCGGAGATGGCCCGCGCCATTGCAGGTTTTCGTCCGACGGAGAGTTTCTCCATGTGATCAACGAGCTCGCGAGCAGCATCCGCGTGCTGAAGCGGGCCGGCGACCGGAAGTGGGCCCCGGTGCAGGTGATTTCGACCCTGCCCGACCAGTTCCGGGGCGAGAATATCTGTTCCGAGATCCAGGTCTCACCGGACGGAGCCTTTGTTTATGGAGCCAACCGCGGCCACGACAGTATCGCCTGCTTCCGGCGGCATTCCGGGGATGGAATGCTGGAGCGGATCGAGATCATATCCTGCGGCGGCCGCCATCCCCGGCACTTTGCTCTCTCGCCCGACGGCCACCGGTTGCTCAGCGCCAACCGGGATACCCACAATGTCACCTCGTTCCGGGTCGACCCCCTCTCAGGCCGTCTGACGCCGATTGCCGGCGCGATGGAAGTGCCGTCGCCGACGTGCGTTCTATATTGTCCAACCAAATAGTTACCGTCGATTTACTTGCGATTCCCTCGCGGCGACGTTACGCCATCGCCACGCCCACGACCGTGCCCCCGACCGCCAGGCACATTTTCCGTCTTTTCGCCGGAGCCGTCGCCATATTTGCTGGCCGGACGCTGATGGCGGACGCTGCCGCGCCGCCGGACGATCCCGTGGTGCAACAATTGATCGAGCAGAATCGCCAAATGCAGCAGCGCCTGGACGCCCAGCAAAAGGAGATCGATGCCCTCAAGGCGAGGCTCGACCAATCCCCGCCGCCCGAAGCGCCGGGCGCCTCCCGGCGGATTGCGGAAGAAACGCCTTCCGACGACGAAATCGCGGGATTCACCAGCGCCTCCCATCCGGTGCGGATCTCAGGCGACGCCGGCTTCGCGTTATTCAGCGGCGGCAGCGACGGGGCCTACCCCCAGAACAAGTTCACCGTCGACCAGGCCCGCCTTTTCGTGGAGGCACCCGTGTGGAATTCCGTCTATTTCTTTGGCGGCGTCAATCTGGCCTCCCGCGAGAGTCCCGACGGCTCCCTTAATATCGGTGAGCTCTACGTGGACGCCGAAGGCCTTTTCGGCATCAATCATGGCCACGGCCTGACGCTGCGGGCGGGATATTTCAACATCCCGTTCGGCGAGGAATACCAGAACCGCTACGTGATGGAGGATCCTCTCGTGACGCATTCGCTGTCGGATTTCTGGGGTTACGATGAAGGGCTCGAAGCGTTTGGGAGCTTCGGCCAGTTCCAATACACCGTGGCGGTGCAGAACAGCGGGACCACCCGGGACATGGCCGTGACCGGCCGCCTCGGATTCGATCCGAACCGGTTTCTCCACCTCAGCGTCAGCGCCCACAACACCGGACGCGTCGACGCCGCCAATGGCGACACCTCGGAAATCTGGTTTGGCGGCGCATTTTTCCGCGGGCTCGGCGCCAACACGGGAACGCGCGAATTCGAGGTCAGCACCTATGAGGCGGATGCGGTGGCCCGCTGGCAGGGAGGGCATCTGGGAGCCACCATCGGCGCGGCCGTCTATGACGACGACAATCCCGCCATCGACAACACACGCCACCTGCATTTCGGGAGCGTCGAAGTCGTGCAGAATCTGTCCAGCAGCCTCTATGGCGCGGCCCGGTACAGCGAGATCCGCGCGCCCGACGGCTATCCGCTCGCGGGACTCGGCAACGCAGGCAGGTATTTCTACAATCCATTTGCCCCGCTGACGACCGACTTGAAGCGCCTGAGCATCGGATTCGGCTACATTTTCGCACCGCCGGTCGTCTGGAAGGTCGAATACACCTGGGAACGCGGCCATCTCGTTTCCGGTCCCGTCCGGGACGACGAGGACCTCCTGTCAACCGAACTCGGAATTCGTTTCTGATGCTTATGATCCCTTCCTCGCGCCTGCTCCTCCTCTGCTTTCTGGTCCCGGCCGCCGCGACCGGTTTTGCCGGCACAATCACCGGAACGGTGCACGCCCGCGGCGCGGTCGAGGCCGATGCGGGCGGCGGGGACGGCGCCTATTCGAGCCACAAGTTCAAGTTTGCCGATCGCATCAACTACGAACAACTGCGCGATTTTGTCGTCTACATCGACCAGCCCATGCCCGGGGCACCCTTCACGCCGCCGACCAAGCCGGCCACCGTCGAGCAGCGCGATGCGACCTTCGTGCCCCATATCCTGCCAATCATGGTTGGCACGACCGTCTCGTGGCCGAACCTCGACGAGATCTACCACAACGTCTTCTCCATGTCGCCGGCCAAGTCGTTCGACCTGCAGCTCTACAACTCCGACCAGCCCTCCAAGAGCGTGGTGTTCGATCATCCCGGGCAGGTGGACGTCTTCTGCGCGATCCATTCGAAGATGCACTGCATCGTGCTCGTGCTGGAGAACCCGTATTTTGCCCTGACCGACGACAAGGACCGCTTTGTGATCCGCAACGTCCCCGCCGGCACCTACAAGCTGCATGCCTGGCATGAGCGCGTCCCCGGACAGACGATCGAAGTGAAGGTCCCCGCCGAAGGCGAGGTGGCGGTCGAATTCTCGCTCGGCCTCGGCAACCTGCCCAAATACTGATCCGACGAGCATGACCACCCCCGGACGCGGCCCCCGACTGAGTTTCCAGGCGAAGGTGCTGCTGCCTGTGCTCACGGCGCTCGTTCTGCTGCCCTGCCTCACGCTCTACATCGTCAACTCCTACATCGAGCGCCAGGTCCTGACCGAGGCCCGGCAAACGCTCTCGACGGCCGAGACGGTGTTCCGCAAGACGCTGGAAACGCGCACCAACGACCTGATCTCGAGGTTTGAGAGCGCGGTGCAGGAAAAAAGCTACCGCTCGATCGCCAACAACGGACTGCTGCAGCCGAAGGACAAGCAGGCGGCGGACACCATCCACGGTTTTCTCCTCGACCAACTGAAGCTTTACGGGGCCGACTACGATGCTCTCGTCCTGACGGCGGACGCCTTTTCGTTCGCCGCCGTCGACAGCGAAATCAAACTCACCTCGAAGAACCCGCACGACCCCGAGCGCGCCAACAAATGGATCGCCGCCGTCGAACCGTTTGCGCGCGCCGTCCAGCAGGGTGACGGGGCCGCCGCGGGCCCGGCCGTCGTCAACGGCAACCCGGATCTCGTGGTCTCGGTTCCGATCCTCGACGAGCACGGCACGCTGGTCGCCGTGCTTTCGATCGCCAATCGCATCGGCGAAACCGCGCTGCTCGACCTCCAGACGCTGACGGGCGCCGACATCGTCATTGCCGACGGCGACAACATTTCCGCCACCACGCTCCGGCAGCACGACCTGCCGTCGTCCATTCTTCATCCGCCGGTCAATCCCGTCTCCGAAGGCGACCGCCAGATCACGCAGCTCGAGTTTCACAACATCCATTACACGGCGCTGACCGATTCCTACGAACGCGGCAACCCGCCGCACGGATTCCGATACGTTCTGCTTTCATCGTACGAGGACCGCCTGCGCGAACTGCACGACACCCAGACCAAGCTGGTGGCGGTCAGCACCGCCGCGATCCTGATCACGGGCATGGTCGTCTGGTTCCTCATCCGGCGCATCACCCGCCCGCTGGTCGTCCTGCGGGACAATGCCGAGGCGGTCGGCCGGGGCGACTTCACCCGGCGCGTGGAGCACATTTCGAGCGACGAATGCGGAGACCTGGCCGACGCGTTCAATCGGATGACCACCAATCTGCAGGTTTCTCGAACGGATCTGGAAAAAGCAGTCGGCACGCTGAAAACCACGCAGTCGCAGTTGATCCAGAGTGAAAAACTCTCCGCCGTCGGCCAGTTCGTCGCCGGCATCGCGCACGAGCTGAATAACCCGCTCACTTCGGTGATCGGGTTTTCCGAGCTCCTGCAGAACATGGATCTCGACGCGAAGTACAAGGGGCATCTCGACCACATTGCGCGGGCCGCCATCCGCTGCCACAAGATCGTTCACAGTCTGCTCGGATTCTCGCGGCAGAAGGAGCCCGAGCGAAATCTGGTCGTCCTCCACACGGTGGTCGATGCTGTCCTGGAGATCGTCGCGTACGACATGCGGACGAACAACGTGGCGATCGAGCGGAACTACGCGCCCGAGCTGCCGCCGGTGCTCGGTGATGCCCACCAGCTCCAGCAGGTCATCCTCAACATCCTGAGCAACGCGCGCCAGGCGATGGAGGGATTCCGGCGCGACGGCCGCATCGTGCTCTCCACCGGGTCGGGCCACGGCCTGGTCTGGCTGCGGATCAAGGACAACGGTCCCGGGATGCGCAAGGAGGTGCTGTCGCGGATTTTTGATCCCTTCTTCACCACCAAAGCCCAGGGCAAGGGCACCGGCCTCGGCCTCAGCCTTTCCTACGGCATCATCCAGGAGCACCAGGGTAGCATCCGGGTGGAGAGCGAGCCGGGCGACGGCGCCGAATTTTTCATCGAGCTGCCGGTCGCCGATCCGACGGCGGGACTGACCCCCGAGGCCGCGGGCCGGAGCTTATCCCCCTTCAAGGTGCGGCCGCCCTCCCTTCGCGTGCTCGCGATCGACGACGAGGAGTCCATCCTCAGCCTCGTGCAGGAGGTGCTGCGCGCGGATGGACACCGGGTCGACGTAGCCTCGAACGGAGACACGGCGCTGCAGATGATCGGAAAAAACCGCTACGACGTCATTGTCTGCGACTGGAAGATGCCCGGCCTCAGCGGCATTCATGTCTTCGAAGACCTGCAGACCAGGGATCCCGCCGCCGCCAACCGCATGCTCTTCATGACCGGCGACGTCGTGAACGACAAATTCCAGGAGTTTCTCAAGCAGAACGGACGCTCCTGCCTGCCCAAGCCGTTTTCGGTGCGCGAATTTCGTTCCGCCGTGGCCGCGCTCGCCCGACCGACCGAGTGATGATCGAACCTGGAATCGGTTCATGTAGCCGAGGGCGCCAGACCTCGGGAAACGCAGGCCGAGCGCGAAATTCCGCCGCTCCCATCCCACCGGGCCCTCCGGACCCGGCTACACCGGAATCGGATGATGTAGCCGAGGGCGCCAGACCTCGGGAAACGCAGGCCGCGCGCGAAATTCCATCGCTCAGATTTCTCCGGGCCCTGCGGACCCGGCTACACTGCGCGGTCCGGCTCGCGGCGCGGCGGGTTGGACAACAGCACCAGCGCATAGGCGAACGCCGCGATGCCGGCGCAAAGGGGAACAAACCAGTCGCCGAGGCGCGTATAAGGGGATTCCCGACCTGACCACCGGGTGTCCACCGAAACCGTGACGCTCTGGGAGCCGCGGAAATAGACGCTGCCTTCCTCATCCAGCATCACGGACCGGATCCTTCCGTATTCGTCGATCCATCCACTCCACCCGCCGTTTCCGCAGCGGATCAGCGGCCGCCGATTCTCCACCGCGCGCAGCACCGAGTGCGCGGCGTGCTGATAGGCCGCGCCACCCCGGCCAAACCAGCCGTCGTTCGTGATCACCGTGAGCACGTCCGCGCCGGTCCGAGTGGCGCTCCGCGCGAGGGATGGAAAAATATCCTCGTAGCAGATCAGCATGCCCAGCCGGACCTCCTTCGTCTTCAGCTTGAGCGGGAGCGGGGCCGGCGAATCCCCCGGGGTGAAATCGCCCCCGATCGGAGCGAATTTCTCGATCCATCCGAGCAGCGGACGAAATGGCACGAATTCGCCGAAGGGAACGAGTTTTCTCTTCGCGTACGGCGGCTCCTGCAGTCCGCGGCCCGGGTTGATGATGAAGGCGCCATTATACCAGCGCTCATCCGATTCGTCCGAGTAAACCGTGCCGGCGACGAGCGGCTTCCCGGTCCGGTTTGCGAGGGCGGTGAGCCATTGCCCTGCCGCGGGATCGTGCCGCACCGCCCACGGCATGACCGCCTCGGGCCAGATGATCGCGTCGGGCGCGCCGCTGTCGTTGGCGTCGACCGTCAGGCGCGCGATCGTCGTGAGAATGTCGCGGGCATGCTCGGGATCCCATTTTTCCCCCTGCGGGATGAATGGTTGCACCAGGGCGACCTTCATCAGCGGCTGCCGGTGCTGGCCGTACGTGTCCCCGATCAGGGTGAAGGTCGAACCCATCAGCACCAGCAGAGCGACGCTGAATTCGGGACTGCGTTTTTTCAATCCAGTGACACCCTCGAAGAATGCCCGATGCGCATAGGCGCCGGCGCCGAGATTAAAGGTGACGAGGACAAACGAGATGCCCCACGCGCCCACGTAGGCGGACATCTGCAGCATGATCGGCATCTTCCACTGGCTTGCCGCGAGGGGCAGCCACGGGAATCCGCCGAAGATCCAGCCGCGAAACCACTCGATCAACACCCACAGGGCCGCGAGCCCGAGGATGCCGGTGATGCGCACCACTGCCGGCCGGCCGAGCAGGCACGGCAGCATCCACCGGGCGGCAAGGAACCACAGGGTCACAATCGAACCAATGAAAGGCGCGAGCAGGAACAGTCCGACCCAGGAGACATGATGCAGCCATTCGAGCAGCACGAGCCAGCCAACCACCTGCGCCGCCCAAACGGTCCAGGCGTAGAGACGGAACGGCGGCGCACGGTAGGCCCACAGGACCGCGGGGATCAGCATCGCAAAAGCCGAATCGCCCGCATCGACGGGCGGAAAGGGAATGAAGGTCAGCGCCGCGGTCAGAAGAAACACCGCCAGCGTCCATCCGAGATGCGGGTGGCGCTGCCAGATCGTCGTCCGCGGCGCGTAGGGATCAAATTGAACAGAGGAACTCACGATTTGCCGATGGGAGTCCTCTTATCAGCCCGGAGCGACGGTCGCTGGCAAGCACCGTCGTTTCCTCCGGACCGGGTGCAGTGGCCGCCGGGTACAACGGTCGTCACCGCGATCCGCGACTGGTGGTCGTCGATGTCCCCATCGACGATCGTTCGCGTCGGTGTGGAAACCGACGCCCATCCAGGCCGTCGCGTCAGGCGCCGTGGCAGTTCTTGTACTTCTTCCCCGATCCGCACGGGCAGGGATCGTTGCGGCCGACCTTCGGGGTCTCGCGCCGGATGGTGACCGCCGGAAGCTTGATCTCGGACTCGTCGGGAGCGGCCGCCGCGGCCGACGCCGCCGGAGCGGCGGGAGCCGGTGCTGCGGTCTCGTCCGGACGCAGCAAACGCGCGCTGCGGCTGAGGATATTGAAGAGATTCTCGAACGCCTCGCGGTTCGTCGCCGACCGGAACAGGCTCGTGCAGATCTGGAGCCGGACGTTGTTCATCAGCTCCTCGAAGAAGCGAAAGGCCTCGCTCTTGTATTCCGAGAGCGGGTCGCGCTGGCCGTAGCTGCGCAGCATGATCGACCGCCGCAGTTCCTCCATCTCGGTCAGGTGTTCCTGCCAGTGGTGGTCGATGGCGTTGATCACGATGTAACGTTCGAGTCCGCCGAGCGCAGCGGTGTCCTCGACCGACTCCTTCAGCGCATAGGCCTGCCGGATGCGTTCGGAAATCTTCTTCAGCATGGCCTCGGGGTCGCTGACTCCGCTGAATTCCTCGAGTTTGGCGCTGAGCGGGAAATGGGAATTCAGCCAGCCCACGAGACTCTCGAGTCCCACGGTGGTCGGGCCGCCCTTCTCCCCAAAGCCGGCCCCCCCGAGGCGGACTTCCAGCTCCTCCTCGATCATCTCGAAGATGATTTCCTTGGCGCGCTCCGCATGCAGCGCGCCGTTGCGGATGCCGTACACCACCTCGCGCTGCTTGTTCAGCACGTCGTCGTACTGGAGCAGCCGCTTGCGCACGGAGAAGTTCTGCTGCTCGACCTTTTTCTGGGCCGACTCGATCGAGCGGTTGAGCCAGGGATGCTCGAGCTCCTCGCCCTCCTTCATCGAGCCCTCCATGATCCT
>DASYDZ010000126.1:0-3746 GCA_036499305.1 Candidatus Didemnitutus sp.
TTCGCCAGCGCTACTCCCCGGAGCAAGCTCCGGGGATTCTACGCGCGGCTTGCATTGCCCTCCAAGCAGGGCAACGCCGGGCCGCGTCCTAACTCGCATGGAAACCCCGCAGCAAGCTGCGGGGAATGTTTCAGTATTCAACAACCGCTTCCGGCATCAGTCGGGCTCAGGCCGCCGGCGGTTTGAAAACGAGAAGCGGATGACCTTCAACCTGCCTCTTGCGACGGAAGGATCCCGGCTCAGCCGGACGTGCTGACCGAACGAAGGTCGGCCCGGGTCGCGGAATAGTTGGCCTGAAATCCCAGGACGCGCGGGTCCGGGGTGCGGTCGTGAACCTCGCACCATTCGCGATACAGCGCCGGCCACCAGTTCTCATGCCTGGTCAGGCCCTTCGCGCGGTAGCTTTCCCAGTCGATCAGCACCTTGGACCAGCACCGGTCGCCGTAATCGACGGCCTCGCGGGCGTCGCCGATTGCGCGGACGTACCAATCGCGGCCGATCTGCGCGTGCAGCACTTCGTCCGCCCAGTCGTAGTCCTGGATCATCGCGGTAAAGGCGTCGCCGGATGCGACGCTCGTTTCCCACTCGAACCGCTTCCCCGATTTCGGCATCAGGCCCTGTTCGATGAAATACAGGACGGCGTGGCGCTCGATGGGCTTTAACTGCGTGTTGAGGGCCAGCGACCAGGTGAAGTTGATGCGGACGAATTTGCTCCAGTCGATTCCAGCCTGCACGAAACCGACCTCGCCCATGAGGGCATGCCGGGCCTCGTCCCAGAGCTGGCGCGTCATGCCGACGGTGTAATCCCAGGATTTTCCGGGCGTTTCGGCGATGATTGACGCCATCATTTCCGGGACGTCGATTTCGCGGAGCCGCTTGTAATAGATCATCAGCGTCTTCGGCTCGGGCGGATAATTCGAATCATACAGGAACGCCTCGGCGTGCACCCCCATGTTGTAGGAGTCGGCGAACCGTTCATCGCGCCGGGGAACGCCATCGTAGGCGCGGGGCGTCGCGGAAAACTGCCGGACAAGTTCGCCGGTGGCCGGCTCGACGCTGCCGTCCAGGGAACCGGCCTGCGCGAGGAGCCGGCGCAGGCCATCCTCCCACTCCCGCAGTTCGCTCCGCCGTGCGGCGGGGACGAGGGATTCGAGGCACCGGCGACCGAAGTCCGCCATCTCGTCGACCTCGATCAGCGCGAAGCGACAGATCCGGAATGTCGGATGGTCGACCAGCCGGTTCGTGCCGTCGCGATGCGCGACGAGTGCCGCCTGCAGCGCCGGGAGGGCGTGTCCGTAGAGGCCGGCCAGCAGCGCCGTCGTGTCGGGGGCCGAGGCAATCTCGTCAAAAAAAATGTCCAGCGGCGCACTCGGCGTCGCATCGAGCCCGAGCGGCGGCACGCGCATTTCGCCGACCCGCTGGCGCCAGGCGGCGGCGTGTTCCGCGCAGTAGTGCGCGTGCAGGCTGAATCCCATCTTCAGTTCGTACACCGGCTCCGAGGTCAGGCGCGCAATGAGGATCTGGTGCAGCCGGCGGAACGCCCAGTGGTGTCGCTTGAGCCGGCGCACGCAGGCGTCGACCGAATAGCCGATGCGGGCCGCCTCGGCGATCGAGCAGATGCCGGCGACCGGCGGCAGGTCGCGAAAGGAACGATAGTCTTCGACGGTGATCATGGGGACCTCGCGGGGTGGATCGAGCCGCCGGGCGGAACGATCAGGACAGGGTGGCGCGGGCGCGGGAGAACCAGGCCCGGTCGCCCTTGTGGTACGGAACATTTCCGTCAAATGATCCCGGCACCTCGACATAGCGCAGCGCCTGGGAGCAGCCGATTTCCGAATTGAAGTAGCCGATCAGCGTCAGTTCCTTGAGCATCCGGAAAAAATGCGGGGTGGCCCCGTGCGGCACGCGCGCCCGGGCCTCATGATCGAACCCCTCGAGGATCGCGGTGCGCTCCGGGGCGGTGCAGGCGACGAAACCATGGCCGTGGCGCTCGTTCGCGACGCGATCCACGCGGGCGAGCCCATCGCGGAACGCGGCATGATGCGCGTCGTCGTAGCAATCCGCCACCATCATGGCCATGAAGGCCCCGATGTTCGCGGCTTTGGCGCCGGGGGTATTTGTCGGCGGAATGATGGTGTCCCCGATCTCGTCCATCAGCGCCAGGAGGTCCGGCCCGAACTCCGGAGAGTTCTCCTTGCCCTCGAGCCGCGTGCCGCGGAGAAAAAATTCCGCGCCCACGATCGAGCCGGCGAGGAGGACCGACAGCCGCGCGATCGCCTCGCGGCGGGTGACCAGGGACGACTGGAAGGGCGCATTCACAGGTTCTGGCGCTTCAGCTCGCCGACGGCGAAGTCGGCGGCACGGGCGGTGAGGGCCATGTAGCTGAGCGACGGGTTCACGCAGGCGGCCGAGACCATGCAGGCGCCGTCGGTGACGAAGACGTTTTTCGCCTCCCAGACCTGGTTGTGTTCATTGAGCACGGAGGTCTTCGGATCGCGGCCCATGCGCGCGGTGCCCATTTCATGAATTCCCATGCCGAGGGTATAGCCGCGGTCGGCGGCCTGAACGCCCTTCACTCCGGCCGCTTCGAGCATTTCGGCCGCGTCGCCGGCCATGTCCACGCGCATCTTCCTTTCGTTTTCCTTGATCTCGCAGTCGAACGCCAGCGCGGGCAGGCCCCATTTGTCGCGCAGGGTCGGATCGAGGCTGATCCGGTTCTCGTGATACGGCAGCGTTTCGCCGAAACCCGTCATCCCGATCGTCCACGGGCCCGGTTCGGAAAGCGCCTCCTTCAGCTCCGCGCCGATGCCGAGTTCGGCGACGTCGCGGTCCCATCCCTCGCGGCTGGCGGCGCCCTGGTAGCCGAAGCCGCGGAGATAATTGCGCCGGTCGCCGAACAGGTTGCGGTAGCGCGGCACATAGATGCCGTTGGCGCGGCGTCCGTAGACGTAACGGTCGTCGAACCCCTCGACCACGCCCGAAGCGCCGGCCCGGAAATGGTGGTCCATCACGTTGTGCCCCAGTTCACCCGAACTGCTGCCCAGGCCGCCGGGCCAGACGTTGGTGGCGGAGTTCATGAGGATCCACGTCGAGTTGAAGGTCGACGCGCAGAGGAACACGATCCGCGAGCGATATTCGGTGGTGACGTTGGTTTCCGCATCGAGCACCTGCACGCCCCGGGCGCGCCGGGCGTCGCGGTCGTAGAGCACCTGCGTCACGATCGAAAACGGCCGCAGCGTCAGGTTTCCGGTCGCCACCGCGGCAGGCAGAGTGGAGGACTGCGTGCTGAAATACGCCCCGAACGGGCATCCCAGCCAGCATTTGTCGCGATACTGGCAATTGACGCGCCCCTCGTGCGGTTCGGTGAGGTTGGCCACCCGTCCGATGATGATGCGCCGGGCGTCGTGAAAATGTTCGCGGACCCGCGCGGCCACGCTCTTCTCCACCACATTCATTTCCATCGGGGGCAGGAAATGTCCGTCCGGAAGCTGCGCGAGGCCCTCGTGCGAACCGCTGATTCCGGCGAACTTTTCCACGTGGTCGTACCACGGCGCCAGTTCGGCGTAGCGGATCGGCCAGTCGGTCGCGATGCCATCCCGTGCATTCGCTTCGAAATCAAAATCGCTCCAGCGGTAGCTCTGGCGGCCCCACATCAGCGAACGGCCCCCCACATGATAGCCGCGGAACCAGTCGAACGGCTTCACCTCCCGGTACGGGCACTCCTTTTCGTCCGTCCAGAAGTCGAC
>DASYDZ010000127.1:0-3318 GCA_036499305.1 Candidatus Didemnitutus sp.
CCAATTATGGGATGGGCCTGCCGCAATCCGCCTCGCCGTTATTATAGCGGAAGACGCAGGCGGGCGACGCTGCCGACCGCATTTTCCCGATTCACCAGCGCGAGGGCACCGCCGTGATTTTCCGCAATTTGACGGCAGAGCACGAGCCCGATGCCTGAACCGGCGGGCTTGGTGGTGAAAAACGGCACAAAGAGATTCTGCGCGTTGGCGATGCCGGGTCCGTCGTCCTCGATCAGGATCTCGACGGCGCCCGGCGTCTTGCGCCAGCCGATGCGAACCCCTCCGCGGGTCTCGAGCGCAGCATCGACGGCGTTCTTGATCAGGTTGATGACGGCCTGCTCGATCTGGGCCGCGTCGATTTCCACCACGATGTCCGGGCCTCCCGTGACTTCGACGGCGACGCGGGTCTCGAACGAGGAGATGCGTCGCAGGAGCGGGCCGAGCTCGCACGGGATCCGGGTTGGAGAAGGCAATTTGGCCAGGCGGGCGTAGGCCTGCATGAATTTGTTCAGTCCTTCGGCCCGGGTTTCGATGATTTCAAGGCCGCCGCGCATGTCGCCTTCCCAGTCCTCTGGTTTCTGCGGCCGGCGGAGCATGGCGGAAAGACTGCCGGCGATCGATTTGATCGGGGCGAGCGAGTTGTTCAGTTCATGGCCGATGACGCGCACGAGGCGCTGCCAGGCCTTGAGCTCCTCTTCGCGCAGCGGCTGGCTGATGTCGGCGATGACGACCAGGGAGTGCGGCAGTCCCCCTTCGCGGAAAGAAGTCCGGCGCATGCCCCAGCGGCCGGTGCCGCCGGGAAACGTGCGGGTGAGGACGCGCCCGGAATCGCCGCCGAGGCAGTCGGCCATGTCGAGGTCGCCGGCAGCGCGACCGAGGATGCGCTCCGCCGGCTGGCCGAGAAGTTCCTGCCCGGCGCGATTCACCAGCCGAAGCGTCGCGTGGCCGTCGAAGGCGAAGATCGCGACGTCGATCTCCTCCATCACCGTGCGGAGCAGGGCGGTGGCTTCGAGCGCCCCCAGGCGCTGCTCCTGCAGGACGCTGCCGAGCAAATTGATTTCGGACATCACGTCCCCGAGCGGTTCGTCACGATTGGCCCCGCGGGCGCGCGTGGAAAAATCCCCTTCGCGCAGGGCGGTGAGAAGATTGGCCATCGTCTGCAGCGGGCGGATGACGATCTCGCGGACGAACATCGCGTAGCCGAACCAGAAGCATCCGATCAGCAGGCCGAGCGTCCACTGCACCTTGGGTGTGAAGTCGCCGGTCAGCAGAAGGGTCATGGCCACGACGACCGCCGGCAGGCCGGACAGCAGCGTGTAGTAAAACACGCGCTGCTCGTGGGCGATCCGGCGTTTCTTGGGGGCAGGCATGGAGATTGGCCGCAAAGAGGCGCAAAAAGCGCAAATCAGCGAGGCGTCAGTGCGAATTTGCGGATTTCCAGCCGCGGCGCACCAAAATTGATCAACAAGGCGTGTTCGATGCGGGAAGCGCGCAGATAACCGAGGACCTGAGCCACGTGGTGGTCAGCCAATGCGCGGCACGCTTTCAATTCAATCACCAGCCGACCTGCAACAAGAAGGTCCGCGAAAAATTCGCCGAGCAAGGTGCCGTCCTCATCATACACGTTCAACGGATGCTGCTGGACGACCGGAAGCGCCAGCTTTCGGATTCGGTTGGCCAAGCCATTTTCATAGACCTTTTCCAAATGGCCGTGACGAAGGTGATGATGCAGGGCGAGGCTGATTTCGCGAACTTGGTCGCTCAGGCGGAAGATGTCATCTTTCATGCATCGTTCCTTGCGCCTCTTGCGCCTTTTTGCGGCCAATCAAATTACGTAAATTACAGGCCGTAGCGTTCCAACCGCCGGTAGAACGCGCTGCGGCTGAGGCCGAGCTGCTCGGCGGCCTTGCGGGCATTGCCGTCGCAGCGGGCGAGCGTCTTCTTGATGAGGAACCCCTCGACCTCCTCGAGACTCATGTCCTCGAGGCGCGGGGCCGACTGCCCGGCATTGAGACCGAGATCCGGGGCGCGCACGACCTTGGCCTGGGTCATGAGCACGCCGCGTTCGACGGCATGGTCGAGTTCCCGCACGTTGCCGGGCCAGAGGTAACCCTTCATCGCCTCGAGGGCGGCGTCGTCGAATCCGGTGATCGCCTTGCGATAGCGCTCCACGTGCGCCTTCAGGAAATGCTGGGCGAGGAGGGGGATGTCCTCGCGGCGTTCGCGCAGCGGCGGCAGATGAATGTGAATCGTGTTGAGGCGGAAAAGGAGGTCCTGCCGGAACTTCCCCGCGCCCACTTCCGATGGCAGATCGGCGTTGGTGGCGGAGATCAGGCGAACGTTGACGCGGTAAGTGCGCGAGGAGCCGACGCGTTCGAGTTCCCCGGTCTCAAGGACGCGGAGGATCTTCGACTGCTGGCTCATCGGGATGTTGCCGATCTCGTCCATGAAAAGCGTGCCGGTGTCGGCGAGCTCGAAGCGGCCGGCGCGATCGGTCTTGGCGTCGGTGAACGCGCCGCGCACATGGCCGAAGAGTTCGCTCTCGAACACGCCCTCGGGCAGGCCGCCCATGTTGACGGCGATGAAGGGCCGCGCCGCGCGCACGGAAACGGCATGGAGCGCCTGCGCCACGACGCCCTTGCCGGTGCCGTTTTCACCGGTGATGAGCACGTTCGCATCCGACGGGCCGACGCGCGAGATGACCTCGAGCACGGGACGCATCGCGGCGGACTGGGCGATCAGTGTCGGGCCGCCCTTGCCGCGCAGGATCTGGTTTTCCTGCTCCAGCCGCTGGTAGGCGCGGACGGCACTGGCGAGTTCGATCTGATTCTTCACGATCGAGACCAGCCGGGGATTCTCCCACGGCTTGGTGACAAAATCCTTGGCGCCGCGGCGCATGGCCTCGACGGCGACTTCGACACTGGCCCAGGCGGTCATGACGACCACGGGCAGGGTGGGGTCCGCGGTCTGCAGCTTGCCGAGCAGTTCGAGACCCTCCTGGCCCGACGTGGTGTCGCGCGCGTAATTGAGATCGATGATGGCGAGGGCGTAGTCGCGCTGCTCGACGGCCTTCATCACGGAGCCGGGCGACTTGGCGGTATCGATCAGGTAACCCTCCGCCTTGAGCAGCAGGCGGAGCGCCTCGAGGACATCGGGCTGGTCATCCGCCACCAGGATGCGGTGGGGTGCGGGATCATTGGCTGCCATTGGAAGAAGTGACGAGGGGCTGGCGAAAAGTGTCAAGAGTGCGGGCGGGGTACAACCTTTGGTCGGGTCATCGCGAGGCGCGAAAACGCCGTGGCGATCCATCATCGAGCT
>DASYDZ010000128.1:0-2533 GCA_036499305.1 Candidatus Didemnitutus sp.
CACGGCGAAGGAAATCGCGAGCCTCGCGGAACAGTTGCAGCGGGCGCGGGAGACCAACAAGGCGGTCGCGGAGGCCAACCGGGCGCTGCTCGCCGCGAAGGCCGCCGATGACACGCCGACGCGTGAAGCGTACGATCAACTCGCGGCGGAGCGCGACCAGATCAAGGGGCAGCTCGCCGCGGCCCAGAAGGAGGCGGACGCGCACGCGAAGTCGGTGGCCGAGCTGACGGCGGCGAACCAGAAACTCGAGCAGGAGCGCGACGGGTTGAAGGATCAGGTCGCCGCGCTGCCCGGCCAGGTGGAAGCGGCACGGCGGGAGGCGGCGAACAACGCTGGCCGGGTGGCATCGGACAAGGCCGCAACGCAGGAACGGCTGGAGGCGGTGGGAGCGGAATTGGTGAAGGCCCAGCAGGAGAACGATGAGCTGAGAAAGTCCACCGTCGCCTCGACTGCGGCCCTGCAGTCAGCGCATGACACCATCGACAAACTCCAGGCTGACCTCACGACGGCGCAGGCCCGGGCCGATGACGAACACAAGGTGGCGGAATCGCACGGCAACTCCGTCGCGGAACTCACAGCCACGAATCAAAAGCTCGAGCAGGAGCGGGATGGATTGAAACAACAGGTGGCCGCGTTTCCGGCGCAGCTCGACACGGCCCGCAAGGACGCCGCCGTCACGGCCGACAAGATTTCATCGGACCGGGCCGCGCTGCAGGAGAGGCTCGAGGCGGTCGGCGCGCAACTGGTCAAGACGCAGCAGGAGAACGACGATTTGAAGAAATCCGCCACCGCGGCGGCCACCGAGGCGCAGTCCTCGCACGACGCCCGGGAGAAACTGCGCACGGACCTGGCGACCGCTCAGTCGCAACTCGACGAGGAGCACAAGGCGGCGGAGGCACATGGCTCGTCGGTCGCCGAACTGACGGCCGCGAACGAAAAACTGACCCAGGAGCGCGACGGTCTCCAACAGGACGCGACCGACGCGAAGGCCGAAGCGGCGCGTCTGACCCAGGCGATGCACGACGCCGACCAGTTGCGGTCCGAGGGCGACCGGGCGGCCCAGCAGAACATTGACGCGCTCACGGCGCAGTTGGCGCAGGTGCGGCGGGATCTGGACTCGGCGCGGACGGCGCAAAGCCGGCTGGCGGAGTCGACCGCGAACCAGGAAAGGGACCGCGCGGCCGTGATCGGCCAGATGCGCAACGAGAATGCGGCTTTGTCCGCGCGCCTGACGCAGGCGCAGGGCACGCTCGACCAGATTGCGGCCACGGCCCGGCTGGGCACTCCGGCCGCGCAGATTGCCTCCGGCGGCACGCCGACCATTCCAACGATTTCAACCAGCGGCGGCCCGACGACCCGCATTCATGTGGTGACCGACGGCGATTCTCTCTCGCGGATCAGCCTGCGTTACTACGGCACGACGACGCGCTGGCAGGAAATCTACAACGCGAACCGCGAGCTGCTCCAGGCGGCCAACGCGCTCAAGGTTGGCATGCAGCTCCGGATTCCCTGAGGCTGGTGAGGGCTGGTTATCGGCAGGGATTGCGGGGACCCACATCCCATTGGCCATGGAACCTGGATTTCGCCCTTCAGTTGATCACGGATTGCGCGGATGCCGGAGAATGCGACCATCGCTGGAGCCCGAGTATCAGGACGCTCAGCCAAAAGCTCATGCAGTTGAGCCAAGGTGGAACCGGACCTCCCCGTTCGACAGGCTCAGGGCCCCGAGCGATGTCGAGGGGCGGGCCGGTTCTCCCATGAAAGTCTCGCGAACCCGCCCGTAGGTCGGGTTCCACCATTCAGTACACCTCCCGTCATTCGAGAGAGCGAATCCAAATGCATGAGTCCGTCTCGGGGTGGTTCGGTTTCGCGACCACCGCCCCGGTTTTTTGACCGAATGATCCCGGCCGGGAGCCGGCAATAAAAGACAAGGCCCGCGCCGGCTGGCGGCGCGGGCCCATCTTGGGGTTAGGGGTAAGTCAGAGCGGGCAGAGACCGTTCAGGCCACTGCAGTCTTAAGCGGCGCCGGGGAATTTGCGCCCAGCAGTTGCTGGAAAAAGGAATCGCGGCGCTCGCGGGCGACGGTGAGATCCTTGGTGCCCAGGGAGCGACGGATGCGTTCCTTGGTGAAGGGGGTCGGATAGACCGTGTAATGGAGGAACCACGTGCCGTTGTTGTTCCAAAGGTGGTGGTTCGGGTTCTCGGCATTAAGCCGGAGAGCCGGGAGGGTGACGAGGTTGGTGGACATGATGCGTGAGCGGTTGATGTTTAGTTAATCGTTCGCGCATCAGGGGGTTTTCCTAAAAACGAAAGCCGCCTGAGGACATCAGGCGGCTTTCCGTTTTCGGGAGGAGTTTTTTTGTTCGAGGCTTTCGCCTCGCACATCCGGGTGACTTGCGTCACACGAAACCACCGTGATCACTCCTAGACCCGGTTGGCAGAACCGACTGTTGCCAGCCGATCCTTTCCTGATGCGAGGCCGAAACTGCAAATCGCTGCACGGGAGTCCAGCCTAATTTCAGAAATTTTAATG
>DASYDZ010000129.1:0-6537 GCA_036499305.1 Candidatus Didemnitutus sp.
ATTTCATCACCGACTACGACGTGAAATCGGGTTCGGAGCTCTCCCCGAAGCAACTGACGTCGGATTTGCAGACGCTTTCGATCGAGGGCCGTTATGCGCTCGGGCCGGAAGCCAACCGGGCGCCGGTCGGAGCCCGGGTGAGCGTCCTGGGTGCGGGGTTCACTCCGACGGATGTCGTCTATTTCGACCAGACACCAACCCGGACGGTCTTCGAGTCACCCAGTTCGCTGAGCTTTTTCGTGCCGGCGATCGAGGCCGGCCGGTCCTATCAGCTTCACGTCTCGGGCGGCGGCAATGATCTTTCCGTCGGCAGCTTTCGCGTCGACGCGATCTCATTCCAGGTTGACCCGACGTCCGTCACACTCCGGACGGGCGAGCAGCAGCGGCTGACCTTCACGATCCCGACCCCGGCCCCGGCAGGTGGCATGCTGGTGGATGTCCAGACGGACGTGCCCAAGAGCATCATCATGCCCGAGGTCATGATCGCGGCCGGAGCGAGCAGCGCATCGGTGGTGATCGTGGGCGGCGAACCCGGCACGGGCTCCATTTACTTCAAGAGCAGCGCGGGCGAGAGTTCGATTCCCGTGACCGTCACGGCGCATTGAGGCGCACGTCTTCGTCGGACCGCGATTGACCGGCCTTCGCCCCCCGGTAACCATCCGTTCATGTTTTCGCGCTGGCGATCCGATGGCGTTCGGGAACCGTTCCCCGGTGTCCGTTTTAAGACCCTCGTGCACGGCAGGCACACACTCCTGACGGAATTTCACCTGCAGAAGGGTCACACCCTGCCCCGACACCGTCATCCGCACGAGCAGACCGGCTACCTGGTTAGTGGGGCTTTGAGCATGACCATCGGCGATCGCACGTTCGAGGCCAGAGCCGGCGACGCCTGGTGTATTCCGGGTGACACCGAGCACGAGGCGCGGGTGCTGGAGGATGCCGTGGCCATCGAGGTGTTTTCGCCCGTGCGAACGGAATATCTCTAACCCGCCCGCAGGCGGTCGAGCGTTGAATGTTGAGGGTTGAGAGGCCAAGGCCCCGAATCGAACCCACCGACCCTTGGCCACCAGATGCGCGGCACCGTTCGGTTCGACTGCGTCCCACCCGATCCGGATTCATGATCGAATGATCCCGGCTGATCCGGAGTCGTTGCCATCGCCGGGTGAATTTGCAGGGCTGCCATTCGCGGCCGCCGCCAGCGCCGACCCGATCAAGCGCCGATTGAATACTGAAACATTCCCCGCAGCTTGCTGCGGGGTTTCCATGCGAGTTAGGACGCGGCCCGGCGTTGCCCTGCTTGGAGGGCAATGCAAGCCGCGCGTGGAATCCCCGGAGCTTGCTCCGGGGAGTAGCGCTGGCGAAAGGGCAGTGTTCAATTCCGTCTGCTATTGGTGGAACACCCGATCAGCGCGATTGCAGTCGGATCTTGTTCAATCCCACCCCGCGGCATGCATCCATGGCGGCCGTGATGTACTTGAGTTCGGTGTCCTCGTCGGAGGCGATCACCACCGGAATGTTTTTGTCGGCGATAGGCAGCTTGGCGATGAACGCGTTGATCTCGTCGGCCTTCACGCGCACGGGACGCGGATTGGGGTTGATCTGGATCTCGTACTCGTGGGTTTTATCGACGTCCTTCTGGATGCGAATCGTGATCGACTCCTTGATCTCGCTCTTGCCCGCCGTTTCGACGTGCGGGAGCGTGAGATTCATCGTGGACATGGACTTGAACTGCATCGTGATGAACGCGGTGAAGACGAGCATCACCAGCACGTCGATCAGGGGCACGAGGTTGAGTTCGCGCCGCTTCCGGCGGCGTTCGTAGATCCCGCTCATGCCGTTGGTTTGCCCGCCCGGCTGAGGACCCGTTCGAGCAGCAGGTCGATCTTGGCGGCGTAGGTCTCGATCCGGCGCTGCAGATACCCGGCCGGCACAAGCGAAAGCATGGCGATCACGAGGCCGCACAGGGTCGACGAGAGCGCGAGCGCGACGCCCTGCATGAAGGGGGCCGGATCGGGAATGCCCGTCTCGGGGGAAACCTGGTTGAACACCTTCAGGAGGCCCCAGATCGTGCCGGTGAGGCCGATCAGCGGGGTGAGTGTGTATATGAGGTCCAGATACGGGACCCCGCGCTCCATGCGGTTGATTTCCAGGCGGGCGAATGCCTTGACCGCCTCCGGGTCGTCCTGATGGGCCTCCGCGAAGGCGAGGATTCTCGCGAGCACCGAATGGCGGCCCGAATTGACCGGCTTTCCCTCCACGATGGCATCGACGAGATCGTCGGGGAGAATCGCATCCTTGCGCAGCGCGTACAGACGCTCAAAAATGATGTAGACCGCAATGATGGAACAGGCGAGCAGAGGCCAAAACAGGACTCCGGCGCCTTTGATGATGTCGGGCATGAGGTTGAGTCGGGTGAGTGAAGTCGGCTAATAGACGCCGCCAAGGGGAAAAAGATTCATGGAATCGGCAGGAATCGCGGCGATTTCCGGGTGCCAGGAGTCGTCAGCCTCCACCGGCGCCCAGTTGGTTGACGGCGGCCTTCATCTCCATGTCGAGCTGGCCGCCCGGTTCGACGCGCAGAACCTTGCGCGCATGAGCGATGGCCTGAATCCCCTGGGCCGGCTGCTGGTTCTCGCGGCAGTGGTCGGCAAAACGCTTCACGATCCGGTCGTAAAATTCGATCCCGGCACCCGCGCCATACGTCGTCAGGATCTTCTCGTAGGTCTGAACCTGCGTGGGAAGCGGGTCGTTGGCCATGCTCCGATCGAGCATTTCCCCTGCCGTCTCGTAGCTGATGTCCGCGCGGCTGCCCTGATATTTGCGGACCATCCGCTGTTCCTCCGCCTGGGCGGTGCTGGTTTCGCCGCGCTGGCGCAGGCTTTGCACCAGGAGCCGCGAAAAGCTGACTTCAAGATCCGGATACTTCTGGAACGCCAGCGAGGCGGAGCGCAGCGTGCCCTCGACGTCCCGCGCCGGCACGCGGGCGGAGGTCTGGGCGAAGACCAGAACCTCCCAGCCGTCGAGATTGCGCGGGTCGCGGTTCACCGCCTCGCGTGCGGCCTGAATGGACGCGGCAAAATCATGATCCTGAAGAAACTCGCGGGCGAAGGCGCTGTTGATCAGCGACAATTTGAACAGTGGCAGGGCGTGAAAACGCTCGGAGAGAAAAAGCAGCTCATGGTCGTTGAGGTATTTCCAAGTCTGCGGGTCGAAGGCCTCGCCCACGACGTATTTCTGGTCGGCGTACCGGCCGGCATCGAGCATCCAGCCGGCGGGTCCGAGGTAGCCGAACCACGCGTGGCGCCCGTCCCGCCCGGCGCCGTGAAACATCAGGGTCGGGATGCCGCGGGCCTTGCCGGCGTTGGCGGCGAAGAATGCCTGGTCAATGCAGATTCCGCCGGTCGCAAGGATCGTGGCCAGCCGATAGTCGGTCGACGGCCAGATCACCGCGTTCTCCGTCACCCGGGACTGCCGGTACGGGACCGCATCGTAGGCCTTGGCAAAATCGGAAATGGGGAAATGGACGTTCTGGGCGGCCCAGGTCAGGTCCGAGAGCGGGGCGGAGGCGTCGACGACGAACTTCAGCTCCGCCGCGGAAAGCCGGCGCAGCGAAATCGGGCAGATGCCCATCTGGTCGGCGCGCATCCAATAGGAGAAGGCGGCGGCCGGTGCCGGCAGATGCCGCGGCAGGGCCGCGTCGCTCACCTGCGCGTGGGGCCAGTCGGGCGGCGGTGGCACATCGTACACCACGGCGATGGCCAGGGCGAGATTGGCGTAGGCCTCGAACTGCGACGGGTTCTGCGCGCGCAGCGACTGCAGGATCCCGAGGACCTCGGCGGGCTGGTCGAGCGGCGACTGCGTGGTGAAGAACTCCTCCGAGAACGCCGCATGCGCGAGCGCCCATTTCTGGAAATCGAGCGAGAGCAGATTGCCCAGCGGTGTCGGCGGCGTATCGTACTGCTTCGGCAGGTTCGGGTGGATCATCCGCGACTCGCGCATCGCATCCATCCACGCGCGCACGGCCCCCGCCTGCGGTGTCGCCAGGTGGGCGGCCCAGCGATAGAGATAAAACCACGGGGCCGCGGCCGCCGGATCGTGGCGGTAGACGGCCAACGCGCTCTGGCGCAGCGGACCCACGAGCGGGCCCCATCCCACGCGTGACGCCTCCTCGACCAGCGAGGACACGCGCTCGGGGGACGGCGGATGACCCAGCTCCGCGGGCGGCACCAGGACCGGTGCGTCCTGCGCGCGCAGCAGCGCGGCGGCAAGGAACATCAGGGCAAAAAGGCGACCCATCGGGCAAAGGAAAGGCCATGCCCTGCCGACACGCAATGAGCGATTGTGCGATCGGTGTAAGGTCCCGCCGTACGGTGTGATGCGAGCAGCAAAAAGGCCGGCGCGCGGCCGGCCTTTGAAAGCGGACAACGGAATTCGCGTCAGGATGAGGAAACACCCGTGCCCGCCGCCGGGGACTGGGTCTTGAACTCGAGTTTGTCGCCGTTGCGCACGACCAGGATGGGATCCCCTTCCTTCACGTCGCCGCGCAGCATCGCCTCAGCGAGCGGATCCTCGAGATAGTGCTCGACCGCGCGGCGCAATGGACGCGCGCCGTATTTCTCGTCGTAGCCCTTTTCGATCAGCAGGAGCTTCGACTCGGGCGAGAACTCCAGCAGGATATGCCGGGACGCGAGACGCTTGGTGACCTTCGCCACCTCGATGTCGACAATCTGCAGCAGTTCCGGCCGGCCCAGCGAACGGAACACCACGAGGTCGTTGATGCGGTTGAGGAACTCAGGCTTGAAGACCCGCTTCGCCTCCTCCAGCACCTTGTCCCGCAGCTTTTCCTGGTCGTGGAAGTCCGGCCGTCCGGCGGCCGCGAAGCCCATCGTCGTCTGGTGCTGGATGAGCTGCGCCCCGACGTTGGTCGTCATGATGATGATCGTATTCCGGAAATCGACCGTGCGGCCGAGCGAGTCGGTCAGGCGGCCATCCTCGAGGATCTGCAGCATAAGCTGCGCGACGTCGGGATGCGCCTTCTCCATCTCATCGAACAGGATCACGGAATAGGGCCGGCGGCGGACCGATTCGGTGAGCTGGCCACCCTCCTCGTAACCGACATAGCCCGGCGGCGAGCCGATGAGACGGGAGACCGAGAACTTCTCCATGTATTCGGACATGTCGATCTGCACGATCGCGTCCTGCGACCCGAACATCTGCGCGGCAAGCTGCTTGGCCAGCTCGGTTTTGCCGACCCCGGTGGGGCCGAGGAACATGAATGAGCCGATCGGACGGCGTGGATCCTTGAGATCGGCGCGGCTGCGCCGCAACGCGCGCGCGATCGCGATCGTGGCGGCCTCCTGTCCGATGACCTGCTTCTGCAACTCGGTCTCGAGGGTGAGCAGTTTTTCACTCTCCTTCTTTTCCAGCCGGCTGAGGGGAATTCCGGTCCAATCGGCCACGACCTGGGCCATCAGCTCCTCGTCGATCGTGATGCGGTTTTCGTCCCGGCTGCGTTTCCATTCCTCGAGCAGGGTGTCCTGCTTGAGGCGGAGCTGCTTTTCGGTGTCGCGGTACTTGGCCGCCTCCTCGAAGTGCTGCGCGGCGATGGCCTGCTCCTTCTGGGCACAGACCGCCTCGATTTCCTTGGTCATCTCCTCGATCTCGGGCGGACGGTTGAGCGAGCTGATGCGCGCGCGCGCGCCGGCCTCGTCCATGACGTCGATCGCCTTGTCCGGCAGGAAACGACCCGTGATGTAGCGGTCGGAAAGCTTGGCGGCGACCTCCAGGGACTTGTCGGTGAAGACCGCCTTGTGGTGCTCCTCGTACTTCCCACGGATGCCCTTGAGAATGAGGATGGTGTCATCGACGGACGGCGCCTCCACTTTCACGTTTTGGAAGCGGCGGTCGAGCGCGCTGTCCTTCTCGATGTACTTGCGATATTCGTTCAGGGTGGTCGCACCAATGCACTGCAGCTCGCCGCGGCTCAGCGCGGGCTTGAAGATGTTCGAGGCGTCCATGGCGCCCTCGGCCGCCCCTGCGCCGACGATCGTGTGCAGCTCGTCGATGAAGATGATGATGTTCCGCGAACGCTTGATCTCGTCCATCACGGCCTTGATGCGCTCCTCGAACTGGCCGCGGTACTTGGTGCCCGCGACCATCAGCGCGAGGTCGAGAGTGATGACCTTCTTGTCGGCCAGGATCTCAGGGACGTTGCCCTTGGCAATCTCCTGGGCCAGGCCTTCAACGATGGCGGTCTTGCCGACGCCGGCCTCGCCGACGAGCACGGGATTGTTCTTGGTCCGCCGACAGAGGATCTGGATGACCCGGCGAATCTCGTTCTTGCGGCCGATGACCGGGTCCATCTCGCTCTTGCGGGCGAGTTCGGTCAGGTCGCGCCCAAAGGCCTTCAGCGCCGGAGTCTTGACCTCTTTCTTTTCGTCGGCCACGCCGCCGGAACGCGGCGAAACCTCCTCGCCTCCCCCGCCGCCGGAGCCGCCGCCCGCCGGGCCGCCCTCACCGGGGTTGCCGGCGGCGAAC
>DASYDZ010000130.1:0-7986 GCA_036499305.1 Candidatus Didemnitutus sp.
CTGTGGCCGGATTTCGGCCGCGCGGACCTGGAGCGCGCCGTCGAGGAGTATGCGCGGCGCGAGCGGCGTTACGGACTGACCGCGGAGCAAATCAAGGCTGGCGCGGGCTAGGACGGCTCACCTTACTCGGCCCGTGGTTTCCCGAATTCTCAGCACTCTCCTGCTCTGGAGCGTGGTCCTCACCAGCCTGTGGTACTTTGGCGCCCATGCCGCCGTCGTCCTGCTCACGGTGGTTGCAGCGCTGACCCTGCACGAATTCTACGGCTTGGTCACGAAGATGGGCTACCGGCCCTTCCGCTGGACCGCGCTGGTCTTCGGGGTGCTGATCACCAGCGCGCCCTACTATCTCGCGACGTATCTGCCGGAGCTCGATGATGCCGTCGGCGTGATTCCCGCCCTCATGGTGCTCGCCACGATCCTGTTTTCCGTGCGCGCGCTCGGCGAACGCGACGCCACCAACCGCGTCGAGTCGATCGGCGTCACGATGCTGGGCCTTTTCTTCGTGCCGTTCCTCCTTCAATATCTGATCCGCGTTCTGCTGCTGCCGCCCGATGACGACACCGGCCTGGCGCTCTGCCTGTGGGTCGTCGCGGTCTCGAAATTCTGCGACGTCGGCGCACTCCTCACCGGGCTCGCGATCGGCCGGCACAAGATGGCGCCCATCATCAGCCCGAAAAAGACCTGGGAGGGCGCGATCGGCGGCGTCCTGATCTCGGTCGGCGTCGGCGCCGGCATCGCCGCGTGGCTTCCCGACTATCTGCCCGAGAAGCTGACGCCCGTGATCGCGGCCGTCATCGCGCTTCCGCTCGCCCTCACGACCATCGTGTCGGACCTCATCGAGTCCGCGCTCAAGCGCCGGGCCGACATCAAGGACACGGGAAAAATGATCCCGGGCATCGGCGGCGCGTTTGACCTCACCGACAGCCTCATCCTGACGGCGCCGCTCGCGTACTTCATTCTCGTTTTCCTGGTCTGATGCGTCCGCACCCCGGATCTCGAAACGATGGATCCCGTCCTCGTCGCCGGGTCGTCGTGCTGGGCGCCACGGGATCGATCGGCCGCAGCACCCTGCGCGTGCTGCGGGCGCATCCCGAGGAACTCGAACTCGTCGGCGTCGCGGCGCATCGCGATGCGCCGGCGTTGATGACCATCTGCCGCGAATTTGGCGTGCCGCACGCTGCGCTGGCCGACCCCACCGCCGGCGCCGGCATTGAAACCCCGCCCGGCACCATCCTTCATCGCGGCCCCGAGAGCCTCAGCCTGCTCGCGTGCCTGCCCGAGGCGGACATCGTGGTCGTCGCCGTCGTGGGCACCGCCGGCCTTCGTCCGACCCTCGCCGCGATCGCGGCGCGCAAGACCATCGCGCTGGCCTCGAAGGAGATTCTTGTCCTCGCCGGCAAGTTCGTCGTGTCGGCGGCGAACGATGCCGGCGTCCGCCTTCTGCCGGTCGACAGCGAGCACAACGCCGTTTTCCAGTGCCTCGAAGGCCACCGGATCGAGGATGTGCGCAAGGTGTATCTCACCGCGAGCGGCGGCGCGTTTCGCGACTGGCCCGCGGAAAAGCTCGCCTCCGCCACGCCGGCCGACGCGCTGCGCCATCCCAACTGGACCATGGGCCCCAAAGTCACGGTCGATTCCGCCACGCTGGCCAACAAAGGGCTCGAGCTGATCGAGGCCCAATGGCTTTTCGGCCTGAGACCCGAGCAATGCGACGCCGTGATCCATCCGCAGAGCGTGGTGCATTGCCTCGTCGAGTTCACCGACGGTGCGATGCTCACGCATTTCTCGCCGCCCTCGATGACGTTTCCGATCCAGCACGCGCTGATGTATCCGGCGCGGACCACCAAGCCCGCTGATCCGGCACTGGCCGTCGACCGGCCGCTCAACCTCGAATTCCGGCCGGTGGAGCTCGCGCGGTTTCCCTGCCTGCGGCTGGCGAGGGAATCGATGTCCGCGGGCGGCACTGCCCCCGCCGTTTTCAACGCGGCCAACGAGGTCGCAGTCAACAGGTTCTTGCATGACGGTGCCCCGTTTCTTGCGATTCCGCGCATCATCGAACAAACTCTGAGCCAGGTGAAATCGCCCGAACCCAACTCGCTCGACGATGTCCTAGCTGCGGACGCGGAAGCCCGGCGGGTGGCCGCGGCGATTCGCTGAACCCCTTTTTTCCTGATGTTAAACGCGGTCCTGGGCAATATCTGGTCGGTCGGCCTCGTGATCATCGCGCTGGGCGGGTCCATCTTCGTCCATGAGCTGGGGCATTTCCTCGCCGCGCGCCGCCGGGGTGTCAAAATCGAGCGCTTCTCGATCGGCTTCGGCCCCGCCATTTGGAGCCGTCGGGGCAGGGACGGAGTCGAGTATCGCCTGTCCGTGTTGCCGTTCGGCGGTTACGTCGCACTCCCGCAACTCGCGGATCTCAGCGCCATCGAGGGGGAATCCGACACGGACGTCACCCATCTGCCACCGCTGAGTTACGCGACCAAGATGATCGTCTTCGCCGCCGGCGCCTTCTTCAACGTCCTCTTCGCCTTCGTTCTCGCCACGACCATCTGGCTGGTCGGCCTGCCCACGATTTCCGAATTCTCGACCACGACGCAGATCGGTTACGTCGCGCCGACCCTGAAACTCGCCGACGGTTCGACGGTCATCAGCCCGGCGGCCGAAGCCGGCCTGAAACTGGGCGACACCCTCGTTTCGATCGACGGACATCGGGTGCACGACTTCGAGGACATCATCACCAACATCATCCTGGGCAATGGCCACTCCGCCGATGGGCGACGCCAGGCCGTGCTGGTGATCTCCCGGGCGGGCGTCGAAAAAACCATCGATCTCTATCCGCTCCTGATCGGCGAGGACCAGGTGCGCGGCATCGGCATCGGGCCGTCCGAGGACATGACGGTCGACGAAGTCCCGTCCGATCTGCCCGCGGCCGCCGCCGGGGTCCGCCGCGGCGATGTCATTCTCGCCATTGACGGCCAGCCGATCTTCCAGCGGAGCGTGCTGAGCGCCTACCTGGCCCAACATTTCGCCAAACCGGTCATGTTCCTTCTGCAACGCGACGGCCGGGAATTGCGCATTCCGATCCAGCCGCGCGTCGAGATGGACGAGCGCACCCACCGCTCCATCGCGCGCGTCGGCATTCGCTATCGCGACAATGTCATCGTCATCCACCCGAATCCGTTCCGGCAACTGACCGACGACGCCAGCTCGATGTTCCGCACGCTCGGCGCCCTCCTGAATCACAATTCGGACATCGGCCTGACCAAGCTGTCCGGGCCCGTCGGCATGGCGCGGGCGCTGTACCAGGAAGCGCAGTGGGATTTCCGCCGCGTGCTCACCTTGACGGCGCTGATCAATGTGAGCCTCGCCATCCTCAATCTCATGCCGATCCCGGTGCTCGATGGCGGCCAGATGCTTTTTGCCACGATCGTGCGCCTTCGCGGACGCGCCCTTCCGCTCAGCTTTGTCGCCGCCACCCAAAGCGTGTTCATGGTACTGCTTCTTTCGCTCATGCTGTACGTCCTCGTCTTCGGCGATATTCGCCGGTGGATCCATGAGCCTCCGGCCGATCTGCCGGCCGCCGTGGACCAGGCGAGGAAGCCCGAACCGGCGCCCGCCCACCCGTAAGCCCGTCGCGCCGCGAGCGGACATCGTGGCCTTGTCTCTCCCTGTAGGAGCGGCTTTACGCCGCGATTGGCCCGGGCCGTGATTGACCGGCCCCGATCAAAATCGCGGCCTCAAGGCGCTCCCACAATGGTCCGATCGAAATGCCGTTGACCGCCGTCGGGTCCCCAGCGACGAATACCGCCGTGGCTTACTGCGCCTCCCGCTATCATACGATCCGCCGCCACACCGTTGAGGTGAAGATCGGCGGCGTCGGCGTGGGCGGGGGGAATCCCATCCGGCTGCAGTCGATGACGACCAGCGACACGCAGGACGTCGAGGCGACGGTGCGGCAGTCGATCGCGCTGGCCGAGGTGGGTTGCGAGATCGTCCGCATCACCGCGCCGAATGTCACCGCCGCCAAATGCCTGCAGGAAATCCGGGCGAAATTCACCGCCGCAGGCTTCGGCCACGTTCCCCTGGTCGCCGACATCCATTTCCTGCCGTCCGCCGCCATGGAGGCGGTCGAACACGTGGAGAAGGTCCGCGTCAATCCCGGCAACTATGCCGACAAGAAGAAATTCGCGGTCAAGGAATACTCGGACGCCGACTATGATCGCGAGCTCCAGCGGCTGCACGAGGCGTTTTCCCCGCTGGTGCGGCGGGCGAAGGCGCTGGGCCGCGCGATGCGGATCGGCACGAACCACGGTTCGCTCTCGGACCGCATCATGAACCGCTACGGCGACACGCCGCTCGGGATGGTGGAAAGCGCGCTCGAGTTTCTGCGCATCGCGCGGGACCATTCCTACCGCGACCTCATCTTGTCGATGAAGGCCAGCAACCCAAAGGTCATGATCCAGGCCTATCGGCTGCTGGCGGAGCGCCTTGAGCGCGAGGACATGCCCTACCCGCTCCATCTGGGCGTCACCGAGGCCGGCGATGGCGAGGACGGCCGCATCAAGGGCGCGATCGGCATCGGCAGCCTGCTGCTCGACGGCCTGGGCGACACGATCCGGGTGTCGCTCACGGAGGATTCCGTCTACGAAATCCCCGTCGCCCGGGCCATCGCCGAGAAGGCCATGAGCCGGTGGTCAGCGCCCGCACCCGATGTCGCATCGCTCCCGCTGGCCGACGCCATCGATCCATATCAATTCGTGCGTCGCGCCACCGCCGCCATCGCCTTGTCCGCCGGCTGCTCGATCGGCCCCGAGCAGCCCCCGCGCGTGATCGTGCGCGTGCGCGCGGCCGACCAGCTCGCCGAAACCGTCCGCCTGCTGGCCGCCGCCCACCTGACCGACACGCCGGCCGAGGGACTGCTCGTTTCGGCGCACGACCGCGCCGAACTCGCGACGATCGCCGAATTCGCGTCCGCCTCGCCGGTGATGCCCGATTTTCTCGTCGTCGAGATCAGCGGCGCGCTGCAGCCCACCGATCTCGCCCCGCTGCTGACCTGCAGCCGCTGCCGGATCGTGGTCGCCCGACTGTTTGGCCAGGGTGAAAATGAAACCCTGTCCGCCTTTATCCGCGTCGTGCGGAGCCACCGCCAGATGCTCGCCATGGAGATCGATCCCGAGAACTTTGCGCCCTACGAAGGGCTGCTGCACCGCGTGGGCGACGAGAATTTGATCTTCACGCTCTCGGCCCTGCGCGCGTCGGCGATCTCAAGCCATGCCATCGGCGCCTACCGCCGTCTGCTCGAGCACCTGCGCGCCGCGCCGTCGGCCGCCCCGATCTGGATCCGGAACACCGCCGCGACCGCGGTCCAGGGCGACAACAGCTTTCTCTCCCGGCTGATCGAGGCCAGTTTTCTCACCGGCAGCCTGCTGTGCGACGGGGTCGGCGACCTCGTCAGCGTCGAAACCGAGCCCGATCCGGTGCGCGCGACGAAACTCGCCTACAATCTCCTGCAGGGCGCCGGCGCGCGCAGCTCGAAAACCGAATTCGTCGCCTGCCCGAGCTGCGGCCGCACGCTGTTCGACCTGCAGATCACGACGCAGCGCATCCGCGAAAAGACCGGCCATCTCAAGGGCGTGAAAATCGCCATCATGGGCTGCATTGTGAACGGACCGGGGGAGATGGCCGACGCCGATTTCGGCTACGTGGGCGGCGCGCCCGGGAAGATCAACCTCTATGTCGGCAAGAATTGCGTGCAGTACAATCTGCCGCAGGCGGAGGCCGATGCGCGACTCATCGCGTTGATTCGCGAGCACGGCAAATGGGTCGATCCCGAGCCGTCGCCCGCCGCGATCTAGCCGGGGCCGAAGGGCCTGGTTTCCGGTTCTTCGGACCGCCCATGACGCGAAAGCGCACGCCGTTGCCTTCGGATGCCATATTTCTGTCGCGTTTCGGACGGACGGATTCGGGCCCGGCCGGGTCGAAATGGATCAAGCCCGCGCCACGCGGCCGATGTCGCCGCGCACCTTCTCAGAGGAGAAAACGCGCCCCGGATCGCGTTTAATTTTCGCAACAAAAAAATCGGCGAAGTTATACTCAGAAGTTTGTGAAAAACTTGGTGGAAAGTTGGCCTTGAAACGCATTTTGGGATTCACGTTATACCCGTTTTCACTTCTTATCGCGCTCCTGCTCGATTGTTCTTTGCCGCTTCCGTCGCGCACCATCACCTCCCGCTTTCCCTGGGGCTTCTCCAGACGCTGTTAGCCGGGGCCGCCGAACTACCCCCCTGTCGGTTCGTCGCCCTGTGCCCACCACCCATTTTCCCCAAGCGAACGCGGATTTGACGTCACGATGCGGAGGTCGGTGAGGATACTTCCGGGCGGTGTGAATAACCGGCCCGCACGCAACTGACATGCCCCCCGCCACGCTTCAGACCAGCCTCTGGGAAACCGTGAAATGCGACCTTAAGGGACTCTTCCCGGAGGACGTTTTTCAGATGTGGTTTGAGCCCCTGGCGTGCATCGACGCGAACGAGGACACGATCACGCTCGGCGTCCTGAACGATTTTGCGGCGATCTGGATCCACGACAACTATCTGGACCTGATCTCGCAGCGCCTGCGCCTCGCCGCCGGCCGCATGGTCCACGTGGTGCTGCGCAAGGTCGAGTCGTCCAGTGCTGCGCTGGCCCGCACCGAAACGCCGGGCCGCAGCCGCGCGCCGATCAAGCAGCGGACGGTCCGCTACGACGACCGCCAGGCCGCCGGCGGCTCGCTCAACCCGCGCAACTGCTTCGAGACCTTCGTGGTCGGGCCGAACAACCAGCTCGCCCATGCCGCCTCCCTCGCGGTCGCCCAGGCGCCCGCCCAGGCCTACAATCCCCTCTTCATCCACGGCGCCACGGGGCTCGGCAAGACCCACCTCATGCACGCCATCGGCCACAGCGTGCTGCAGCGCAATCCCGAGGCCAAGGTGGCGTACCTCTCGACCGAGAAGTTCACCAACGAGTTCATCCACGCCATCCAGGAAAACGCGCTCACGAAGTTCCGCCAGCGCTACCGCAGCGTCGACATCCTCCTGATCGACGACATCCACTTCCTCGCCGGCAAGGAACGCATCCAGGAGGAGTTCTTCCATACGTTCAACGACCTCTTCGAGTCCGGCAAACAGATCATCCTCTCGAGCGACCGCCCGGTGACCGAGATCGCCACGCTCGAGTCCCGCCTCGTTTCCCGCTTCCAGTGGGGCCTCGCCGCCGACATCCAGTCGCCCGACTTCGAGACCCGCCTCGCGATCCTGCGCACCAAGGCCACCGCACTGAAAATCGAGATCCCGATGTCGGTGCTGGAGTTCATGGCCCAGCATATCGCCAAGAACATCCGCCGGCTCGAAGGCGCCCTGATCAAGATATCCAGCTATTCCGCACTCACCGGCCGCGCCCTCGACCTCCCGACGGCCGAGGCACTGCTGAAGGACGTGCTCATGGAGGAGGCCCAGAACCGCCTCAACATCGAGGGCATCCAGAAACGCGTCGCCGACCATTACCAGATCCGGCATTCGGACATGACGAGCAAGCGGCGCCCCAACGCCATCGCCTTTCCCCGCCAGATCGCCATGTATCTGTCGCGCCAGCTCACCCGCCACTCCCTGCAGGAAATTGGCGAAGCCTTTGGTGGCCGGGATCATGGAACGGTCATCCACGCGATCAAGACCGTCGAGAACCTGATGGAAACCGACGACACCGTGCGCGGCAGCGTCGATTTCCTGAAGACGCAGTTGTCGAAATAACGGCCAGTCGACTGGCTGCGAAGGCAGTCCAGGTTGGTCGATGGTCCCAGTCTCGTGGCGTCCTTTCGCCCGACCGCGCAGAGGGGCCGCGCGCCCATGGCGGGACTCAGCCCGCGAGCTCCTCGCGCCTTCGCACCGGCTCGTGTCATTTTGGACCAACTCGTCCATCTTGGTCGGCCCCATTTGGGCAAAATCGGCTCCCG
>DASYDZ010000131.1:0-26799 GCA_036499305.1 Candidatus Didemnitutus sp.
CTGGAGGACGCCACGCAGGGCGAACACCCCCGAAGGAACCCGAGGCGATCCATGGCGCCGGGAAACGGAGAAATCCACCCGGGCGCCTGCGAAACGTCCCCGGCGATCGTCCCGCCGGATGGTCCCGATCCCGCCGATCGACGGGCGCGCCGGGCCGCCCGCGAATATCCGTTCGACGCGCACGTCGAGCGTCGCCTCCCGCGGCACCATCGGTCCGTCAACGCGCCGGGGAAGGCGGAGATTTTGGAAGCAAAATCCGATTCCCGCGCCGGCTCCGAGTATCCCCGCGAGCGCGACGCCGGCGGCGAAGCGGAATTCGTGCCGGCTGGCCGCGACGCTCCCGGCGGCCAGGACCGCCGTGATTCCGGCGCAGGCCACCAACTCGCGCGGCGAGGCTGGCCAGCGATGGGCCGCGGCGATGCCGGCCATGGCCGGGGTCAACAGCCAGATCAGCGGGGCGCGCAGCGAGGAGCGGGGAGAGGGCATGGATCGCGAACCGGCTCGGCCCGCCGAAACCCGGCCCGCACGAACGTCAAATTCCCCCTGCGTGGCGCTTCAACCTTGTTTCGTCATGCATCTGACGCACTGTTTGGGCTTCCATGGCTGAAGACGACCAGGCCACGCTGTTCGGGGACGAACCGGCCGATTTTTCACCCGCGCGCGGCGAGCCGGCGACCGGCGCCGCTCCGGCGCACCAGCCGCTCGCGGCGCGAATGCGCCCGCGTTCGCTGGCCGAAGTGGCGGGCCAGGAGCACCTCCTCAAACCCGGCAATCTCCTTCCGCGCCTCATCGCGGCCAACCGTTTCGGCAGCCTGCTGTTCTATGGCCCTCCCGGCTGTGGCAAGACCTCGCTGGCCGAAGTGATCGCGCGAGAGACCCGCAGCCGCTTCATCCGCGTCAACGCGGTCATGAGCAATGTGGCCGAGTTGCGCGAGATCCTGTCCTCGGCACGACGGCGGCCGGACGCGGGCACGATCCTGTTCATCGATGAGCTCCATCGTTTCAACAAGTCGCAGCAGGATCTGCTTCTTCCGGACGTCGAGGACGGCATCGTCCGGCTGATCGGCGCGACGACCCACAACCCCGGATTCTACGTCAATCCGCCGCTGTTGAGCCGCAGCCATCTCTTCCGGCTGGAACCGCTGCAACCGCGGCAGATCGCGGGCGTGCTCGCCCGGGCGCTGGCCGATCCCGAACGCGGCCTCGGCGCGCGGCGGAACACCGCCGCCGAGATCGTGCTGGCCGACCTGGCCGTGTTGTGCGACGGCGATCTTCGCCGCGCGCTCAACGCGCTCGAAGTGATCGCGCTGGCGCTGCCCGAGGGTGCGCCGATCACCCCCGGGGAGATCGAAATCTTTGCGCGCGAGCGACGCATCCGCTACGATGCGGACGAGGACGAGCATTACGACACGATCTCGGCGTTCATCAAGAGCTGCCGGGGCGGCGATCCTGATGCAGCCATGTATTGGCTGGCGAAGATGCTCGCGGGTGGGGAGGACCCGCGTTTCATTGCGCGCCGTCTCGTAATCCTGGCGAGCGAGGATGTTGGGCTGGCTGACCCGCAGGCGCTCCCGCTGGCCGTGGCCGCGCACCACGCGTGTGATTTCATCGGACTGCCCGAGGCGGAGCTCACGCTGGCCCACGCGACGCTCTACATCGCCACGGCGCCGAAAAGCAACTCGGCCACGCTCGCGCTCGGCGAGGCTCACCGCCACCTGAAGGAGTCACCGGTCCAGCCGGTTCCGATCGCCCTGCGCGACCGTGGCGGACAGGCCAGCAAGCGGGTGGGGCACGGCGAGGGGTATCGGTATTCGCACGATTTTCCCGAGGCGGTCTCGGGCCAGGCCTATCTGGAAAAGCCGCTCGCCATCTACGCGCCGGGGACAGCCGGCGCCGAGGGCGCGATCGCGGCGCGACTCGCCCGGTGGAAGGAAATGAGGTCACGATTGTCCGCTTCGTGACCGACGCTTTTTTTCGGATCGATCAGGCCGGCGGATAAATCGGGGCAAAAAATCCGTTAAAAACCCGATATGAAGGCCTTCCGCGCGCCGCCGGGAACATTATGGGAGCATGGGAGCTTGCTCCCGGGAAGCGCGGCGTTAGCCTGCCGGCCATGAAAAAGCTCGTCGTGCTGATCGGACTTCTGGCGGTGGCGACCATTTTGCAGGCAGACACGCCCGCGGCGTCAAAGCCCGCTGCACCCGGCAAGCCGGTCGAGAAGGAGGAGCCACCGATTCCCGGCATCGTCATCCAGCGCTCGACCGGCCATGGAGACCAGTTGGGACTCACGATCGACAACGGCGACTTCAAGCTGTCCTTCTACGACAAGAAACGAAAGGCCATTCCGGTGGATGTCGTCCGCGCCCATCTGATGTGGCAGTCAAAGCAACGTGTGACTCACGATGAATCCGTCCTGAACGTGCTGCCCGGTGGCAAGGCGCTCGGAGGGGGAAAGTTCGTTCATCCGCCCTTTGCATTCGTCCTGCGGCTTTTCCTGATGAAGGGCGAAGGCGACGACGAGCAGATGTCGGAGAATTACACCGTCAATGTCACCGACGACGTCCTGAAGCTGAAATGAGTCGTCCCGATGCCGGGGAAGCTGGTTTTGCTCCAGGATCGACCGGTCCGTTGGTGGTCGCCGATTTCCACATCGGTGACAGACGCGTCAGGATGGAAACCGACGCCCGCCTGCTTCATTCCGGATAAGGCGGCCGCGCTTTCAGGCTCAGCGACGGATTTGACACTGCGCGAGGGACGGGGATGCTTTTCGGTTCGTCCGCATGCCGCCGTCCAATCCATTTGACTCCATCGAAGCCGCGATCGCGGCCATCGCCGCGGGCGGCCTGGTGATTGTCACCGACGACGAGGCCCGCGAGAACGAGGGCGATCTGATCATGGCGGCGTCGAAGGCGACCCCCGGGACGGTCAACATGATGATTCGTTATTGCAGCGGCATCGTCTGCGTTCCGACGGTCGAGCACCAGCTTCGGCGCCTGGGACTCGGCCCCATGGTGCAGCAAAACCGCGAGGTCCAGCGGACGGATTTTACCGTGAGCGTCGATGCCGCCGACGGGATCACCACCGGCATCAGCGCCTTTGATCGGGCGCAAACCATCAGGATTCTCGCGAATTGTGATTCGCGGCCGGAGCAACTTGTCCAACCCGGACACGTCTTTCCGCTGCGCGCGCGTCCGGGCGGCGTGCTCGAGCGGGCAGGGCACACGGAGGCGGCGGTGGATCTGGCGGTTCTGGCCGGCCTTCCCCCGGTGGGCGTCCTGTGCGAGCTCATCAACGACGACGGCACGGTCCAGCGCCTGCCGCAACTGGTGGAATTCAAGAAGCGATTCAGCCTGCCGATGATCTCAATCGCCCAGCTCATCGAGCATCGGGCCGGGAGGGAGCAATTGGTGGAGCGCATCAGCGAGCGGCCTTTCGCCTCCGAATACGGCGATTTTCAGCTCCATGTTTTCCGCAGCAAGGTCGACGGCCGGCATCACCTGGCGTTTTCGATGGGCCGGCTCGACGATGCGCCGACGCTGGTGCGGGTGCATGCGGAGAATCTCCTCAGCGACGTTTTTCACGGCCGGGAAATGGGCAGCCATCATTCGCTCCTCGCCTCGCTGCGCACGATTGCGGAGACGAAGCACGGCGTGATCGTCTACATGGAACAGGCAGGCCGGATGCAGGAGGCGGTGCTCCACGCCGGGCCCCCGGGCGGTCCGCCGACGAACCTGCGCGACTACGGCATCGGGGCCCAGATCCTGACGTCCCTGGGACTGCGTAAGATCCGCCTGTTGCAACATTCGCCGCGCCGCGTCGTCGGCCTTGAGGGTTATGGCCTCGAAATCGTGGAGCAGATCCCCGTTTGACCGAGAATTGAACTTGCGGGACACCCCGCGAAGCCTTGCCCTGAACCTTTCATGAGCCGCCACGTCCCTGCGTCCCTGGAGATCGACGGATCCCGCTTTTCCTTTGGAATCGCGTGCGCCCGGTTCAATCCCGTCCTGGTGGACGCCCTGCTCGACCGGGTCAGGGCGGGCCTGGTCGCGGCCGGCGTGAAGCCGGCGCGCATCGAAGCCGTGCGCGTCCCGGGCTCCCATGAGCTCCCGGTCGCGGCCCACTGGCTCGCCGGGCGCAGGCCCGACTGCATTGTCGCCCTGGGCGTGCTGCTTCAGGGCGCGACCCCGCATGCGGAGGTCGTCGCCCAGGGCGTGACGCTCGCGCTGCAGCGGGTCGCCGTCGATCACGGGATTGCGGTCATCAACGGTGTCGTGGTGGCGGATACCTGGAAGCAGGCCGCCGATCGCTGCACCGGCCGGATCGATCGCGGATCGGAATTTGCCCGCGCCGCGCTGGAGATGGCGGCGCTGCGCGCCACCTTGAAGGGCGGCCGGTCATGAGCAGCCAGTTTGCCCAACGCCGCGAAAGCCGCGCCGCGGCCCTGCAGTACCTCTATGCCTGGAGCATGAACACGCCGGCGAGTCTCGCCGAGGACCTGCGCGTGTTTTTTGAGGGACTCGAAAAACCGCGCGACCATTACGCCTTCGCCGAGGAGCTGATCCACGGCGCGATCGGGAACATGCCCGAGCTCGACGGCCATATCCGGTCGCTCGCACACAACTGGGAATTCGACCGCATCGCCCGCATCGACCTCGCGATCCTTCGCCTCGCGATGTTCGAAATGCTCCACCGGAAGGACATCCCGCCGGTCGTGTCGATCAACGAGGCGATCGACCTCAGCAAACATTTCTCCACCGCGGACTCGAAGCGTTTCATCAACGGCATCCTCGACCGGATGAAGGACAAGCTCGGCCGGGACGCCCGCAAACCCGCGACGGAATGAGCGCCCGTTGCGAGGGACGATTTTCGAGGCGGCATATCCGATGCTCGTGAGATGGCTGGTGCGGGCAGGTGCCACGCGGCTTCCGCGGTCGAGAGCCGCCGAGGCCGGCCCATTCTTCGCCAAGCGTGTTTTGTAGATTCGCCCATGTTATCTTTTTTCAAGAAATTCAAGGACGGCCTGACGAAGACATTCTCCGCCATCGCCGAGAAGACCCATGGCCTTTTCGGCGGGCGGCGCATCGACGCGGCGTCGCTGGCCGAACTCGAGGAGGCGCTGTACACGGCGGATTTCGGCGTGGCGACCACCGAGGAGATCCTTGCCGAGATCAAGACGGCCTGCCGCCAGGATCCGGAACTGAAGGGAAAGCAGGCGGCGGAGATCGGCGCGGCGGTGCTCCGCCGGGTGCTGGCGGGATCCGAAGGCATCTTCCCGGCGGCCGGATCAAACACGTCCGGGCTGCCGATCGTGGTCGCGCTGATCGGCGTGAATGGCTCGGGGAAGACCACCACGACCGCGAAACTCGCCTACCGCCTCAAGGCCGACGGCCGCAGCGTCGTCGTGGCGGCCTGCGACACTTTCCGCGCGGCCGCGGTCGAGCAGCTCAAGAGCTGGGCCACCCGGCTCGATCTGGAGATCGTGGCGAGCCACACCGGTGCCGATGCGGCCGCGGTCGCGTTTGACGCCTGGCAGGCGGCGAAGGCGCGTGGGCGGGAATGGCTGGTGGTTGACACGGCCGGGCGGCTTCACACCAAGTCCAACCTGATGGAGGAGCTGGCGAAAATCCGCCGGGTGCTGCAGAAACACGATCCGACCGCCCCGCAGCACCGCTGGCTGGTGGTCGATGGTTCGCTCGGAGGCAATTCCATCGAGCAGGCCCGCGTGTTTCACCAGAGCTTCGGGCTCACCGGACTGATCGTCACGAAGCTCGACGGCACGAGCCGGGGCGGCGCCCTGGTCGGCATTTATCGCGAGTTGAAAATCCCGATCTATTTCATCGGCCTCGGCGAACAGCCGGATGACCTCCAGCCGTTCTCGATTGAGAACTACGCGCGGGCCGTGTTCGGCCTCGAGGCGGCGTGAATCAGACCGCGGGGGTCGGGACGGTCCCTGGGCGGGCCGACTGACTTATCGTGTGCTTGTCGGCGACTCCGGGGCCTTTCGGATACGTCACGTTGCCTGCTCAGAACGACATCCCGAGCGTCCCGAATATGCCCCGGCGCATGCCATATTGGGCGGCGTTGACTCCGACCCCCGAGCCGTCGCGCAACTCGTACTTCTCGTCGGTCAGGTTGACGACGTCGAGGCGGGCCTTCAATTCCCGATGGCCCTCCAGCGGAAACGTCCGTTCCACGCCGGTGCTGACGGTGTGGTAGGCGGGGACGGTGCCTCCGTTGGGAACGACCGTGCCGTCGGCCCCGACCGCATCGTTGCGGAGTCCGCTGCCGTACAGCAGGTCGAGATAGACTTTCGTGCCGCCATGTCCGTATTTCCACAGATACGAGGTGCCAAAGGAGCCCGAAAGCTGCTGGGAATGGTCGAGATAGATCCAGTGATTGCTCACGTAAGCGAGATCCGCCGCGTCAAAAAGGAACTGCGATGAAGCCCAATCCCGCCCCTGCGCGATCGAGCGGGCCAGGTTCGCATACGCCGAGAATCCCCCCGTGTTGTACGACGCCGAGAACTCGAGACCGTAGATACGGCCCTGCCGGTAGTTGAAGGCGGACTGGATTAGCGACTGCCCGAACAGTCCGTCGTCGAGCTGGTTCATCGCGGTCTTGTAATAGGTGTCGACTCCGGCCTGGAAGCGGCGCCCGAACTTGCGGGTCACACCGAGGTCAAAATAGTCGGCGCGCTCGGCGCGGACCGGGTTGTCGAGCAGGCTGGAGGCCGCGTTGGAGGTTCCGGCGAAATCCGCGACGGCCGTGGCGCTCACGTTTTCGAGCGGAGGAGGCGTGAAATACCGGGCGTACCCCGCGTGAATCGACATCGATTTCGTCGGTTCGTACAGGATGTTGACGCGCGGGCTGAGCTGCGACTCGTGATCGGCGGACGACGCGTAACCATCGGCGCGCGCTCCATAGTTGATCGTGATTCGCGGCGTGAGTTTCCATTCGTCCTGCAGATAGGCGCCAAGGAAATTGGCCCGTTGCGTGCCGGATTGCCGGATGGTGAATGCCGGGCCGGTGGGATTGCCATTGGCGTCGACCGGAAAAACGGCCGTCGCGGCATGCGAGTCGAGATCCTCGGTGAGCAGCATGAAGCCGCCGCGGAGAGTGTGGTGGTCGTTCAGGATGTCGCTGCCGTCGGCCTGGACGCCTGCGGCCGTCACCTGGCGGTTGATGTCGGTGGCGACGCCATCGAAATACAGGTCACCGGGAACGTCCGGGATGAAATGAGCGCTGCTGTATCGCGCGTAGGCGGCGACCTGGAAATTGACGTCGCCGGTGGTCTTCTCATACGCGGCCACGCCGTAGTAATTCTGCTCGTTCTGCCGTTCGTCGAGGCGCGCCGAGTCGAGCGAACCCGGGACCCATGGAGTGCCATCCGGCGAGATTCCGGCCGCAAGCCCGGGCGTGTCGGGAACCTGGAAATCGCTGTACGACGCGCTGCCCATCAGGCTCAGCCGACTGGACGAATCGAGCACATAGGAGACGAACCCGAACGCCTTGTACTGGGTGGTGTCGTCGTGGATCGCCGTGGCGGAATCGGTCGGATTCTCGATCCCGATGCCGTTGTGGGTCACGCTGCCGTCGACAAAATAGTTCACGTCCCGGGTGGATCCCGAGCGCTCCAGGCTTGCGCGCGTGGTGTCGTAACTTCCACCGTAGAGCTCGGCATCGCTGCCCGAGTCGAGGAGCCCGCTCTTGGTCTTGATGTCGACCACGCCGGCGGTGCGGAAGCCATATTGCGCGGGGAGCGCGCCGGTGATGAGCTGCATGTTGCCGACGAAGCGCGGATCGAGTTCAAGGCCGAAGCCGGTGATACCCTCGGGCAGCAGCACGTTGTTGATCCGGTACTGCAGATTGGCGTGCTCGCCGCGCACGTGAAGATCGCCGTTGGCCTCGGAATCCTGGGCGACGCCGGGCGCGCGCAGGATGACCTGGCTGAACGGCGCGTTCGCCCCCATCGGCTCAATCTGAATCTGGGCGGCATCGACCGTGAACGTCGTCGCGCCCAGGCTGGGCATGATGGTTTCGCGGGCCTGGTCGAGGTGTTCGGTGATCACGAAGTTATCGAGTTTGACGACGGACTCGTCGGTGTCCGGTGGGGGCGATTCCGCGGGGGCAGTCGCGGGCGGCACGGTGGCCTGGCCGAAGGCGGCGCAGGCAAACGCGAAAAGAAACGGGAGATGGAAATAGGACTTCATGCTGAGGATACATGGCAGGCGGGCAGCCGCCCATGCGGCGGCTCAATCAAGGGACCAACCAAAGCGCCGCCGATCACGGCGACGCGCGCGGGTTGCTCAGCAGAAGGGCGGGCCCCGGCCCGGCTGGAGCCGGTCGAGGTGCGCATCGGGGCGCGTCGCAGGGTCCGGAATCGCCAGACCCAATTCCACCATTACCGGCGCGGAGGCGGCAAAAACGATGGCGGCGGGAGCATCGAGCCCCTGATGGAAAAGAGTGATCGCGCAACTATGATCTGCGTGGTCGGCATCGTGGTGGATCAACGCATGAAGATCGGGGCTCGCGGCCAGCACCGCCAACAGCAGCACAAGTCCGGCAGAAAAGGCGGCGAACCAGCGCTGAAACGCGCCAAGCTTGGGTTCGCTCCTGTGGACTGCCGTCGTCACCCAGGCATTCATTGCCATGACGCAGCGTGGGTCAAGTGATCCGAGGGACAAGCCAGGGTGACAAAGAGCCCATTTTGTTTCGTAAGATATTGGAAAATAATCACAAAAGAAATTGGAGAGGCTCGAAACAAGAACAGAAAACGAGACCACCTGAATTAAGGTGGTTTCCGCCGTTCGATAAGATCGCGCCTTACGATATCGTCAGCCTGTCAATTTCGTGCCCCATGAGGGTGCGAGAGGTGACCAAGTGGGCCCGCGCGCGTTTACTGGCCCGTGACGTGCGCGGGCTCTTTCTTTTTCTGGATTCGGAGGGACGGGAGCGGATGGTCCCCGCTGGCGGTTTCGTCCCGCCCCGGGGGATGATTACCAACGCGTGACGTGGTAACATTCCTCCCCGCGCCGGCTTCTATCTCACGTCTCCCATCCGCCGCCGGACCCACGGCGTGAGCGCGAGAAACACGGCGGCCACGACAAGCACCGCGATCGCCTGCCGGCCGAAGAAGCGGTCGAGGTTCGACGCGTCGCCCTCGCCAAAGGTCGAAGCGAGCACACCCGCGAACTTGTTGCCCAGACCCATGCCCAGGAGCCACACACCGAGCATCAGGCCGTCGCGCTTGGGCGGCGCGAGCTTGGTGAAGATGCTCAAGCCCACCGGACTCAGACACAGTTCGCCAAGCGTCTGGACGAAAAAAACCGAGATCAACCAGAGCGGGCTGACCCGTCCCGACACCGCGAGGCGCGAAGCCGGCACCATCAGCGCGAACGACGCGGCCAGCAGCACGAGCGCGATCGAGAACTTCATCGGACTCCCGGGCTGCCGGTCGCCCAGTTTTACCCAGAGAACAGCGAACCCGCCGGCGAGCAGGATCACGAAAATTGACGGCGCGGCCTGATACCACGACGACGGAACCTCAAAGCCCAGGATGTGCGTGGCCGTGAACTGGTCGGCGAAAAGCGACAGCGACGTTCCCGCCTGCTCGTACAGCGCCCAAAAGACAATGCCGCCGATGAAGAAATAGCAGATGGCCGCGAGTCTCCGCCGGCCCGGATCGGGCGAACGTCCGAAAGCGATCATCGCGACGACCGGGATGGCGAGCAGCACCCAGCGGATCCAGGTGAAACCGTCGCGGTCGGAGAGCCACACCACCGACCACAGCACCGCGATCAACGCGGTCACCCAGAGCGGGCGGATCCAGAAACCGGGCGGCCGGGACGGCGGTGCGCCGATGGATTGGAGACCGCGCTGATAGATCAGCATATTGATCACTCCGAGAACCATGCCCACCCCGGCGGCCGCGAAGCCCCAGTGCCAGGAGTGGTTCGGATTGAAACCCCACGCGGAGAGATGTTCCTTGAACCAACTGTGCTGGGCGAGAAAGCCGGTCACGAATGGCGAAAGCGTGGCCCCGATGTTGATGCCCATGTAGAAAATCGAGAAGCCCGCGTCCCGCCGCGCATCGCCCGGCGCATACAATTGTCCCACCATCGCGCTGATGTTCGGTTTCAGCAGTCCGGTTCCGATGACGATCAGACCGAGCCCGACGTAGAACATCGTCTCGGTCGGGATGGCCATCGAGAAATGTCCGGCGGCAATGATCAATCCGCCAAGCAGCACCGCGACGCGGCCGCCCAGCACGCTGTCCGCCAGCACGCCGCCGGGAATTCCCACCATGTAAACCGAACACGTGTAGGTGCCATAGATGAGGGCGGCGTTCGCCACCGACAGCCCCAGGCCGCCGCTGGCTTTCGGAAGCACCATGAACAGCGACAGCAGCGCCCGCATTCCGTAAAACGAGTATCGCTCCCACATCTCCACGAAGAAGAGCGTGTACAGCGGAGTCGGATGGCCCATGAACTCGCGCTCTTTGGAAGTTCGGGCGGGAGCCGCGGTTGCGGCAGCCATGAGCGACATGCGCGGGATTGCGCCACGATTATGACAAAGGGCAAGCTCCGGGTTTCCGAGATCGGGATGGGCGACGCGTTCCATCTCTCCGCCCGAATCGCCGATGCGGACATCGACGACCACCGGAACGCAATCTGGCGCGGGTGGGCGCCGGCTTCGATATCGACGCGACGGATTTCAGGCTGAGTGGGCGTTTGCCGTGGTCGAATTTCCTCCGGGCTGGTCCAAAGACTTCCCCTTTCGCCTCCCGACGAGAATCCGGATTCCAACCGGGCCGACCGCACGGGTCGGGCTGACCCTGCAGTCCGCCCAATTCGGCGCCGGAAAATCCAGTTTACTTTGAATCCGGGGAGCGTTTGCTTGCCCCCTTGGTGCGCCCGGATGGCGGAATTGGCAGACGCAACGGACTCAAAATCCGTCGCCCTCTAAAGGCGTGTGGGTTCGACCCCCTCTCCGGGCACCAGACTTCGCTGAAGCTTCGGATGGCGCGGCCACGGATGGGGGATGCGTCAGGGCCGCAGCAATTGGAGGGACAGGGAAGCACCGTGGATGGGTGACTGAGCATGTCGCGCCAATCCGCGGCAAGGCTGGCCAAATGCCGAGAACCCCACCTGCATCGGGAGCTTGGTTGTGTCGGTGTAAGTCCGGTCAGTGAAGCGAAGGTTCTTGTGCCGGGCCCATCCGCCGCAGTCCGGTAAATGCCATGAAGCGATAAAAGAAGGCGCGCGAGGGCCGTACGATGGCGCAAAGCCGGTCCAACTCATCCTTGGTGAACGCGCGGAGTCCAAGGAATATCGATCCCGAAAGCTGAAGCGCCGGCGATCTCCTCAAAGCCGGCGGCAATCCAGAAAGCGCGTCCAGGAACGTTATCGCTCGCGACCAACGCGAGGACTCGCTCGATCCGGCATGACTGCAGGTCTCGAAGGCACAGTTTGACCAGTTGGCGTCCGACGCCAGTCCCTCTATGCGATTCGCGCACGGTGAGGTGGTAGATGAAACCGCGGCGACCATCATGGCCGCACAAGACAGCGCCTACAATCTGTCTCTCGATCACGGCAACTTTGCTGAGTCCGGGGTTTCGTGCGAGATACGAAGCAATTCCGCTGGGGGAATCGCCCTCCGCGACCTCGACTCCCTCAGTTTCCAGCCATAGCTGCAGGACCGCATCAATGTCGGCCTCGGCGAGCGCGCGGATTTCCATTTCTTCTTGCATATACCGTTAACGGAATATACCGATCAACGTATGAACATTCGCGCCTTCAAGGCAAGCTTGCGGGAGCACCCAAACCTCAATGTTCGTGTCGTCCTGCCTGACGGAGAGCCGATTGCTCCCGACTTCCACATCACCGAGGTGGGACACGTCGTCAAAAATTTCATCGACTGCGGGGGGACAAGGCGAAAAGCGGAGGCGGTGGTGTTGCAAGCCTGGGTCGCGGCGAATGATCCGGAGCATCGCCTGAGCGCGGGCCAGCTCTCCGCGATCCTCGACCTGGCAGGGTCGGTCATTCCATCGGACGAGTTGCCGGTTGAGGTCGAATACGAGGGTGGCTCGATTTCCCAGTATCCCGTCTCCGACGTCGGGGCGGTCGCCGATGAACTTCGCTTTACGCTGACGGAAAAACACACCGACTGCCTTGCCCGGGAAGCCTGTGGTTTGGAGCCGTGCGGATGCGATACAGCAGACACCAAGGGAAAATGCTGCTCATAACATGAGCCTGATTCAGATTTACGAGTGTCTTTGTGACGAGACGCGCCTCCGCATTCTGCACTTGTTGCAGGCCGGTGAGCTTTGCGTTTGCCACCTCCAGGAGATTCTCAACGAACCACAGGTGAAGATTTCCAAGCACCTTGCGTATCTGCGGACACGAGGGCTGGTGGAATCCCGAAAGGAAGCGAACTGGATGATCTATTCGCTGCCGACGAAACCGTCGCGTGAACTGGCCGCCAATTTGGCGTGTTTGCAGGATTGCGTGAGTGAAAACGCCGTCTTTCGGCGCGATGAAACGAAACGCAAACAGATGAGCGCGCGAATCGCTGCCGAAAGCCCCGTCTGCTGTTCGCAGAAGAAACCTTCCGGCCGAAAGGCAGTCCTCAAATGAAGCCGCATCCCTTCAAGATCCTCGTCCTCTGCACGGGAAATTCCGCTCGCTCCATCATTGCCGAATACCTCCTGCGAAGGAAAGGACACGGTCGCTTTGAGGTGCACAGCGCTGGTGCGAGGCCAGCCGGCAAGGTGAATCCCTTCGCCCTTTGGGCTCTGAAGGAAATCTTCAATATCGACGCGACTGACGCCCGCAGCAAATCCTGGGACGAGTTCAGGGATGTGAAATTTGATTTTGTCATCACCGTCTGCGACAACGCGAAGGAATCCTGTCCCATTTTTCCCGGCCATCCCGTCACTGCCCATTTTGGCTCACCCGATCCGGCGGAGGCACAGGGAACAGACGAGCAAGAGAAATGGATGTTTCGTCAGGTCGCGACGCAGATTGCCCGTCGGGTTGATTTGTTTTGCGCACTGCCCGACGACCGGCTCGACCTTTCCACCATTCGGGCAATAGGGGAGCAGCACCAGTTCAAGGGCGAACGGCAGATGGCCCGCTAAGAAATGAACGGGCAACGGACGCTCGCACCGGCGTGGTTCGTCGGGGAATTTCTCGGCACGTTTCTGCTCGTTTTCTTCGGTTGCGGGAGTGTGGCCGCCGCCGTGCTGACCGGAGCGCAGGTGGGAGTCTTTCAAGTGGCCATCGTCTGGGGTATTGGCCTCTCGACCGCAATTTACCTCACGGGCGGCCTGAGCGGCGCACATCTCAATCCAGCCGTCACGATCGCATTCGCCGCGTGGTCGGATTTCCCATGGCGGAGTGTGCCGCGCTACATTCTCGCGCAGTTTGCCGGCGCATTTGCCGCCAGCCTCGCCCTGTTTCTTGCGTTTGGAGGAGCGCTCCACCGCTACGAAGCTTCTCACGGCATCCTCCGAGGAGAGCCAGGGAGCGAGGCCACGGCCATGATCTTTGGCGAATTTTTCCCTAATCCCGGTGGGCACCCCTTAACCGAGACCGCGCGCGCTATTCTGTCGCCAGCCACCGCCTTTTTCATTGAGGCGTTGGGAACCGCGATTCTCGTCATCGTCATTTTCGGCTGCGTTGACGAAGGAAACGAAGCACGGCCCAGGCAGCTGACCGCGGTGACAATCGGCCTTACCATCACCATCCTCATTTCGCTTTTTGGTCCGCTGACGATGGCGGGCTTTAACCCCGCGCGCGACCTGGCCCCGCGCGTCTTTAGCTACTATGCCGGCTGGGGTTCCGCCGCCTTCACTACGAATGGAAACGGGTGGCTCGTCGTGTACGTGGTGGCTCCGATTGTGGGAGGGGTTGTAGGTGGAGGCGCATACCGGTGGTGCCTCGCGCCCCACTTCGGGCCCAAGTCCGCCTGAGGCCGGAGCCGGTGGGCATAACTGGTTCGAGCGGCAGGTGGTCGCCCTCCGCTCGTTTCGAGGCTAAGGCATAACGATGCAATAGAAGCTGGTTTTGCTCCAGGAGCGACGGGTAATTTGGTGGTCGCCGATTTCCCCATTGGCGACAGAGCGTCGGTGTGGAAACCGACGCCCACCATCCCCGGGGTCTTGCGCCCCCGGCTACATCTGCAATTCCCGCTGCCGCCGGCTCCGATGTAGCCGGGTCCGCAGGGCCCGGTTTTTCCGCCGACGTCGGGTCGTTCACCAACCGCCCCATCATTGCGATCGCGGCTCGGTGGTCGCCGATTTCCCCATTGGCGACAGAGCGTCGGTGTGGAAACCGACGCCCACCTGCTTCATCGTTCCGGTTTGGCGAAGCATCCACGGCCGGGAACCGAATCGCGCGATTCCTGACTACCCAATGAGGGTCGGGCACTCCGGCCTCCATCAACTCCAGCTCCCCATGCCGCGAGGATCAAAAAGCAGCTACACGAACAAACAGAAACGCCAGGCGTCCCACATCGAGAAGGGATACGAAAAGCGCGGCGTTTCTGCGAAAACCGCCAAATCCCGCGCGTGGGCGACTGTGAACAAGGAAACCGGCGGCGGCAAAAAGAAGAGCGCGAAGAAGTGATCGCGACCGCGGTTCGCTCCCGAAATACCGATGGCCTCCGCCCTTGGCTGCGGATAGCAGCGCGTGACCTCGCCTCTTCGATTCCGTCGTGGTCCGCCGACCGTGTCGACGGGCGCCCGGGCTGGCCATCACCGTGGCCCCGCGGACCGGGGCGTCCGCCGTGGGCCTGATCCGTCATCCGGACGATTCCCGATCCCGCGCCCGGGAAACCAACCGGTCCCGATGCGGGTCTCAACAGCATGATTCCCACCCCACTGACCCAGGGCAAACACAGCGGCACGGCGGCGTTGGGGCGCCCCAAGCCTGGAAATGCCTGGGCGGAGGGATTTTCCCGCCTGGCCCGTCGGGTTTCGGCCCTCACGGCGCACCCGGCGGCTTTCGCGCTCGCCGTGGCGTCAGTGGCGGTCTGGGCGGTGTTCGGCCCGGTCACCCATTACAGCGAAATCTGGCAGTTATGGATCAACACCTCGACGACGATCCTGACGTTCCTGATGGTGTTCCTGCTCCAGAACGCGCAGACGCGCGACACCAAGGCCCTGCACGTGAAGATGGATGAACTTCTCCGGGCGCTTCGGGGCGCCCGCAACGAATTGATCGACCTCGAAAATCTGTCGGAGGGCGAACTCGACCGCTATTATGCGGAGTTTCGCGAGCTGCACCTGAAGTATTCCAAGGCAGCGTCCCGCAATCACGGAAAAGCGGCCAAGACCCCGCCGCTGGCCTGACGTCCGGCCGATGCCCGGTCGCCGCGACAACCGGCTGCTGGAGCAGGTAAAATGGAGGTGCAGCCGTTTGCGGTCGGAAATGTAGGAGCCTGCTTGCAGGCGACAAGAGCGACGACGCTCCATTCCTCGCCTGCAAGCAGGCTCCTATACCGGCTATGGTATATCCGCACCAGCTCTAGCAGTTCTGCTCGACGTGAAGCCCGTGGGCGAGGGCGTCGGTGAGCCAGCGCCGGCCGTCGGCGACCCGGCGGAGGGCCCGCGGAAGGTCCTCCAGCGCATCCTGCTTCATGACATAGGCCAGCGCACCGCTTCGCAGGGCTCTTTCGCCGTAGGTGGCCTCGGAATGCATCGAAAGCACGACCAAGCGGACGTCCTTTGCCTGGCGGCCGATTCCGGCGATCACCTGGAATCCGTTGCCGGAGCCCAGGGCCAGGTCGATGATCGCAATATCGGGCTGCAGGGCGGCGGCGGCCTGAATCGCTTCGGCTACGGTTCCCGCCTCGCCGCAGACCGCGAACTGCGGGTCGCCCTCCACCAGCGAGCGGATGCTGCTGCGCCACACGGGGGAATCATCCACGAGAAGAATCCGGAATGGCGCGGCGGAGTTGAACGCGACCCTTTCGCCAGCGCTAGCGGCCGCGGGGGATATTTCGGTATTTAAGGCGTCGTCCATGATGTCGCGCAGATCGCTATTGGTCGGGAACGAATGGGACATCGGAAAAAAATCAAGCACGACCGGGCCCCGGCGATGAAAAAAAGGGCACCGTTTTTCCGGGCGGTGCGTCCGACCGTCCGATCTGTTGGGGAGGTTCGGCGACAGAGGCGTCGGTCTGGAAACCGACGTCCACCATCCCCGGGGTCTTGCGCCCCCGGCTACATCTGCAATTCCCGCTGCCGCCGGCTCCGATGTAGCCGGGTCCGGAGGGCCCGGTTTTTCCGCCGACGTCGGGTCGTCCACCAACCGCCCCATCATTGCGATCGCGGCCCGGTGGTCGCCGATTTCCCCATTGGCGACAGAGGCGTCGGTCTGGAAACCGACGCCCACCATCCCCGGGGTCTTGCGCCCCCGGCTACATCCGCAATTCCCGCTGCCGCCGGCTCCGATGTAGCCGGGTCCGCAGGGCCGGGTTTTTCCGCCGACGTCGGGTCGTCCACCAACCGCCCCATCATTGCGATCGCGGCCCGTTGGTCGCCGATTTCCACATCGGCGACAGAGGCGTCGGTCTGGAAACCGACGCCCACCTACAGCATCATTTCGGCTTAGGCGGGCAACACCCCGAAATGCCGGAGGCCATCGATCACGCCATCGGCACAGGAATGCGGCGAGAAATGGGTGAGTTTGTGTCTGACTGCGTTTTCGAGCTCGGGCAGCGCGTTGCCAACGACGATCCCCCGTGCGCGGGGCAACTGAAACATCTGGACATCGTTGCCGGTGTCGCCGGCCACGATCACGCGCCCGGTGTCGATGCCGAGGCGCGCGCACAGCCAGCCCAGGGCGCCGCCCTTCGTCGCCGCCCGGGGAATCACATCGAGATCCCGGCCGCTCGAATACACCACCGCCGCGCGCAGGTCCGCTCGTGAGAGTTCGCGTTCGAGAACGCGCAGGACTTCCGGCGCGGCATCGTGCAGGTGCCAGCTCGATTTGAATTCGTTTTGAGCCTGATCCGGCTGTGGCGCGATGCCGCGGATCGCCGCGGCGATCTCGTGGACACGTCCGCGATCCCATCCATGCGCCAGTTCTGCCTGCCAGTCGGGGTCCACGCGCCTGTCGTCGCCGCCAACCAGTTGCGTGCCGACTCCGCCAATAAAATGATCGGCGACCGGAAGCGTCCCGTCGTCGACGAACGATCGCTGGTCATCCACGAGCCGGCCACTGTTATAGACGAGGATTGGCCGCCGGGCCGGCGCCAGCGCCTCCCACGCGGCCTTGAACCGGGCCGTGGCGGCCGTGTCGCCGAGGAGGGTTCCGTCCAGGTCGGAGCAGAACAGGTCGGCGGCGAGGGAGGTGCCCGGCGATTTCGTTAAATGGGACGGAGGATGACTCATGTTATCGCTGGGCCTGCCTCATTGGACCGCAGCGTCGCCCAAGTGGGCTTCGATTTCGGCGGAGCGATCCTGGTTCGGCCCTATCCATGTAACGGAAGCCCCACGAAAAGCATGAAGACACACCAAACATCCGCGTGGTGCCTTTCCTGGGCTCTCCAGTTCGGACCCATCGTTGTTGAATGCCGAAAGTTGACAGGCTTGATCGCGACAGAACCCGGGCCGGCGCGCACGGTCCGATTCGTCTTCTCGGCCGGATGTCGCCGCCTCAATCGCCGTCGTTCCACGGTTCGTCCCATTCGTTGTCGGTGAACGCGAGGGCGGTGGCGCGCTCCTCGATCAGGCTGATGAGCTGCTGCGCCACGCCGGTCCACGCGAACAGGCTGCGGGCCTTGTGCGCGCCCATGCGGGAGAGCCGGGTGCGCAGGCGCGGATGCTTGAGGATCTTCACGATGGATATTCCCAGGTCCTCCTTGTCGAAGGCGTCGGCATAGAGCGCGTGCCGGCCGAAGGTCAGCGCCCGGTAGAGCCCGCCGTGCGTCGTGACCACGGTGGGCGTGCCGCACGCCATCGCCTCGATGGCCGTCAGGCCGAACGGCTCGTAGCGGCTGCTGAGCACGAATACGTCCGCGGCGCGGTAATAGTCCGCGAGATCGGCGTCCGGGACAAACCCGCCAAACACGACGCGGCCGCCCAGCCCGAGCGTCTCGACGCGTGCGATGAGCTCCGCGTGGATCCCCTGCTCATGCGGGTTGCGCGACGTTCCGCCGACGGCGAGGTGGAGCTTCACGTCCGGCAGCCGCGCGGCGGCCAGCGTGAAGGCATCAAGGAGGAGGTCGTAGCCCTTGTTGCGGGCGAGGCGGCCCACGGCGAGCACGACATTGCCCTCGAACCCGAGGCGCTGGCGGATGGCGGAGCGCGTGCCGGCGCTCACGGGATAGAAGCGGTTGTCGTCGTAGCCGGGCGGAATCATGGTCGCCTGTTCCGCGGGCAGCCCGTAGTCGGCGAGGAGCATGTCCATCTGCAGCGGCGTGGTGGCGATCACCATGTGGCAGTTCCGATACAGAAGGGTCTCCTCGTTGATCCGCTGGCCGAAGTTGTACTTCCGCTCGAAATTCGCGGCGTCCTCGGGATAGTCGCGTTCCATGAGCTGGCGTTTCCAGATGCCGAGCGAGTGCGGGGTGTGGATGTGCGGCGCGCCGAGCGCGTCGGAGAGGCGCTGGGTGGCGAAGCCGGCGTCCCAGTAGTGGCTGTTGAGAAACCGGTATTTGAGGCCGTGCCGCTGGATGAACCGCAACGCGTTCTCCGCCCATTCCGCGAGGTGACGGACGAGATACTCCTTCTCGATGAAGTTGCGGCCGCCGCATGGTATCCGGATCACGCGCACGCGGTCATTGATCACGTCGATCTCGGGCTGGTCCTCGAACCGCCGGGTCCAGATGTCGACCTCGAAGCCGAGCTGGGCCAGTTTTTTCGCGAGTTCGAGCACGTAGACCACCTGGCCTCCGGTGTCGACTTTGCCGAGCGGCGGCTCGGCGGCGACATAGCCATGGGTGGATACCATCGCGATGCGGGGAAGGAGAGACTCAGGAATGCAGGGCATGACTGATTGGGTTTGCCTCCGCGCGCTGAGTCGCGGGCGAGAGCGGGTTGCGTTGACGCGGCCGTGACCGCGGTGCCGGACGAGTCCCGGCAGATGACGCCGCTCGCGAATTCCGATCGGGTGCGCCGAAACGAAACACGGGGTGAGAAAATCGCGAGCGACCCCGCATCCACGAGACACCCGCGGCGCGGGAGTGCCAAGGAGATTCGTCGGTCCGGGCGCCGTGCTGACGGCGCAACGACATGACATTTGCGTCAGATTCCCGGGCCGCGGAAATTCCGGGCGTGAACGGTCAGTCGCCGCGCGCGGTCGGACGCGACGGATCGGCGATCCACTCGCTCCAGGAGCCGACGTAAAGTTTCGAGCCGCGCAGGCCCGCGGCTTCCATGGCGAGGAGATTCACGCACGCGGTGACGCCGGATCCGCACTGATGGGCGACCTGTTCGGGTCGCGCGCCCGCGAGCAGGGAAACGAACCCGGCCTGCAGATCCGTGGATGAACGCAGGGTGAGATCCGGGTTGAGATTTGCCTTGAAGAACCGGTTGCGCGCCCCGGGGATGTGGCCGGCGACCGGGTCGATGGGCTCCATTTCGCCGCGGAAACGTTCGGGCGCGCGGGCGTCGACCACGACGAGTTCGGGGCTTTCAAGTTTTCCGGCGACATCGGCCGTCGTCACGACCATGGCCGCGTCCGGTCGGGCGGTGACGCTTCCCGCGCGACGGCCGGGAACGTCGCGCGAAATCGGCCGGTTCTCGGCCACCCATTTCGGATAGCCACCGTCGAGCACGGAGGCATTCGGAAGCCCGATCCACCGCGCAAGCCACCACAGGCGCGCGGCATACTGCCCGCCGATGTCATCGTACGCGATAATCCGGCTGTTCTGGTCGACCCCCCTGTCGGCGAGGAAACGGGCAAAAGTGTCCGGATCGGGCAGGGGATGACGTCCATTGCGTCCGGTTTTCGGGCCGGAAAGATCTTCTTCGACGCGGGCGAAAAAGGCCCCGGGAATGTGACCAACGGCATAGGCCGCCGCCCCGCGATGGAAATCCTTCAAGTCGTGGCGGCAGTCGAAGACGATCCAGTGGGGATTCGCCAGGTGCGCGGCCAGGGTTTCGGAGCTGATGATCATGGGCGGCGAACCGACACTAAGCGATCAGGTGGCCGCGAAAAGACGCAAAAACGAAGACCAATTCCCGCGGAGTTTCGAAAATCAGCACTCCCGAACGGTGGAATTGGCCGGGGCTTCGGCGGGGAATCGTGAAGATGCGCCGCGCCGGGTCGCCATCACTTCTTTTCCGGCTCGGTGCCGATCACCTTGATTTCGCCGGCGTCAACGCGGGCGACCGGAGCGTGCTTGCGCACGAGGCCGTGGCTGTCCTGGCCGAAATATCTGGCGGCCGACTCCGCCATGGCCGCGAGCTGTCGGCTGAAATCATTGTGCCGCTCGCGGATGCTGAAGCGCGTTTCCCAGACGAGCTTGTGCTTCTTGTCCTTCCAGAGCAGCGGGAAATCGTACGCCATCAGCACGACGAAATAGCGGTCGTCCTCGATTTCGTCGATCAGATCGTCCCGCCGGAATCGCAGGGCGGTATATTCGAGGCCGCGGGCATCGTCCATCGCATCGGCGTATCCCAGCATGCGCGCGTTGGTGTAATCGGCCTGGTCGCGCCGCTCATTTTCGGCGAGGACCGGGAGGAGGAAGCTATCGTCAAACGACTGCGCGGATTTGCTCGGATCGCCGCTGTCGACGTGGATCACATGGCCCGTCCTGGTCGTCGTGTATGCGGGCGGGGTGTTATGCTGGGCGGAGGCAAGATTCTGATAGGCGATCGAGCTGCTGGCACCCAAAGCGGTGCCGTTGGTCCGCCCCCAGTAGACCATGATGAGCAGGCGGGTCTTGTCCGGGTCATGGGACGGCACGTAGCTTTCGCGGGACAGCGGAGCGGCAATCGTCCGGGCGATGTTGATGAACTTCAGCTTTTCGACCGCGTCGTCGCCGGTTGCGCTCCACAAGCCGCCCTCGCCGAAGGCATACGACTCGTTTTCGTAGGTGCCATCGGCCTGCCTCCGGCGCACGTAGTCGTCGCTGGTTTTCGAATAGACGGCGGTGATCTCGTCCTCATCCGCCGCCGGGCCGCCGACGAGGCTTCCTGCCCATACCAGGGCAGCGAGGACCGGCCAGGCGCGTCGCAGTTTCATCGTGTGGCAACCTCGCGGTATTCGCCCAGCTCGCGGTAGCGCTCGTAGCGTTCCTCCAGCAGGCGATCGACGGGTTTGTCCAGAAGGTCCGCCAGGTGCCGGGCAAAGGCGTCGCGCAGCGCCGTCGCCGCGGCGGCGGAATCGTTGTGGGCGCCCCCGAGCGGCTCGGGGATCACTTCCTCCACCACGCCAAACTCCTTCAGGTTGGCGGCATTCATCTTGAGCGCTTCCGCGGCCTGCGGCGCGTTGGCGCGGTCCTTCCAGAGGATCGCGGCGCAGCCCTCGGGTGAGATGACGGAATAATATGAGTTTTCGAAAATCAGCACGCGATCCGCGACGCCGATGCCGAGCGCGCCACCGGAGCCGCCTTCGCCGACGATCACCGCGATGGTGGGGACGCGCAGCATCGCCATTTCACGCAGGTTGACCGCGATCGCCTCGGAGACATGGCGCGCCTCGGATTCCACGCCGGGGTAGGCGCCGGGGGTGTCGATGAAGCAGATGACCGGGAGACCGAATTTTTCCGCGAGCTTCATCAGGCGCAGGGCCTTGCGGTATCCTTCGGGCTGGGGCATGCCGAAGTTGCGCACGATGTTCTCCTTCGTGTTCCGTCCCTTCTGCTGCGCGACGATCATGACGGACCGGTTCTCGAGGCAGGCCAGGCCGCCGATCAGGGCCTGGTCGTCGCGAAACTGCCGGTCGCCATGGAGCTCCTGAAAATCGGTGAAGATCGCCTGCACATAATCGAGCGCATACGGGCGCTTGGGGTGCCGGGCCACCAACACGCGCTGCCAGGGCGTGAGGTTGGAGTAGATCTCCCGCTTCGTGGCCTCGAGCTTGTCCTCAATCGCGGAAAGCTCGGCGGTCATGTCGATGTTGTTCTCCAACGATTGCTGGTGCAGCGATTCGAGCTGCTTCTCAAGTTCGCGCAGGGGCTTCTCGAACTCGAGGAGATAGGCAGGTCTCTCCATAAGGCGAAAAGGCTACGCGGTTCAATTGGCCGCTGTCAACCGGGGCCCGCGAACGAACAGGATCGACCCGCGGAGAGCCCACGAAATACACGAAGGATCACGAAATGGACCGAGACTGGAAAAGGTCGCTCCTGCCGTCTGATCATGCCGGATCTTTTTTGCGTTCATCCGGGTGTTTCGTGGGCTCTCCGTGGAATCGGTCCGTGTATTCCGTGGGCCACTCGCGTTCGCTCCCGCTCAGACGCCTTCGCTGGCGGCACCGGGATTCTTCAACTGCTCTTTCCACGTCTGCATGCGCGCCTGGGCGCCGAAATGTTCCGCCTTCGGCTTGTCTCCTTTTTCCATCCAGATGCGCGAAAGCGTGGTGTTGATGAACAGGTCGTCGGGTTTGAGCGCGTGCGCCCTTTCCGCGGCGGCGAGCGCGGCGTCGAAGCGCCGCAGCGAAAAATTGATTTCGGCCAGCGCATGCCAGGCGGCGAGCGATTCCGGCGCGGCGGCGGTGGCCTCCCCAAGTTTTGCCAGGGCGCGCTCGCTGTCGCCCATCGTGTAGTCGAAGGTGGCGTCGTCGACCAGATGCTGGATTTCGTCCGGGGTCACGGTCCGTGCCTAGCACCAATAGCGGAAAAAAGAAAGGACGGCCCGCTGGCCGTCCATGACCCTCGCAAACCGGCGCCCGGCCCGGCCGGGATCTTTCCGTCTGCGAGGTCGGGGCGACGCAGTGAACAGTCGAACCGAATGGTGCGATGCGTCCATCGACCAGGAAACCGGTTCGATCGGCTCCGTTCCATCAACCCTCAACTTTCAACGGCTCGAGTCGCCGTCTCAGGTCTTGGTCTCGTCCGACTCGATCGAGATGTTCACCGTGACTTCATCGCCGAGGGCCTTGCCGATCATGGCCGGGCCGGTCACGCCGAAATCCTTCCGGTTCAGGACAGTGGTGGCCTCCCAGGACGACAACTGGGTGCCCGGGCGCATGCCGGGACCGAATCCGTCCAGCGCGGCGTGGAGCACGACTTCCTTCGTGACGTCCCGGATCGTGAGGTCACCGGTGATATCAAAGGTGTTTTCTCCCGTCTTCTTCCAGGATTTGCTCTTGAAGGACATCATCGGAAACTTCGCGACATCGAAATAGTTCGGCCCCTTGATGTCATCGTCGCGATGTTCGTTCGCGGTGTTGAGTGCGCCGACATCGATGGTGGCCTCGACGTGGCTGTTCTCGAGATTGGCGCGGTCGACGGTGATCCGGCCGTTCACGCTGGTGAAGCTGCTGGAGAACTTCGTCATTATGTGGCGGATGGTGAAACCGGCCGAGGAGTGGACGGGATCGATCTTGTAAACCTCGACGTCGGCGCGAACGGCGGCGGCGAGCGCAAGGGCGGAGCACAGGGTGAGGAGGCGTTTGATCATGGTGGAATTCGTTTCAGGAGGGGTGAAAGACGGATACGCAGGAATCCCGGCCTCGCAACCCGAGACTCACCGCGGTTCCGGGCTATTCTGTAACAGTCCGGTCATCAAAGGATCAGCATCGCGTCGCCATAGCTGAAAAACCGGTATTCGCGGGCGATCGCGTCCGCGTAGATCGCCTTCAGCCATGCGACGCCCTCGGTCGATTCGGGGGCGAGAAACGCGGAGACCAGGCAGAGCAGGGTGGAGCGGGGCTGGTGGAAATTCGTGATCAGCGCGTCCACGCCGCGAAACGTGGCGGGCGGATGAATGAAGAGCGCAGCCTCACCCAGGAAGTCGCGCTCCCCGTCGCGCGCCGGTCGCGCCAGGAAATCCTCGATTGAGCGCACCGACGTCGTGCCGACGGCGATCCGCCGGCCGGGCGGATGGACCAGCGCGCGCTGCGTCGCAATGGGCATTTCATAAACCTCGCGATGAATGACATGATCCTCGATGCGCTCCGATGTGATCGGGCGGAACGTGCCGAGGCCGACGTGCAGCGTGAGGTCGAAGGACTCGACGCCTTGGGCTTTCAGGGTGTCGAGGATTTCGTCGGTGAAATGCAGTCCGGCGGTCGGAGCCGCGGCGGCGACCTGCCGGTGGCGATCGGCATAGACCGTCTGGTAGCGCTCGCGGTCGCGCTGGCGCGCCGCGTCGTCGTGGCGGGGCGCGATGTAGGGTGGGAGAGGCATCTCCCCGATTTCCGCGGCAACTCCAAGCAGGTCGCCCTGGGCCGCGACAAACGACACTCGGGCCGTGCCGTCCCCGGATTTTTCCCGCACGGTGGCCGTGAATTTTCCTGCCACACCAAAGATCTCCCCGACCGTGAGCTTTCGTCCGGGGCGCAGAAGGCACCACCACGACTCGCCCCCGGCGTCCGTTCCGGCCGGGCGCAACAGCAGGCATTCGACCTGCCCGCCGGTCGGACGCCGTCCGTGCAGCCGCGCGGGAATCACCGCGGCGTTGTTGCGGAACAGGCGGTCATCATGTGCCAGATATTCCGGTAGGTCCGAAAAACGCCGGTGCTCGATCCGCTGGTCTGTCCGATGCACGACGAGCAGCCGCGACGCGTCGCGGCGATCGGCGGGCTGCTGCGCAATCAGGCGCTCGGGCAGTTCGTAATCGAAGAGATCGGTGTTCAAAGTGGGATGGGAGAGACAGGATTTCGCACCGCGCCACTGCTGGCAAATGAGATTCCGGGCGGGTCCGCGACCCACCGGCCAGGAGGCAGGCTCCGGGTCCCGGCACCCGGTCTCATGGCTGGAACCCACGGACATGGTTTGTCGGCGGCCAGTGCTCTTTTCAGCGAGAGGCTGGGCCTGGTGGCGAGGCTGGCGGATATGTCGTGCCGCAGAGAGACGAGGGACCCGGAGCAAGGGATGAACCGGGCGGTTGCCTTGCGACGAAGTCGGTCGATTGGAGAAGTTCGGGGCGCTAGGTTTCGAGGAGCCGTATTGGCGCAGCGAATATCCGAATCGGACATAGTTGGCGCGACAGCGAGGCCCGCTGTGAATAAGTGCGCGCATATTGTCACAGGCATACGACGCACATTTTTTCGCCAATAACCTCTATATTGCCGGTTCGGGCTTGCGTTCGATAAGCACGGACGACTCTCTCCTCGAAGATTTCTGCTACCTCTCGCGGGCCGGACGTGCAGGGAGTGCCAACTCGTATGTACAGAAATGTTTCTTGCCGGGCGTTGCTGACCATCGGCATTGGCCTGAGTTCATTCGCGATCCAGGGGAACGCGCAGAGTTCTCCTGACGATGCTGACGGCGACGGTCTCCCCGACACTTGGGAGCTGCAGTACCTCGGGACACTGGGCTACGGGGCCAACGATGACCCGGGCGGGATTGGTCGCACGCTGCTGCAGTCGTACCAGCAGGGCCTGATCCCGTGGCCGGCGCCGATCATCCCCAACGGATTGCGCGCGTGGTATCGGGCCGATGTGGGTGTGGTTGCGGATACGGATAATCGGGTCGTAGGTTGGCCGGATTTGTCGGGCAGCGGCTTTCATGTCGTCTCGTCCGGGGATTCCTCGCGTGACCCGGAGTGGGAGAGCACCGGCTTCAACGGACACCCGACCGTCAGCTTCAACGGCTCGATGGCGCTGGTAACGGCGGACACCGAAGACCTCGCCAATGGCGCGCAGGACGTGACCGTGATCGCGGTGGTGAAGCCGGCAGCGACCCAAGGCTGGGCGGCGACGATCTACTACTGGGGCACGGACGGCAACCTGAGCCACGGGTTCACCTCCGAAGGCACGCCGAACCAGTTCGAACTGCATTGGGACGATGCCAACTATGGCGAGCAAAAGTCGCCGCGGCTGAATGTGACTGCGGGACAAGTGCAGGTGCTAAGTGCCGAGAAGAACGGCGCGAGCGCAAGCGTCTACATGAACGGGACGCTCGAGGGCATGCAATCCGAGACTGGGACGATGGCCCCGTCGATCTCGGCCCTCGCGCTGGGCAACGCGGCGGCGCCATACTACGGATTCAACGGTGATATTGCGGAGATCTTGGTCTACAACCGGGCGCTGTCGGACAGCGAGCGCCAGCAGATCGAGCAGGCCCTCGAGGCAAAGTATATCGCGGCAGACAGCGATGGCGACGGTCTGCCGGATGCCTGGGAAATGCAGTATCTCGGTTCCCTCTCGTATGGTGCCGCCGATGATCCCGGCAACGTCGGTCGCACCCTCCTTCAGTCGTACCAGCAGGGGTTGAGCCCGTGGCCGGCGCCCTCGGTGGCGACCGGCTTGCGCGCGTGGTACCGCGCCGACTTTGGCGTAACGAAGGACGGCAGCAACGCGGTGAGCGCCTGGGCAGATTTGTCCGGCGGTGGCTTCCATGTCCTGCAGACGGGCGATCCCTCGCGGCAACCAGAATGGGAAACCTCGGCATTCAACGGCCACCCGGCGGTGACCTTCAACGGGTCCGCGGCCCTCGTGACCCCGGGCCTGCGTGACCTGCGCAACGGGGCGCAGGACGTGACAGTAATCGCCGTGGTCAAGCCGGCTGCGACGCAGGGCTGGGCGGCGACCATTTACTATTGGGGCACCGACGGCAACCTGAGCCATGGGCTGACCTCGGAAGGCACCCCAAATGAGTTCGAATTGCACTGGGACGATGCCAACTATGGCGAGCAGAAATCGCCGCGATTGAGCGTGGCTCCCGGGCAGGTGCAGGTCC
>DASYDZ010000132.1:0-4308 GCA_036499305.1 Candidatus Didemnitutus sp.
GCGCCCGATGGCGACGAATTTCGCCGGCGGCTTCACCTCGAGCACGAGTTTGAAAAGATTGGCGTTGAGTCCGCCGCAGAGGCCCATGTCGGTCGTGATGAGCAGGATTCCGCGCGTGCGGACCTCCCGCTTCACGAGAAAGGGATGCAATGTTTCATCGACCCGTCCGGCCAGGGCGGCCAGCATGTCGGCCATGAGCTGGGCGTAGGAACGGCCCGCGAGCGCGGCGGACTGCGCCCGCTTCATCTTCGAAGCGGCCACAAGCTCCAGCGCCTTCGTGATCTGGCGGGTGTTCTTGACCGACTTGATGCGTCGGCGGATGTCGCGGGTGGAGGCCATCGAAAAGTAGCGAGTGGTGGGTAGTGGGTAGCGGGCGGAGGTTAGCGGGTGGGACGGACGAGAGAGTGAAGGATCATTGAATGCTCACCACGCGCTACTCGATGCTCGCTACTTTCCTTGGCTACCTGGCCGCAAACGTGGCCTTCCACTCGTCGCAGGCGGACTTGAGCTCGCCTTCGATTTCGGCGTCGAGCGCGGCCTTGGTGCGGATCCGGGCGAGGAGCGCGTCCTTGCGGGCGGTGAAAAACTCGCGCAGCGAAACGGAGGCCGTGACGACGTTGGCGACGGTGATCGAGTCGAAGTAGCCCTTCTGCAGCGCCCACAGCACGGTGCACTGGAGTTCGATCGCGATCGGATTGAGCTGCGGCTGCTTGAAGAGCTCGACGATGCGGGAGCCGCGGTCGAGGGTCGCCTTGGTCTTGGCGTCGAGGTCGGAACCGAACTGCGCGAAGGCCGCAAGTTCGCGGAACTGGGCGAGCTCGCCCTTGAGTTTGCCGCCCACCTGCTTGGTCGCCTTGATCTGCGCGGCGGAACCGACGCGCGACACGGAGAGACCCACGGACACGGCCGGACGGATGCCCTGGTTGAACAGATCGGTCTCGAGGAAGATCTGGCCGTCGGTGATCGAAATGACGTTGGTCGGGATGTAGGCGGAGACGTCGCCGGCCTGGGTCTCGATGACCGGCAGGCCGGTGAGCGAGCCCTTGCCGTCGAGGCGGGCGCTGCGCTCAAGCAGGCGGCTGTGGAGATAGAACACGTCGCCGGGATACGCCTCGCGTCCCGAGGGACGCTTCAGGATCAGCGAAATCTGGCGGTAGGCGACGGCGTGCTTGGACAGGTCGTCATAGACGATCAGGGCGTCCAGGCCGTTTTCCATAAACCATTCGCCGATGGCGGCGCCGGAGAACGGCGCGAGATACTGGTTGGCGGGGTTGTCGGCGGCGGGCGCGGCCACGAGGATCGTGTACTGCAGCGCGTCGGCGGCCTCGAACGCGGCGATGGTGCGCGCGATGTTCGACTGCTTCTGGCCGACGGCGACGTAGATCGAGTAGACCGGGCGGAAATTCTTGTCACCCGAGGCGAGGCCCACGCGATTGATGCGAGCCTGGTTGATGATCGTGTCGATGCAGATCGTGGTCTTGCCCGTGCCGCGATCGCCGATGATCAGCTCCCGCTGGCCGCGGCCGATCGGGATCATGGAGTCGATCGCCATGATGCCGGTGAAGAGGGGCTGCGAAACGGATTTGCGAACGATGATGCCGGGGGCGATTTTTTCGACCGGGTAGGTTTCGGTGGCCTCGATCGGGCCCTTGCCGTCAACCGGGCGGCCCAGGGCGTCGACCACGCGGCCGAGGAGTTCCCGGCCGACAGGCACGGAGAGAAGCTTGCCGGTGGTGGAGACCTCATCGCCCTCCTTGAGCGCGGAGACGTCGCCGAGCACGACGCAGCCGACCTCGTCCTCCTCGAGGTTGAGCGCGATGCCGATGGCGCCCCCGGGGAACTGCACCATCTCGTTGTACATGACGTCGGAGAGGCCCTCGATCCGGGCCACGCCGTCGGCGACCGTGCGGATGACTCCGGTGTTCCTCTTGACCGCCTTGCCGGAAAGCTTGGCGATCTGTTGTTCGATTTGTTCGATGACGTTGCTCATCGGGAAAGGGGGTTGGACGGACGGGGGATCAGTTGAGGGTGGAAAGTTGGGCGAGCTGGCCGGAGGCGGAGGCTTCGTAGACATCGCAGCCGACGCGGATGCGGAGACCGGCGAGCAGGGCGGCGTTGGGCTGGGCCGCGGCCGCGACGGGGCGGCGGTATTTCCTCGTCATCGCGGCCTCGATCAGGCGCAGCGTGGCGTCGGCCAGCGGACCGGCGTGCTCGACGACGGCGCGGGAGCGCGCGACCTCGGCGGCAATGTAGCGCTGATAGGTCCGGAGCAGGGCCAGCGGATGGCGGGGCTGGTGCTTCTCGATCCACCCCAGGACGCCGGCCACCTGGTCGGACGTGACGGCCCCATCCGCGAAACTCAGCTTGAAGAGCTGCTTCGCGAGGAGTCTGGTCTGTTTCGTGACGGCCATGAAAAGGATGGAAAAACTGAACGGCGGCGGAGCCGAAATCAGAGCGACGTGAGTTCCCGGGCCGCGGCGTCGTTGTAGGAGGACCGGTCGGCATCGGTGAGCTGGCGGGCGAGGACGCGCTCGGTGGTCGCGACGACGAGGCGGGCGATCTCGGCGCGGGCCTCGGTGAGCATTTTCTTGTGCTCGAGCCCGATCGCCTGCTGCGCCTTGGTGAGGACATCGGCCGCGCGCTGCAGGGCCTCGGCCTGCTGCCGGTCGCCGAACTCCTTCGCCGTCTTGCGCGCCTCGTCGATGAATTTCTGGGCGTCGAGCTGCGCCTGGCGGATGATCTGCGCGCTCTCCCTGGCGGCGACTTCGAGCTTGGCCTTCATCTCGTCCGCGAACTTCAGGCCGGACTCGATCTTGTGCTGGCGTTCGTCGATCGTCGCGAGCACCGGCTTGAAGGCGAACCGGTAGAGAACAAAGGTGACCACCAGGAAGCTGACGATCTGGGCGATGATACTCGGGACATTGATGCCGAAGTCCTCGAAGATTCGGGTGATCCCGGAGGCCGCGGCGCCGTGCTCTTCGACGGCGGCGATGATCAGGAGAGGCTGCAACATGGCGGAAAAAAGTTGGCCGGACCGCCCGCGAAGGCGGCCCGGCGGGAAACCTTACTTGCCCATGAACAGGGCGTAGAAGGCGACGGCCTCGGCGAGAGCCATGCCAAGGATGCCTTGGACCAGGATCTTGCCGGACGCGCCCGGATTGCGACCGACGGCCTCGACGGCCTTGGTCCCGACCATGCCGACGCCGATGGCGGCGCCGAGACAGCCGAGGGCACCCTGGATGCTTCCGGTGATTTCTGCGATGACGTGAGTCATGTTACGTTGGGTTGCGGTTGTGATGTCTGCCGCCCGCGCTCGTTGGCACGGTCCCGGCAGGAAATTAATGCGACGCGGGTTGAGCCCCGTGGCCGGCATCAGCCCCGTGCTGGTCGTCGCCGTGGTTGCAGAGCAATCCGATATATACGCTGACGAGGAGGGTGAACACGAAGGCCTGGACGAATCCGATCAGGACCTCGAGGAAGTAAAACGGGATCGGCAGACCCCAGCGGGTGATGCTCGACATGGCGTGGAGCAGGTTTTCGCCGCCCAGCACATTCCCGTAGAGACGGAAGGACAGCGACACCGGACGGAAGATGATCGAGATCACCTCGATCACGCCGACGGCAAAAAAGATGATGAACAGGAAGTAGTAGATCAACGCCGGGATTTCGCGCCGGTCGGCCTTGTTGCCGAAAAGATCGTACAGGATCATTTTGGGACCCGCGAAGCGAAGGATGAGCACCAGCCACGTCGTGATCGCGACCAGGGCCAGCGCGATGGTGCCATTCATGTCGGCGTGGGCCGGACGCACAAATTCCATCCAGCCTCCGCGGGCGTCCTTCATGAAAACGGTCCCCACACCGGGCACCAAGCCGCTCCAGTTCTGAATGAGAATATACGTGAAAAGTCCGATCAAAACGGGAAACGCCGCCTTGATGGCATTCTTGCCCACGATCGGCGCGACAAGATCGTAGATCGAGCTCACCAGCGACTCGACGATCGCCTGGCCGCGCGAAGGCACAAGCGTCGGCGTCTTGATCGCCAGGCGGACCGCAACGATCAGCGCCACGGCCACCACCCAGCTCGTCACCATGCTGTTGGTGATCGGAAACGGGCCCGCGTGAAAGAGAGCTTCGGCCTTGGGCGCAACGCCCTCGCTGGCATTCGCAACACAGGCGAGCCCGAGGCCCAAAAAGGCGCCGAGAATTTTATTGGTGTGCAGCATCATGACGGCCGGGGCGGGCCGGGTGGATAAGGGTTAGTTAGGTAGGTTTTCACTCGGTAATCCGTCAACCCCCGAAATTGAAAAA
>DASYDZ010000133.1:0-7142 GCA_036499305.1 Candidatus Didemnitutus sp.
CATCGACCTCAGGCGTTTGCCCGGACCCAAATCGCATCCCCACAAAGTGCTGCTGGCCGCGGCGCTGAAGCAGCGCACTTCGGTGTCCAACGGCTGGCTCTCCGCCCGGTTGCGGATGGGCAAGCCGGCCTCGGCCAGCCAGTTCGTCCGGCGCCTCCTGCTCAAGCCCAAAGGCCGTGCTGCCATCGAGCGCCTTCTGTCAAGAGTCAAGACATGACGTCTTTAGATCGGCTAAATGCTACGAATATTACATACGCATTGTCGGCGAGAGATATTCTTAATGCGATTCTCATCTATCAACATATAGCCCCCGCCTGGCGGATGTCTGATAGCGATAACGCTAGTCAAAACAAGGACTATCCATGAAATGGAGTGCTCCGATAATCGGGGTGTTCTTTGTCGCTGTATTTTGCGTATACACAAGTGTTATTGTGAGCATAATGGCAGGGATTGTAAAAGGTGCTTTCGGACGGGAATTGAAAAAGGTAATGAGAGCAGGTTCATTGCGGGCGTTTTGTGCGACATTACTTGAAAATGTGAAGACGATGCGATGGAAATGCGGCTTGGCGCTAATTCGCGACAATCCAGTATATGCTATTCCTGTGTTAATAGCGACGTTGCCTGCGATGGCCGTGATTTGCGCAATGTGGGCCTACATATGGATTATGGTAGAAGAATCCATGGGCAAAAGATAGCGGCATCTGCCCAAGATGAGTAAGTGTCGCTTCGAGACGAGACGAATGGGGTCAGGCTGAGGGGTTTGTGGTGCCGTCGACGGCGATCGCAAATGCATCGCGACGCGGCCACGCCACCGATGCCATTGTCCGGAGTTGCGCAGGATCGTTCGGGTGGCAGCATCCCGACATGACCGGATGCCGCAAAGTCGTCTGTGCCCGCCTTACTCGATGACCACAACCCCCAAAGCCTGACCCCATCGGGCCGATTTTGGAACTGACGAAGCCAACTATTCTATACCCTGGAGTGGTTTACGATCCTTACGCGTCGGCTCCTTCACAAATTCAGGCGATAAACGGCCCGAACAGCGCGACTGCAAGGGCTAAACTATAATCTATATATGAATAGAGCGTTATTTATTGTGTTTACCATAACATCGCTTGCATCGATCTTGGCGAGCAATCAAGCGCGCGCCTCGATAGATCGGGATAGGATGGATAAGGCGGATGAATCAGAGCGTTTTTTTATTAAAGCATTTCCAACCACTGAGAATGTGCTTCCATATGGAAAGAAATATGTATACATTAGAAACGTGGCAATGATAGTGAGTTTAGCGATAGTTCTATATTCGTATCTAAAGTAGACATAGATAATGACGGCGCTGCTAATGTCGTGTCCCATTAATGCAGTTACAAAGCGGCACTGGCTTGGGTTTCGCGGGCTCGACAGATCTTTTCGGGCGAGACGAATGGGGTCAGGTTTTGGGGTTTGTGGTCCCACTCTCGACGGCGATCGCAAATACATCGCGACGCAGCCACGCCGCCGATGCCATTGTCCGGAGTTGCGCAGGATCGTTCGGGTGGCAGTATCCCGACATGATCGGATGCCGCGAAGTCGTCTGTGCCCGCCTTACTCGATGACCACAACCCCCAAAACCTGACCCCATCGGGCCGATTTGACTCTTGCCTGAGCCCGAAGCCGATTCAACGGGGTCAGACAAACCCGGCCCCATTGCCGGCGACACAAATCAACCCATGGAAAAAAACTTGGCGGCAACCCTCGGGATGCTCGTTTTGTTCGTCGGTATTGTCGGCGGCGGTCTGCTGTTATGGCGGCACGATCGATCCCTGGCCCGCACGGCCAAGGAACCGGACGCGGGTGCATTGGTATCCGCCGCCGAAGAGCCTGACCGGCCCTGGGAAATCAGGGTACGGGCGAAGAAAATGGGTTGGCTCGATGTGGCAGACTATCGAGGCCGATGGGAAGCGGCGGTCTCGACGGGTGACCTGAAAACATGGTCGCCGGTCCTGGGCGAGTTGATGAACCCAAAATATCGTCAGGCCGATGCCGTGGCCATGCTGGGCGACATGAAAAGCAATGACTGGCGGGTGAAGGCATTGGCAGCGCAAATCCTCCTGCAACGAGGCTCGCGAGAGGGGGTGGCAACCATGGTGGAGACGCTGAAGGCGGCCAGTGCTGGGGAGAATGTGCCCGAGTCGGTCGTGCTCAAGGCCGTCGTCTCCCTCAACCGGTTTGGCGAGACGATCGATCCAGCCTCGCTTCGGGGAAGCTACCAGCGCTATCCGCTCGACGAGATCCTCGAGGTGGCGGCGCTGCAGGGCGATGCCTGGGCGCCCGCGGCCGTCCAGCAAGCCCGCCAAGTCGGCCGCCCGGTTATCGACACGGCTCTGGACGCTGCGTACCTGGGCATGGCCGACGACCAGTCGCTGGCGATTTACCGGCAGTTGGTGAATTCGGCGGACCCCGACCTGCGGGCCGTTGGCAACTGGGCGCTATACCGGGCGACCGGCGATCAGGCTACCCTTCAGAATGTGGTGGAGATGGCGCGCGTGTACTCGGGACTGGACCCCGCCGCCGGCCACGCACCAGGATCCTCCTATTCCGTGGGACTGCTCACGGCAACCGAGGATCCGAAGGCGGCGCAGACCCTCGAGGCGATTGCTGACCTCGCGGCGCACCGGAAGGCCAAAGGAGCGTACGGGGTGGACGAGACCCTCTCGGCTCTTTACTACGTCGACAAGGACTACGGCTTCATCGACCAGCGGATCACGAGTTACCTGAATGGCAGCGATCCGGACGCCAAGTGGGGCAGCGCCGTTTTCTGGCAGATCGCGGCCGTCCGCAGCAGTCCGGACATCGAACGGCTGGCTTACGCGAAAAGCCCGACTGCCTACGATCTCTACTTCGTCGAGATGGCTGACTATCCGATACCGCGTGCTCAGACCCCGGCGGTGAAGGCAAAGTCCTCGCATCCTTGATTGGCATGCGATGGCCATCGGCGGATCAGTGGGCGGGTCAGGGCAAGAATTGCGGGGGACGGACTGCCTGTTGTTGGGGTGGGTTGTCCGGCACCGTCATACGCACATGCTCAGGGACCTCGCAAAGGAGGCCATCGTAACTGAAGGGAAATGTCATAAAAAATTAAAGTAGCGTTGACGACGACCGTTCTGGGGGTATCAACAGCAAGATTCAGCCGACATGACCTGCGCCAGCCACAATCTCAATCCCCTTGCGACCATTAGCATTCTGGTCGTCGTGCTGCTTACTCCCCTCACCGGGCGAGTCTCCTGATTTTATTCCCCAACGAATTTAAACAGAAGGCCGCCCCGAACAGGGCGGCCTTTTTTTTCACTCGATGAAAGCCCACCGTCTTGCCAAATTGTACGTTCCCGCCCGCTCCCGACGGACGCGAGCGCCCCATTCCCCATGAGCGATTTGAGGAAACACAGCCGTGCCATCACGGAAGGTCCACAGCGGGCTCCCGCCCGCGCGATGCTGAAGGCCGTCGGTTTCACCGATGAGGACCTGCGCAAGCCGTTGATCGGCATCGCGAACACCTGGACCGAAATCGGGCCGTGCAACTTTCACCTCCGCGGTCTCGCGGAACAGGTCAAGGTCGGCATTCGCGCGGCGGGCGGCACCCCGCTCGAGTTCAACACGATTTCCATCTCCGACGGCATCACGATGGGCGTCGAGGGCATGAAGACTTCGCTCATCAGCCGCGAGGTCATCGCCGACTCGATCGAGCTCGTGGCGCGCGGCAACCACCTCGACGGCCTGGTCTGCCTCTCGGCCTGCGACAAGACGAACCCGGGCGTCATGATGGCGCTGGCGCGGGTCGATATTCCCGGACTCGCCCTCTACGGCGGATCGATCGAGCCCGGCCACCTCGACGGCAAGTCGCTCACGGTCCAGGACGTTTTCGAGGCCGTCGGCGCATTTGCCGCGGGCAAGATTGACGACCGGCAATTGCGGCGGGTCGAGGATAGCGCCTGCCCCGGGGCCGGCGCCTGCGGTGGGCAGTTCACCGCCAACACCATGGCGACGGTCATGGAGGCGATCGGCGTTTCGCCGGCCGGTTTCAACGGCATCCCGGCCACCGATCCGAAAAAGGGCGAGGCCGCCCGCAAATGCGGCGAACTCGTCGTCGAGCTCGTGCGCCGGGACCTCCGTCCGTCGCAGATTTTCACCCGCCCCGCCTTCGAGAACGCCGTGGCCGCGGTCGCCGCCTCGGGCGGCTCCACCAACGGCGTTCTTCACCTGCTCGCCATCGCGCGCGAGTTCGACGTGCCGCTCAAGCTCGACGAATTCGACACGATCAGCGCGCGCACGCCGACCATCGCCACGCTCAAGCCCGGCGGACTTTACAACGCGGTGGAAATGCATCACGCGGGCGGCATCTCGCTGCTGTTGCGCCGTCTGCTCGAGGGCGGGCATCTCAAGGGCGACTGCCTCACCGTGACCACCCGGACGATCGGCGAGGAAGTGAAGGACGCGCCCGAGACGCCCGGCCAGCAGGTCATCCGCCCGACGGACAAGCCGTTCAAGGCCAGCGGCGGGCTCGTCGTGCTGCGGGGCAATCTCGCGGCCGAGGGCGGCGTGCTCAAGGTCGCCGGCAGCGCGATCATGAAATTCCGCGGGCCGGCCCGCGTCTTCAATTGCGAGGAGGACGCGATGGCGGCCGTCAGCACGATGAAGATCGTGGCGGGTGACGTCGTCGTCATCCGTTACGAAGGCCCGAAGGGCGGCCCCGGCATGCGCGAGATGCTCGGCGTCACGGCCGCGCTCGCAGGTGCGGGTCTCTCCGAATCCGTGGCCCTGCTCACCGACGGTCGTTTCTCCGGCGCCACGCGCGGGCTCTCGATCGGGCACGTGGCCCCCGAGGCCGCGACCGGCGGCGTCATCGGGCTGGTCCACGAAGGCGATCTCATCGACATCGATGTGGCCGCCCGCCGCCTCCAGCTCGAGGTCGCGGAGGCCGACCTGGCCTCGCGCCGCCTGCGCTGGGCCGCTCCTGAGCCGCGTTACCGGCGCGGGGTCATGGCGAAATACGCCGCCACCGTCTCCTCGGCCGCCGAAGGCGCCGTCACGATCTGATCCTTTCGTCCTCCAACTCCCTCCACTCATGAAACTCACCGGTGCAGAAATCATCTGGGAATGCCTGATCCGCGAAGGCGTGGACGTCGTTTTTGGCTACCCGGGCGGCGCCATCCTCCCCGCCTACGACGCGATGACCAAATACCCGCAGATCCACCACGTGCTCGTGCGCCATGAACAGGGCGCGACCCACATGGCGGACGGCTATGCGCGCGCCAGCGGCCGGGTCGGCGTCGCGATCGCCACGTCCGGTCCCGGCGCCACCAACATGGTCACGGGCATCGCCACCGCGATGATGGATTCCTCGCCGATCGTGTGCATCACCGGCCAGGTCGGTTCCAAGGCCATCGGCACGGACGCGTTTCAGGAAACCGACGTGACCGGTGTCACGCTCCCGATCACGAAACACAATTACCTCGTCACGCGCCCGGGCGACATCGCCCGCGCCATCCGCGAGGCGTTCTACATCGCCAAGAGCGGCCGGCCGGGTCCGGTGCTGGTCGACATCACGAAGGACGCCCAGCAGCTCATTGCGGAATTCGACTGGGAGGGCGCCGCGCCGAGCCTCCCCGGCTACCGGCCCAATCTTCGCGCCCTGCCGTCGGAATACCAGCGCGCGCTCGAGCTGATCAACACCGCGCAGCGTCCGGTGATCCTCGCGGGCCAGGGCATCATCAAGGCCGGTGCCACCGCCCAGGTGGTCCAGCTCGCCGAGACTTCGCGGACCCCGATCGCGGTCACGCTGCTCGGCATCGGCGGCATTCCGGCGTCGAACGAGTTCAATCTCGGCATGATGGGCATGCACGGCGAGGCCTGGGTCAACCAGGCCATCCAGCAGGCCGACCTGCTCATTGCGCTCGGCATGCGTTTCGACGACCGCGTCACGGGCAACCTCAAGACCTACGCGCCCCACGCGAAGAAGATCCATGTCGAGATCGATCCTTCCGAGGTGAACAAGAACGTGCAGGTCGACGTCGCCCTCATCGGCGATCTCGCCGATGTGCTGGGCGAACTCCTTCCCGGGGTGAAGACCGAGGACCGCTCCGCGTGGTGGGGGACCATCAACGCGATGAAGGGCGACTCCGCCGTGCGCGACATCCAGGCCCTTCCCGACAGCGGGCATCTCTACGCGGCGCACGTGATCAACGACCTCTGGCGCTTCACCCGCGAGCGCGACACCATCGTGGTGACCGACGTGGGCCAGCACCAGATGTGGGAGGCGCAGTATTTCCACCACGAGAAGCCGCGTTCGCTCATCACGTCCGGCGGTCTCGGCACGATGGGTTTCGCGCTGCCGGCCGCCATCGGCGCCAAATTTGCCTGCCCCGACAAGGACGTCTGGGTCGTCGTCGGCGACGGCGGCTTCCAGATGACGATGCCGGAGCTCGCCACCGCCGCGCAGGAAAAGATCAAGGTCAACGTCGCCATCATCAACAACCAGTACCTGGGCATGGTCCGCCAGTGGCAGGAATTTTTCTACGACAAGCGCTACGCCGCCACCCCGATCACGGGTCCCGATTTCGTCAAGCTCGCCGAAGCCTTCGGGCTCAAGGGCGTCCGGGTGCAGAAACGCTCCGAAATGAAGCACACCGTGAAGGAGACGCTCGCGCACGACGGCACGGTCGTCATCGACTTCCGGGTCGAGAAGGAGGACACGGTGTTCCCCATGGTCCCGGCTGGAGCCGCGCTCGACAAGATGATCCGCCGCCCGAAGCTCGACGTCATGTCCGAGTCGGGCAGCGATGGCGAGTGGCAGATGCCCTCGTCGTCGGACGAGGGCGCCCCGCCCGAGGTGAAGGCCCAGGCCAACGGCCACGCCAAGCCGGCGGCGAAATCCGCCGCCGCCGCGAAGACCTCCCGCAAACCCGCCGTCCCGGCCAAACGGGCCAAGGCAGGCGGCAAACGTCCCGCCCGCCGCGCCTGACCTTAATCCGCCTCTCCCATGTCGAAACATAACCTTATCGCGTACGTGGAGGACGTCCCCGGTGTCCTGAACCGGGTGGCTTCGCTCTTCCGCCGCCGGAATTTCAACATCGACACGCTGACCGTCGGCCGCACCGAGCATCCGG
>DASYDZ010000134.1:0-38375 GCA_036499305.1 Candidatus Didemnitutus sp.
GACAACCCCTCCTCGGCCAGTTGCTGCTCGAGCCAGCTCCGGGCCAGGTTGAGCACCGGGCTCTGGCGCGACAACCGCCGGCAGAATTCGGAGACGAACGAGCTCGTCAGGGGAAGGGAGGCCTCCGCCATGTCGGCGATCCCGATCACGAGGTGCGACGGGTTGCGCTCCGCCATCAGTTGCAGGCGCCCGAGCCACAAGCCCGCGAGGTCGCGGTCGGACCGCGCGCCCGCCAGCCGCGCCGTGATGCGCTGCAGGTTCTCGATCAGCCCGAGGCGCAGCATGATCGGAACGGCCCAGAGCTCACCCAGCTTCAGCGGACTGATCTCCTGGTACGCGGCCACGAATGCGGTCAGCGCCACGGCATCGATCTGGCCGTCGACGTGCGCAATCAGTTCGCGCACGATGTCGTAAACGCGCGGCAGCCCGGCGGACGACCCGTCGACGAGGCGGGGCAGCTCGCGGTTGTAGGCCGGCGGCAGGTGTCGCCGCGCCATCTGGATCTGCTCCTCGATCAGGTAAAAATTATCGAGCAGCCATTCGGACGCCGGACTGATCGGCCGGGTCGAATCGACCTCGATGGTCGCTCGGTTGAACGCGCGGAGTTCGGCTTCATTGCGTTCCAGCCGGGTCAGGAGCGTGGGCGTGCCCGACGCGTGTCCCAGCCGGTGGGTCGCCGCCAGGGCGCGGGCGTGGCGGGTCAGTTGCTCCGGTGTAAACAGCTCGGAGCGATAGGGCACATCAGTCGGCCGGGATCGGGATGCCCCCGAAATCCAGCGGGGCCAGCGCAAGGGAAGGGACTGCATTCACGAGCCTTCCCTTTGGCCCGCAGGCACCGCCCCGCCGCGGCGTCGGAACCGTGATCCGCCCTGTTGCGCGCGTCCGCCCGCGCCGACGACAAGCGCCGGCCCGCCCGCGGACAAGGGTGGAGTTAACCCGTTCATTTTCCTTCAATAATGCTCGGACCGGGCGGTTGTTAAAATGGGGTGTTCCGCCACCCGCGCCGTGTTCACATGATGGCATTTGGTTAATCCGCATGTCGAGCGCCCACTGTCCGGCTGTCTTCGGCATACACCCCATGGTGGCGGAAGGACGATGGCCGTAAATTTCATCCCGCCACGCCAACTCCGGGATAATCCGGATGCGCGGCTTCCTGCCATGCTTCAATATACACGCAATCTCATCGGCCAGCGTCTCGCCGCCTCCGACGGCGACATCGGCCATGTGCGGGACTTCTATTTCGACGACCTCAACTGGGTCGTCCGTTATCTGGTGATCGACACCGGCTCGTGGCTCGTGGGCCGCAGCGTCCTGATCGCCCCGCAGGCGATCGGCCGGATCCAGCCGGGGGAAAAGGTCCTGCCGGTGAAGCTGCGCCGCCAGCAAATCGAAGACTCGCCGCCGCTCGCCAGCCATGTCCCCGTGACGCGGCAGTACGAGTCCGTCTATTATCAATACTATGGCTGGCCCACCTATTGGGCCGGCAGCGGCTTGTGGGGCCTCGGTGCCTACCCGGCGACGACGCTTCCGCCACCCGCGGAGGTTTCCCGGACACCGATCCAGCACCGGGCGGAAAAGCATCTCCAAAGCGCGCTCGCCGTCATCGGCTATCGCGTGGAGGGCCTTGATGGCGACGTGGGCCGGTTGGAGGGATTCTTTTTCGACGACCACGATTGGGCTGTTGCCGAGCTCGTGGTCGACGCCGGCCATTGGTATTCAGGCCATGAGGTCCGCGTCTCGCGCCGCAACATTCGTGGCATCACGCACGAGCATGGGGCCATCACGATCGATCTGACCAAGGCCGATCTCCTGCGCACCAAGGAGGACGAGATCGCGCATGGCCCGCACGACGGGGGCGGTTCGCGCGTCCTGCGCCATCCACCGGTTCCGACTGCATCGATGCGGAAACACTAGCCATGACCACGCCCCCGGCTGCGGACCTGGGAGTCGCGGCGCGTTCGCTCGTCGCCACTGGCAAGGGCTTGCTGGCGGCCGACGAAAGCACCCCGACCATCGAGAAACGGTTTCAAGCCGCGGGCATCCCGTGCCACGAGGAGTCGCGCCGGGCCTATCGCGAGATGCTGTTCACGACCGCCGGACTCGGCGAGGCCATCAGCGGCGTGATCCTCTATGACGAGACGATTCGCCAGCGCATGGTCCGGGGCGTCAGCACGCCCGAATGGTTGAAGGCGCTCGGCATCATTCCGGGCATCAAGGTGGACCGCGGCACGGTCGACCTGCCGCGCTCGGTTGGCGAAAAGTACACCGAGGGCCTCGACGGCCTGCGCGCGCGGCTGAAGGAATACAGCGGATTAGGGGCGCGGTTCACCAAGTGGCGGTGCGTATTTCCCATTGGCAAGGAAACGCCGACGCCCCTCTGCCTTGAAACGAACGCCACCGGCCTCGCTCTCTTTGCGGCCCTGAGCCAGGAAGCGAACATGGTCCCGATCGTCGAGCCCGAGGTCCTGATGGACGGGGATCATTCGCTGGCCCGCTGCGAGGCCGTGACCATGTCGGTGCTGCATGAGGTCTTCGCCGCGCTGGCCCGGCACCACGTCAATCTCGAGGGAATGCTGCTCAAGACCGGGATGGTCACCCCGGGCGCGAAAAGCGCCGAGGCGGCCGATCTCAAGGATGTCGCGTCGGCCACCGTGCGCTGTCTGCGCCGGTCGGTTCCCGCCGCGGTGCCCGGCGTCGTTTTTCTCTCGGGCGGACAGGGCGACATCGAGGCCACGGAGCGCCTCAACGCCATCTGCCGTTCCGGGGCCACGCCTTGGAAAATGAGTTTCTCGTTCGGCCGTGCCCTGCAGAACGAAGCGCTGCGGACGTGGCAGGGCTCGCCGGCGAATTTGTCGGCCGCGCAATCGGCCCTGCAACACCGCGCGCGGTGCAACAGCGCGGCCGTGCAGGGACGCTATCTCGAGTCCCTGGACCGCAAGGCCGACGCAGCCTGAGCCCCGGCCCAAGCTATTTTGCAGGAGAGGACGAAGGAAACAGAGACGAACGGTGCGGTGCTCCGTTAACTCCGTTTCCTCCCGCGAGATTTTCAGGGGTCTGCTCGGCGATCTCTGCGCGCTCCTGTAAATAATTCCGTGTGTTCGGTGTATTCCGGGGGCAACGGATTTTTCCTTGGCATGGAATGCGCAAGACCCGCCCCCTGCGGGGCGGGCCTGACACACACAGACACAACTACTCTAAGCAAATTCAGAACTTCGCCACCCGCGCAGGCATCGGAAGCGCCGACCGGACAGCCTTGGCATCGCGGATCAGCGGAACTTCGGGCCGGACCGAAATCGGGATCGACGCCCGATCGGCCAGTTCCCGCAGATTCCGCGCGATCGCACGCTCGGCATCCGATTGACGGGGTACCTCAATGCGATAGACGGGCAGATGGAGCACGCCATCGTTGTCGTTGCGGGCGGCGTTCACACCCACGGCAACCAGGCCGAAGGCGGCAAAAGAAAAAAGGATTCGGGAGAGTTTCATCGGATGTCTTGTTCTGCTTCCTATACACGCAGCACATGTGCCAAGTCGCAGCCGCTTGGCCAAAGCACTGATCAAACGGTTTTTGCGGTTTTCTATTTCCCAAAAACCATCCCGTGAGCCCGCGAAAGTGTCACGGCGCCGATACGGCCGGTTCCCGCGAATGGGAAAAAACCCGCATGCCCGGACCACACCTGCGGTGCAAATTGTGCCGCGGCGATTGACCCGGCGTACCGTCGGGTTCGCCTCCCTTATTTTCGACCTCCGCTTCTCGCCCGAACGATCCTGCCTTGGCCGTAACGATGCAATAGAGGCTGGTTTTACTCCAGGATCGACAGGTCCTTTGGTGGTCGCCGATTTCCACATCGGCGACAAAGGCGTCGGTATGGAAACCGACGCCCACCGACGGCATCGTTCCGGCTCAGCGCGCCACCGAATCCGGACGACAGCAGTTTCCGCCGGCGCGCTTGGCTTCGTACAGCAACCCGTCGGCGCGCGCCACGAGCCCGGCACCCGAGAGCGGCGCTTCCGGCCACCGCGCGGTCGCGACGCCGGCGCTGATCGTCGCGCGCAGATTGCGCGAACCCTCCTGGTGGGGGCGGTCCTCCATCGCGCGGCGCAGGCGCTCGGCGGCCGCGAGGGCGTCGGCATCGGAAACATCCGTGAGCAACACGGCGAACTCCTCCCCGCCATATCGGAAAATCCGCGCCGGCGGGCGGACAACCTCGTGCGCAATGCGCGCAAAATGCCGAAGGATCGCGTCGCCGACCGGGTGGCCGTGCCGGTCGTTGATCGCCTTGAAATGGTCGAGATCGATCATGATCAGGGCCAGTCCCCCGCGCGCCGCCGACGTCAGTTGACGAATGGCCTCGTCGAACGCGCCGCGATTCAGCAACCCCGTGAGGCGGTCGCGGTTCGCGAGGTGGGTGAGCTGCTGGTTTTCGTTGCGCAGGTTGAGCACCTCGATCTCGGCGGCGAGGCGCAGGGTCGTGCGCTGCTCCTCGGCCTCGAGTTCGATTTCATCCAGGTCCGGTGGCTCCGGCGTGGGAATCGACAGCAGCTCGCCATATTCCATCCAGTCCCGGGTCATCTCCGCAATGAGGTGGCGCGCCTCCTCGCGATCGCCGCCCAGGAAGAAGGTGGCCGCCTCGAGCACGTCGGCGCCCGTCTCACCGTCGGCCGGCACCGCCATGAAACCCGCGAGCCGATCCGCCAGGCGGAGGATTTCGACCGGCCGCGAGAGACCCTCCGATGGTTCGTCGGCCGCGAAAGGCGCGACCGAGCGGCAGATGGATTCCGGGAGCTTCCAGTCCTGGAGCAATTGCGATCCGAGGTCCAGATGGTCGAGCCCAAAGGCCTCGCGCTCCCGGTGAACCAGTTCGGCGCCGCCCGCCGCCAGCAGCGCCTCGTATTCGACGGGCACCGCGGTTGCGAGGACCAGCCGGCCGAGGCGCAGGACCAGGCCCGCGATGAACGCCTCCTCGCGATCCCATCCGCGTTCGCGCGCGGCCAGTCGCCGGGCCGCGACGGCGCGGGCCAGCGATTCCGACCAGAACCGGTCGAAGTCGAAGCTCGGACAGGCTTTCTGGTCCCGTTGCGAAACCAGCGAAAAGGAAAGGGCGAGCAGTTGTGCGCCGCGCGTGCCGATGCGCGCGATCGCCTCCGCCAGCGTTGTGCCATGAAATCCCAGCCCGATCAGCGGCGAGTGCAGGTATTTCATGATCTTCGCGGTCAGCGCCGGGTCGGCCCCGATCACCTGCGCGAGCTCCTCGAGGGTCGTGTCGTCCGCGCCCACGAGCTGCAGGATGCGCACCGCGATCGCCGGCGGGCTGGGCAGCCGGCGGGTGGACTTGAGGGCGGAGAAGGTGAGCCGGCTCATGCGCGGAGCGAAACGTCTAAACGCCGCATCGCCCGAAAACAAGCAGTGGCCGCGGCTCGTTCGGCTTGCGTCGCCGCCTCCATCCGGTTGTTTCTGTTGTTCCCCACCCCACTCCTGGCCCCATGAACCGACGTGAATTCCTCCATGCGTCGCTGGCCGCCGCCGGCACGCTGCTCGTGACTCCCCGCTCGCTCGCCGCCCAGCCGGCGCCCGCGCCGGCCCCGCGCCCGCAGCCAAAGATCCCGCGCTGGCGCGGCTTCAACCTGTCGGGTTTCCTGCCGCACTCGCGCAACCTTGCGTTTCCCGAGTCGGATTTCGAGATCATGTCCGAATGGGGCTTCAATTTCGCGCGCCTGCCCGTGTGGTACTGGATGTGGTCGAGCCCAAAGGACTGGATGAAGATCAACGAGGAGGCGCTGAAGCCGATCGACGACGCGATCGCGCTCGGCCGGAAGCACAACGTCTACATCAACCTCTGCCTCCACCGCATCCCGGGCTACTGCGTCAATGGCCGCGAGGAGGAACCGCACCAGCTTTTCGACAGTTCGCACGATGAGATGAAGCTGGCCCTCGACGCCGCGGTTTTCCACTGGCAGTTCCTCGCGCGCCGCTACAAGGACATCCCAAACTCGGCGCTGAGCTTCGACCTGTTCAACGAGCCGCCGTTCATGAAGGACCAGAGCCGCTACGTCGAAATCGCGCGCGCGCTGATCGCCGGCATCCGCGAGGTCTCGCCCGACCGCCTGATCACCGCCGATGGCGCCGACCTCGGCCAGACGCCGGTCATGGGGCTGGCCGACGAGGGCATCATCCAGAGCACCCGCGGTTACCTGCCGAAGATGATCAGCCATTACACGGCCGGCTGGGTTCCCCCGAACGAGTTCGAGTCCCTCGCGCGACCGACGTGGCCGATGGTGGACAAGAACGGCGTCCGCTGGGATCGCGAAAAGCTTCGCGCCGAGTTGATCACGAAATGGGAGCCGCTGACGCGTCTCGGCGTGCCGATCCATGTCGGCGAGTGGGGCTGCTTCAACAAGACGCCGCACGATGCCTGCCTGGGATGGATGACCGACCTGCTGGCATTGTGGAAGGAAGCCGGCTGGGGCTGGTCGATGTGGAACCTGCGCGGGACCTTCGGCGTGCTCGACAGCGGGCGCGAGGACGTCGCCTACGAGGACTTCAAGGGCCACAAGCTCGACCGGAAGATGCTCGAGCTGCTGCTGGCCAACTGAGGCGGATTCATGCAGTTGGGTGTGATCTTACGAGTGACAAGACGTGGACTGAAGGGTGGAACCCGACCTCCGGGCGGGTTCGCAAGACTTTCATAGGAGAACCGGCCCTGAGGTCCGGTTCCACCTTGGCTCAACCGCATGATCCCGGCTGAGCTGGCCCTTCACTCGAACGGTCGACAGTCCGAGGGCTGATCCCAAGCTGGTCGCCGATGTCCTCATTGGCGATCGGCCTCGGTGGGATGCCGATGCCCACTCCTAACGGGCCTTGGCCGCGAGCTCGTCCAGCCGCTCCATCAGCTCCATGCAGGCCCGGCTGTTGTGATACGGGCATTTCCAGACGCTGAGCTTGGCGTCGGGATATTTCCGTCCGTTGGGCGCCGTGATCTCCAGGATCGGAGTGTCGTCGCGCTCCAGGGTGTTGTGCCAGTCGCCATGGACCCGGTCGACGAACCTGTCCTCGATGAATTTCCAACTGCGCACGGAGTACGCGTAGAACCGGGGATCGCCGGAAATCTGGTACGCGTTCAGAAAACCGACGGTCGCCTCCGCCTGCTCCCACCATTCCTTGTGGGTGTTCGTCGGACCCTTCGGATTGCCCTCGTTGTAGATTCCGCCGTCGGTGTCGACGCCCTCGGCGTTCGTCACCCGCGCAATTTCCACCGCGGCCTGGCGCGCCCGGGCCGAGATCCCCGGATCGCCGAGGATGTCGGACGCTTCGACGACCAGCCACGCGAGCTCGATGTCGTGTCCGTAGGAAATCTCGTCGCCGATGGGGGTCCAGTCGTCCCGCATGAACAATACGAGGTGGTGCGTCCTGGGATCGATGATCCGCGTCAGGATCAGCCCGAGGAGCTCCTTCTGCCGGGCGCGGAGAACATCGTCGGGCCAGACGCGCATCAGGCTGGCGAAGCCCTCGAGGATGTGGATGTGCGAGTTCTGGGATTTCGGCGCGTCACCGAGGACATTCTTCATGGAGGTCGGACGCGTCCAGTCGCCCTGCATGGTATCGTAATAGCCGCCGTTGACCGGATCATGCGCGTATTTGTCGACCACGTGAAAGATCGCGATCGCCTGGTCCAGCGCCTCATGTTTTCCGGTGGCGCGGAAATATTCCGCCAAGGCGTAAATGCCGAAAACCTGTCCGTAGATCTGCTTGGTCGTGTCGCGCGGCTTGCCCTTCAGATCGACGCTCCAGTACAGGCCACCGTGTTCCCGATCGATGAACCGGTCGACGAGGTCCCGGTAGGCCCGGTCGGCCATCGCGAGGTAGGCCGGATCGTGAAAGCGCCGGTAGGCCGCGGAGAAGGTCCAGAGGATGCGGCTGGTGAGCAGCGCACCGCGCGGAAACTGGTCGCGCACCACCATGTCCTCCCCGATGAACGAATGAAACCCGCCGTGTTCGGGATCGGGGGCGTTCTTCAGCCACCAGGGCAGGATGTTTGTTTTCAGTTCATGCTCGGCCTGGCCGGCGTACGCGCGCAGATCGGCCGCGGATGGAGTCGTGGCCGGCGCCGCCGCGAAAGCCGCCGGCGCGACGAGAAGGGAAAGCGCGAGCAGGGTTTTCATCACCGGACGGCTCAACGCGCGAGAATCGCGTCGATGCGGGCAAGTTCGTCGGCCGACAGCGGCGCCTGGGCGAGCGCGCCATGGATGTCATCGATCTGCGCCACCTTGCTGGCGCCGATCAGCACCGTGGTGATCTCCGGCCGGCGCAGCAGCCAGCGCGTCGCGAGCTGCGCCAGCGTGCCGCCGCGCGCGACCGCAATTTCATTGAGCGCCCGCACCTTGGCCAGAACCTCGGGCGTGATCGCCGCCGCCTTGAGGAATCCGGTCGGCTTGTGCGCGCGGGAATCATCGGGAATGCCCTGCAGATAACGGTTCGTCAGCAGGCCCTGGGCGAGCGGCGAGAACGGAATGCAGCCGACGCCGAGCTCGGCGAGCGCCGGCAGGAGGTCCGGCTCCACCCAGCGGTTGAACATGTTGTAGACGGGCTGGTGGATCAGCAGCGGGACCCCGAGGCTGCGCAGGATCGCGGCGGCCTGCCGGGTCTGCTCGGCCTTGTAGTTCGAGATGCCCGCATAGAGCGCGCGGCCCGACTTCACCGCGTCGGCGAGCGCCGACATCGTTTCCTCGAGCGGCGTCTCGGGATCGGGCCGGTGCGAATAAAAAATGTCCACGTAATCGATCCCCATGCGCGCCAGGCTCTGGTCGAGCGAGGCGAGGAGGTATTTGCGCGAGCCCCAGTCGCCGTAGGGTCCGGACCACATCCCATAACCGGCCTTGGTTGAGATGATGAGCTCGTCGCGGTGGGGACGAAAATCGTCGCGCAGGATGCGGCCGAAATTCTCCTCGGCCGAGCCGGGCGGTGGCCCGTAGTTGTTCGCCAGGTCGAAGTGCGTAAGGCCGAGATCGAACGCGCGCCGCAGCAGCAGGCGCTGGTTCTCGATCGCGTCGACGCCGCCGAAGTTGTGCCACAGGCCAAGGGAAACGCGCGGGAGCTTCAGCCCGCTGCAGCCGCAACGGGCGTAGGGAGTGGACTCATAACGCCGGGGATTCGCGGAATAGGCATCCATTTTCCCATCGTCGGATGACCACCCCGGATTGGAAAGCCAATTTGCCCCGGGCGCCTCAAAAATAGGAGTGGCCGGACCGGGATTTCTCCGTAGCTTCGCGGCCGTCCGGTTGCCCCATGGTCCTGCCGAAAATCCCCGCTCCGCTTCGGGCCCTTGCGTGGTTCGGCGTCATCGCATTGACCGCCGTCGCGCTCGGCGTGCTCGCCTGGTCGCACCACGAGCCGGTCAACGCGCTCTGGATGATCATCGCGACCGTGTGCGTGTTTGCCCTCGCGTGGCGTTTCCACTCCGCCTGGCTCATGGCGGAGGTCCTGACGCTGGATGAATTGCGGGCGACCCCGGCGGTTGTGCATGAGGACGGCCGTGATTTCGTGCGGACCAACAAGTGGATCGTGTTCGGCCACCATTTCGCCGCGATCGCGGGGCCGGGGCCGCTGGTCGGACCGGTGCTGGCGGCGCAGTTCGGCTATCTCCCCGGCCTGCTGTGGATTCTGATCGGCGCCACGCTCGGCGGCGGCGTGCACGACTGCGTGGTGCTGTTCTGCTCGGTGCGCCGCGACGGCAAGTCGCTCGGCCAGATGGTGCGCGAGGAGGTCGGTCCGTTCGCGGGCCTGCTCGCGCTGGTGAGCATCATCTCGATCATGACGATCCTGCTGGCGGTGCTCGCCCTGGTCGTGGTCAACGCGCTGGCGGAAAGCCCGTGGGGCCTGTTCACGATCGCCGCCTCCATGCCGATCGCCGTCGCGATGGGCCTGGCCATGCGGTCCGGCGCCCATCGGGGCGGCGCTCTCGCGTGGATCAGCGCTTTCGGGGTGCTGGCACTGCTCGCCGCGGTCTGGGGCGGAAAATACCTGCCGGGGACCGCCCTCGAATCCTGGCTGACGCTCTCCCGGCCGACGCTCGCGTGGTGGCTGATGGGTTACGGCGTCGTGGCTTCCGTGCTGCCGGTCTGGCTGCTGCTCGCGCCGCGCGACTACCTCAGCACCTTCATGAAGATCGGGACGGTGGTCCTTCTTGCCGGGGCGATCGTCTGGCTTGCACCCGAGCTGAAGATGCCGGCCCTGACGAAATTCGTGCACGGCGGCGGGCCGATCATTCCGGGCCCGGTTTTTCCGTTTTGCTTCATCACCATCGCATGCGCGGCGGTGTCCGGGTTCCACTCGCTGGTCTCGTCCGGCACGACACCCAAGCTCCTCTCGCGCGAAACCGATATCCGCACCGTCGGCTACGGCGCGATGATCACGGAGATGGGCGTCGGCATCATGGCGCTCATCGCCGCCTGCGCGATGTCGCCCGGCCAGTATTTCGCCGTGAACATGGCGGGGACACCCGCGGCGGTGACCGATACGATCAATGCCCTGGGATTTACCGTGACGCCGGCCGACATGGCGGCGCTGGCCCAAAGCGTCGGGGAAAAGACGATGGTGGGACGCGCGGGCGGCGCGCCAACGTTCGCGGTGGGCATGGCCCAGATGTTCGCCGGCGTGCTCGGCGGGCGCAGCGCGATGCAGCTCTGGTATCACTTCGCCATCATGTTCGAGGCGATGTTCATCCTGACCACGATTGATGCCGGCACCCGCGTCGGGCGTTTTCTGATGCACGACCTGCTCGGGATGGCATGGAAGCCCCTCGGGGACACGCGTTCGGCGGTCGGCAACCTCGCCGCGACGTTCGCCTTCGTGGCCGCCTGGGGCTGGTTCCTTTATCAGGGCGTCATCGATCCGCTCGGCGGCATCCGGTCGCTGTGGCCGATCTTCGGCGTCGCCAACCAGCTCCTGGCGGTGCTCGCGCTCGCGCTGGGCACCACCGTCCTGGTCAAGATGGGCCGCACGCGCGTGCTGTGGGTCACGCTGCTGCCGCTCGCCTGGCTGCTGGCGGTCACGATGACCGCGGGGGTGATGCTGATCTTCGATTCGAATCCGCGCGTTGGTTTCCTCGCGCAGGCGGCCAGCCTGCAGCAAAAACTTTCCGGCGCGACGGGCGCCGATGCCGCCGCGCTCGGGCGGCAGATTTTCAACGCCCATCTGAACGCGACCGTGACGGCGGTTTTTCTACTGCTGGTGATCCTCGTGGTGCTCTCCTGCGCCCGCGTCTGGTACCAGCTCCTCGCCGGCAAGCGTGCCGCGGACCTGCACGAGGAGCCGTACGTCGCGGTGGGGGCGGCAAAATCCGCCTGAGCCGGGCTCACCCGGTCGGGCGACCGAAAAGCCGAATGAGGCTTCGCTCGTCGACCAGGAGTCGGCCGGTCCGACTCGGGGGTCCTGGTCGCTCAACCCTCCACGCTCAACTCCGTCAGTTCACCCGACGGTCAATAGGTCAGCCTGATTTCTCCGCCCACGGTCCGAGGCGCACCCGGCGTTCCGTGTTCGGTGCCGGGTGTGATGGCGCTGTAATATCGCGCGTCGCCCAGGTTTTCGCCAAACAGCGTGGCGCGCCAGCGCTTCCATGCATATCCCGCATGCGCCCCGAAGATCCCGTAGGCGCGCTGGCCGTAGTGGAGGTCCTCCGCCTCCGTATAATAGGTGCGGCCGTTCGCCGTGAGCGCCAAGCCCGCGAAAAACCCGCTGTGCGCGGCATATTCGGCCCGAAGGCTCAGGTCGTACGGCGGCACGGCAGGCGCACGATTCCCCGCATAGCTCACTCCGGTGAACGGATCGGTGAAGTCGCGCAACGTGACGTCGGTCACGCCCGCATCCGCGGCCAGCGTGAGGCCGGCCGCCGGACGCCAGGTAAGTTCCAGTTCGCCACCGAGCGACCGGGCGCGCGAGGCGTTCACGACGAGGTAGTCATCGCCCGTGCCACCCGTGACGAAACTGCGCTCGATCTGGTATCCGCGAATATCATAGGCAAACAAACGCACCGTGGCCTCGAGGGTGTGGCTCGAATTCATGGACGAGACGCCCGCCTCGAGGGTGCTCGTGCGCTCCGGCCCGAACGGCGCCAGCGCCGCGTTGCCGGTGAATGCGGAATATCCGCCCGGTTTGAAACCCGCGCCCGCCGTGACGAACCATGACCAGCCGGGAGCCGGATCGTAGGTCCAGCCGATCTTCGGGAGAAACGCCCCGGCCTCGCTTCGCCGCACGAATGAGCCGACCGCCGGCACGGTCTCGCGGCGGTCGATATCCTTGCGCGACGCCTCGGCACGCAACCCGAACGTGAGACGCGACGCGGGTGTCACCGCCCAGGTTGCTTCGCCTAATACAGCCGCATCCCGATCCCACAGGCGGTAAGTTGACTGTTCATAGGGATAAGGCCCGAAGGTCCGGTCATAGGTTCCGTCCGTGCGGGCGATCGACCCGAACAGCCCGGCCCGCCAGGTCACGTCGCCCGCCGCACCGGAAACCAGGCGGACCTCCTCATTCCAGGTTCGCTGCCGCTGCCGCACGATGTCGGTCAACTCCGCGGGACCGAACGCCAGCGTGTTCACGTAAGGATCGAGATCCCAATCGGTCGCGCTCGTGGTGGCCGTCAGGGTGCCGGCAGCGGTCGGCACCGACACCGAAACGGCCGCGTTCCACGCATCGAGATCCATCATCCCCTCCGCGCTGCGCTGGACGTCGAACATCGGGCCATCAAGGGGCACGAGCGGCTGGGCCCCATCGCGGACTCGGCGCGCGGTAAAAAGCATCGCGACCGTCACGCCCCCGCCCGGATGCATCCGCAGGCGCACGAGACCCGAACGGGCATCCTGGTCGTCGACGCCGCGCCCGAGCGTGGTGTTGCGCACGTAACCGTCCCGGGCCTCGTAACTTCCCGCGACCAATGCGTCCGCCGTGCCGGTCGCCGCCGACATTGCCTCCACCCCCGCCTCGCGCCGGGCGAAACTCCCGGCACCGAACTCCGCGGTGAATGTCGGCGTTTCGCCGGGATCCGGGGTCAGGATCTGCAGCACTCCGGCGGATCCGGCGCGACCGAAGATCGTATTTTGGGTGGGGCCGCGGTGCAGCTCGGCGCGGGCGAATCCGATCAGTTCGTCCGGAAACGTGAACGCGCTGCCGAGCGGAAGATCGTCGAGGTAAAAACTGACCGCCGGGTCGCCGAAGATCGGGGTGTTGGCGAGCCCGCGCAGTTCGAAGGTGTCGTTGAAGGAACGGGCCCGATTGGTCGCGATGAAAAAATTCGGCGCCTGCGCAGCGATGGCGTCGGTCCCCGTCACCAGGGGCCCGGCGGTCAGATCGACCGAGGTGACCGTGGCCGGCGAACTCGTGATCGGTTGACCCGACACGACGACGGGATCAAGGCGTACCAGTGAGGGCTCATCGCCGCGAGCGACAAGAGCGGCCGCGACGATCAGCAGGAAGAGACGGCGGAGGGAAAACACGCGAGCTGCCCAGCCTAGAGGCGCGGGATGTCGGGGCGCAACCGGCAGATCGCGGACGCGAGTCTGCCGTCCGACCCCGCCCGCCAGCCTCATTTCTGGGGTAACGCCCGCACGATCGCCGCCTTCAGATCGGCCACCCGGAAGCGATCGATCACCCGGAGACTCCCGCCGGAACCGTCTCCGCTGTGGTTGCCGCCGATCACGTACACCGTATCATTTGCCACGCAGGCGGTGGCATGCCGGCGCGGACGAAATGCGATCTGAAGGCGGACCCACCGCTGTTGCCCGGGAAGGTAGGCGGTCACCTGGTCCTGCTCATCGTAGTCACCGAAGCAGACGATCGCGCCGCCGATTTCCGCCACCGCATAACCGCTGCTCGGAAATGGCGTGTCGGGCAGCCTCTCCCATTTCGCCGTGGTGAGATCGTACCGGGCACAGGTTTTCTCCGCTTTGCCTGCCCCGTTGTAACCACCCAACGCGTAAATATACCTGCCCTCGCGCACGGCCGGGACCTCCTTGGGATACGGCATGGTGGGAGCGAACATCCACTTCTTCGCCGCCACGTCGAAAACCTCAACCAGGGATTGGCGCGCGCCATTTTCCGGATCGTTGACGGCGGTTCCACCCAGGGCGAATATCAGACCTTCGATCTCGAGCGCAGCCAGGGCCCGGCGCGGGGTCGGCAGATAGCCGAGATTCCTCACCGATCCGTCCGTCAGTTCGACGGACTCGACCGTCGCAACCGGCCCGTGATCGCCTTCGCCTCCGAGCAGGTAGAATACGGTGTTCGACCAGGACCGCCGCGAGGGAGCGTCGCGGTAGGACACGCCAGGGCATGACCGTCGATGTCCCGGTGGCGAGATCGATCCGCTCCACCGAACCCAGGGCCCGTTCGATGCTGCTCGCGCCATCGATCACATAAAGCGCGCCGCCATCCGCCACTGCGGCGGCACCGTAACGACCGTAGTGAAGCGTCCACGGCGCGTCTCCGCACCAGCCCGCGGGTGCAATTCCGAAGCCAATCGCAGCCGCCACCAGGCATGGCACGAGGCGTCGCCCATGACTGCCGGGATTCAGTCGGGATGAAATCATCAGGTTGGTGCGGCCCGCAGCCACCAGCCTCCAGCTTGAACGCAGCCGCCCCCACGTCAACGCGGCGAACCGAGAGTTTGGCGGCGGCGCTGCACTGGTGCCCCACAAAACCGGATCGCGAATGGCCGGCGCAAAAAAGCCGGCCTTGCGGGCCGGCTTGGAATAAAGGAGTCGGGACTTCTCAGGCCTCGTACGCGGGAAGCGCCTTGTCGACGGACTCCTTGGTCAGACGGATGAAGGACGGAAGGCCGTTGTCGAACGGCACGGTCACTTCGCCCTGGATCAGCGGAGTTGCGTAGCGGTAGAACTGGAAGTTCAGGCTGACGCCATCCTCGTTGACCCACTCGGCCGGCATCTTCTTCACATTGCCGACCAGATCGGCGAGCGCCGTGAGCCCGGTCTCGCAGGTGTAATGGTCGCCGTCCCCGCGAACCAGCGTGACCATCTTCTCGGACTCGCCGTTGACGGCCGCTTTGACGGCCGCCTGTCCGGCGAGAAAAGCCTCATCCACGTCCGTCTTTGACGCGAGATGCGCCGCGGCGCGCTGGGCGATGCCGAGGCGGGCGACGCGCACCTTTGCGCCGATCTGCGCCTCGATGACATCCTTGAGATACTCCCCCACGCCGCCGAACTGAGCGGCGCCCGAATTGTCACTGGTCTCGACGGCGACATAATTGCCGTCCTTGTCGACCAGTCCCTCTCCGACCACGGCGACGCAATGGCGCTCCTTGCGGAGCACGCGCTGGACGTCCTCGACGAATTTTTCGTTCGAGAAGGGCGCCTCGGGAATGTAGACGAGATGCGGCGGATCGTTCGGGTGGTCGCGGCGCTTGGCGAGCGATGCGCCCGCGGCGAGCCAGCCGGTGTTCCGGCCCATGACCTCGACGATGGTCACCAGGTCGCCGGCGCCGGTGGCGTCGGCGTCGACCGCCAGTTCCTTGACCGTCGTGGCGATGTATTTGACCGCGCTGCCGTAGCCGGGGCAGTGGTCGGTGCCGGGAATGTCGTTGTCGATCGTCTTCGGAATGCCGATCACGCGAAGGTCGTAGCCCTGGGTGCGGGCGAGCTCGGCGATCTTGGCCGCATTCTCCTGCGCATCGCCGTCGCCAATATGGAAGTAGTACCTGATGTTGTGGGCCTTGAACACTTCGAGGGCGCGATCGAAATCCTGCGATTTCTTCAGCTTCGTGCGGCAGCTGCCGAGCGCCGCGCCGGGCGTATGGCGCAATCCGCGGATCGCCTGCTGCGATTCGGAGGCCAGGTCGACCAGATCCTCGTTGAGGATGCCGACGACACCGTTCAGGGCACCGTAGACCTCTTCGATGCAGCCATGGTTGAGGGCCTCGGAAACAATGCCGGCAACGCTGGCGTTGTTGACGGCGGACGGACCGCCACTCTGGCCGATGAGACAGTTTCCTGAGAGTTCTGCCATTGGATGTGTGTTGTTAAAGCCGGTAAAGAAACAAACGGAACGGTCAAAAAAAGCGCGGCCTGCGATACTGGCAAACCAAATCTCCCGCCGGCGGCCATTTCGGGCCGCGAACGCGCATCCCTGCGTCGAGCCCGACGGTTATAACAGGCGTGCCGGCCGGTAGTCGGCGGCGCCCCGGGCTTTTTTCACGATCGGTGCCGCCGCGGAGACAAACTGGTCGACCTGATGGGGCGCCGCACCGACGAAACGGTCGCTTTCAGCGAGGATTTCCGCGAGTTTCCGCCGGCCCAGTCCGACGCGCCGGTCACCCGCCAGCCGCGCCAGCAGGTCGGAGTCGCCGCCATCGCGCAGCGCCTTCGCCGCCGCCAGGGCATGGTGTTTGATCGCCTCGTGCGCCGTCTCGCGGCCGGCGCCCTGCTTCACCGCCTCCATGAGGATTGTCGTCGTGGCCAGGAACGGCAGTTGCCGCGCGTTCTCGGACTTGATCGCGGCGGGAAAAACCTCGAGCTGCTGCAAGACGGTCACGAACGTTTCGAGCGCGCCGTCGAGCGCGAAGAACGCATCCGGCAGCGCAACGCGCCGCACCACCGAACACGAGACGTCGCCCTCGTTCCACTGATGCCCGGCCAGCCCCGCGGTCATCGTCACGTAGCCGGAAAGAACCGTCGCGAAACCGCAGATGCGCTCGCAATTTCGCGCGTTCATCTTGTGCGGCATCGCCGACGAGCCGACCTGTCCCTCCTGGAAGCCCTCGGTCAGCAGTCCCGCGCCGGCCATCAGCCGGAGCGTGGTCGCGGCGCTCGCGGCCGCCGCGCCCGTCTGGTGCAGCGCGCTCACGACGTCAAAATCGAGCGCGCGCGGGTAAACCTGACCGACGGCGCCAAACGACATTCTGAAGCCAAGGTGTTTCAGGATACGCCTCTCCAGTTGGTCGACCTTGCCGGCGTCGCCGCCCAGCAGCGTGAGCTGGTCGAGCTGGGTGCCGACCGCGCCCTTCAGGCCGCGCACGGGATAGCGCGCCTTCAGGTCGTCGAGCCGTCCGAGCGCCAGCAACAGCTCCTCTCCGAACATCGCAAAGCGCTTCCCGAGCGTCGTCGGCTGGGCCGGCACGTTGTGCGTGCGGCCGGTGATCATCAGGTCGCGGAATTCGGCAGCTCGCCGCGCCAGCGCCGCCAGCGCCGCCACGGCCTTGAACCGGACCAGCTCGAGCGAGCGGATCACCTGGAGCTGCTCGACATTTTCCGTCAGGTCGCGGCTGGTCAGGCCAAGATGGATGAATTGCCGCTGGGCCAGGCCCGAGAATTCCTCGATCCGCGCCTTGACGTCGTGCAGCGTCGCCCGCTCGCGTTCCGCAATCCGCGCCGGATCGATGTCCTGCCGCACGCGCTCGTAGTCGCGGACGGCGGCGGCGGGAATCGCGACCCCGAGGTCGCGTTGCGCCTTCATCACCGCGATCCAGAAATCGCGCTCGAGCAGGATCCGGCCGCGCGCCGACCAGACCTCCTTCATGGCCGCCGAGGCATAGCGCTCGGCCAGCACATTCGCAATCGGCTCAGGCGTCGGGGCGGGCTTCTTCACGGGCCATCGCTAAGGGAGCGCCGAAACGATGCCAATGGCAAACCGCCGGAAGCGGCGCTCAGAGAAACGAGCAGATGTACTCGCAAATCCCGGACGCGACTTCGATCGTGAAACCCGATTTCCCCGGGACATCAAAATGCTCTCCGGGCCCGTAGGCGGCCGCGTTCCCGGCGCCGTCGAGCGTCACACGGCAGGTCCCGGCCACGATCTCCATGCGTTCCGGCGCGCCCGTGCCGAAATGGTACGATCCGGAATGGATCAGCCCGAGGGTCTTCTTTGCTCCGCCCGGCATCAGCACCGTGTGGCTGACGACCTTGCCGTCGAAATAAACGTTGGCCTTGGTGTGGACGGTGACGCCGGAAAACTCGGTGGGAAGAGCGGACATGAACCCGGAGCGTGCGGTTCGGTGGAACGAGGGCAAGCGGTCAGGCGCGAGGGACCCGTCATAAGTGGAAGTAGAAGCCGGCAAGCGGTAAGCTGCAAGCCGACGACCGGATTCGGCACGCCGGGTTTGCAGGATCGCTCGAGGCGCCCCAAACTTCCGATTTTCCAAAATGCGCCCTCCCCTCACACTTGTCGTCGCCATGGCGATCGTCATGTTTGGCCCGCAATGTGCGGGCGACGAATCGACTCCGCCGGCTCCGCTCGCCCTTCCGCAACGCGCGTACGTCTGGCAGCGCGACTGGACCGAGACGTTGGGCCACGACGTGGCCACTGCCGGCCGCGAATTTGCCGGCATCGACGTCCTCGCCGATGACATTTCGTGGAACGGCGACCTGCCCGATATTCGCCGCGTGGACGTGGATTGGGAGGCCCTGCGTAAATCCGGCCGGCCGATCGGAGTCGTCATCCGCATCGGGCCGCGCGCCGGCAAGTGGGAGGCCGGCTCGGCCGACACGCACGCGGTCATCGACACCTGCCTCGACGCCCTGGCCCGCGCCCGCACGCATGGGCTGAAGGCGCCGGAGCTGCAGCTCGATTTCGACGCCGCCACCAACGCGCTCGATGCCTACCGCCATCTGCTGGAACGGGTTCGCCGCGAGGTGGCGCCCGACCGGCTCGTCATCACCGCGCTGCCCGACTGGATGCACACGTCGGCCTTCAACGACCTCATCCTGGCCGCAGATGTCTACGTGCTGCAGGTACATTCGCTCGAGAAACCCGGGCGGATCGAGGACCCGTACCACCTGTTCGACGCCGAGCGCGCGACGCGCTGGATCGAGGCCGCGTCCGACCTTCGCCGGCCTTTCCGGATCGCGTTGCCGACGTACGGCTACCGCGTCGATTTCGACCGCGAGGGAAACTTCGTCGCCCTCGAGGCCGAGGGCCCGCCGCGCGTGGCCGTTCCCGCGCGCCAGCAGCGCCTCGCACTCGCCGATCCCACCGCCCTCGCCGATTTTGTGCGGACATTGCTTGCTTCGCCGCCGGCCGCCTGCGAAGGAATATCGTGGTTCCGGTTTCCCTCGCGGGAGGACGAGCTGGCGTGGAGCTGGCCGACCCTGCGCGCCGTCATGCATGGCCAGGCCCCCGTCGCGTCGCTCACGCTGACCGGCGTGCCGGCCGCGCATGACGTGATCGATTTGTTCGAATCCAATCCGGGTCCGGGCGACGCCGTTCCCACGGCGTTTCGCCTCGCCTGGAAGGACGGCCGTTTCATCGGCGCGGACGGACTCGGCGGCTGGCGGGTCGAGCGCGAGAGCGCCGACACGGCGGTCGTGCAGCCCCCTGTGCCCGGCACCAACGGCATCCTGCGACCGGGCGAAAAGATGCGCGTGGGCTGGGTCCGCTTCAATCGCGCCATCGCGCCCGTCCTCACCGCGCTTCCATGAAATTCTGCCCTTTGTTTTCGCCATGTCTCCCCGTTTCGGCGGACTCGCGCTTGTCGCGGGCACCGCGCTATTCTTTCCCGTGGCCAGCTCCCGCGCCTGCGGACCAGACTTCCCCAACTGTTATCTGACGGAGTCGGTCGACGAGCTCGCCCGGCTCCCCACCCTGAGCCTCGAAGCCGAGTTACTGCGTCTCGTTCCGCCCGATCGCCGCGGGGCGAGGCCTCCGGTCTCCAACGAGCACGAAAAACCCGAACTCGCCGAGATCCGCGAGGCCCTGCAGGCGGCGGGACTGAACGCGGGGAAAATTTCCCTGCGGATCGCCACGTATTCCCGTCTTTGTCCGCCCCCCGAACTGCCGCCGGAATTCCAGCTCTATGGCCGCGCGGCGCGCGATTGGCACGATGGCCGGGTCGAGAATGCCGTCGCCGGGTGGCGCCGGCTGCTCGCGCTGCCGGGTCGAGAGCGCCGGCATCGCACGACTTGGGCCGCCTTCATGCTCGGCCGCGCGCTGATGGACACCGATGAACGGGCGGCCCGCGCCCAATTCCAGGACGTGCGAGCCGACGTGCGCCAGGGATTCACCGACACCGCGGATCTCGCCGCCGCGAGTCTCGGGTGGGAAGCCCGCCTGCAGTTCCGCCGCGGAGAGACTGCGGAAGCGCTGCGACTTTATTTCGAGCAATTCTCCTCCGGCGATGCGACCGCCGCGGCTTCAATCCAGGCTGTGCTCGCCCGCGCGTTCGGAAACGGCGACGATTCTCCCGGGACTCCCGCCCCCACCGCCGAACTGCGGGCAATCGCGGCCGATCGCAACCTGCGCGCCCTCGTCACGGCGTGGTTCACCGCGCGCGGCGGTCCGTACGCCCCCTGGTCGGCCCGCGCCAGCATCCGGTTCCAACGCTGGATTGCCGTCCTCCCCGGCGCGGATGCGCTCGATCCGGGGGAAGCCGACCGCTGGGCGTGGGCCGCCTATCAGAACGGATTGTGGGAAGACGCCGCACGCTTCGCCCGGCGCGCGCCGGACGATGCTCCCGCGAGCGAATGGGTTCGGGGCATGCTCAGTCTGCGGGCCGGCGATGCCGCAATCGCGGTCGACCATCTTGCTCGGGCGGCACGCGCATTCCCGACCGACGCCGCCCTCCTCTCTCCCCTTTCCGCATCCGAGCAGGGGAGCGGCGACCACAACCCCGAGGACACCCCGGCATCCCGGCTCGCCGGCGTGCGCGGGGTGCTCGCCCTGCAACGGGAGCAATATGTCGCGGCACTGCAGTTGTTCCTCGACGAAGGCCATTGGGCGGATGCCGCGTATGTCGCCGAGCAGGTGCTTTCCGTTGCTGAGCTCACCGAGTTCGTCCGCCGCGACACCGCGGATCTCGCCGCCGCGCCAGATGCGGCCAACCGCCGGTCGGCGATGGTGGACGACCTGCGTCACCTGCTGGCCCGGCGCCTGGTGCGCAACGGAGACTTCCGGCGCGCGCGGGAATTTCTCCCCGCCGGGATGGCTGGCCATTTCGACGACTTCGTGGCGGCTCTTCGGCAGGGCAACCGGACCGAACTTCCGAAACGCACGCGCGCGGAGGCGCTGTGGCAAGCCGCCCAAATCCTGCGCGAATATGGTCTCGAGATCCAGGGGACCGAGCTGGAACCCGACTACAACCTCTGGGGCGGCGACTTCCAATGGCCGGAGATCCGAGACGTGCGCCTCGAGCGACCATGGCTCCGGGGCGCGGGGATGGAGGACGCCGGCCAGACGGAGGGACACACCGCGTTTCTCGCCTCCGCGGACGAGTCCAGGCGCTCCCATGGAATCCAGCTCCCGAGCCGCCGTTTTCATTACCGCCAGCGGGCCGCCGAGATCGCACTGCTGGCAACCACGCTGCTGCCGGACAACGACCGCCTGACCGCGACCATCCTCAACACCGCCGGCAACTGGCTCGCCCGCAGGTATCCGGACGATGCGGAAATCTACTATAAGACCCTCGTGTTCCGCTGCCCCGACACCGATCTCGGGCGCGCTGCGGCCGCCGAGAGATGGCTGGTCAGGCCGGAGGATTGATGAGAAACCGGACCTCCCCGTTCGACAGGCTCAGGGTCCCGAGCGATCTCGAGGGGCGCCCCGTTTTGCTTTGAAAGTCTCGCCAACCCGCCCGGAGGTCGGGTTCCACCATTCAGCACACCACCCGTCATTCGAAAGAGCGTATCCAACTGAATGAGTCCGGCTCACGCCAGGCAGCGTGAAACCATCTCGCGCAGCATGGCTTCCTGCTCGTGCGGTCGCTGCACGATCTGCTCGAAGGCGCGCACGAACTCCTGCTGGTTGTCGATCAGCCGGCGCAGGGGCGGCAGCTTGCCGCCCATGAGTTTGCCGAGATACCAGGCGTTCTGCGTGAAGACATTGTAGGAGCTTTTCTCGGTGTCGCCGCCGAAGGCCGGGGCATGCGCCTCCTGCGCGCGGGCGAGCGAGGCCTTGTCGACGCCGAAACCGCCCACGCGGATCTCGCCCGCATCGAGCAGCACGCGCGCCTGGGTCAGAAGCCGGTTGCGGTTCTGCAGCGCGGCCAGGACCGGGCGCGCGTCCCCGCCGGCGAAAAAATGCCGCTGCAGCGCGCGCAACGTCGCCGCCAGGTTGCCCGCCGAAAAGGCGTCCGCCGCCTCGAAAAAATCACCCTCGGCCGTGTTCGCCGTCAGGTCCGAGACCTCCTCCTCCGTGATGGTCACCGCGGCCTCCGGGGCGGGCGCGGCGCCCGCGTGCGTGGCCAGCTTGCGCACCTCCTCGGTCAGGAGGCGCGGGTTGTTCCCGACCCGCCCGACCAGCAGCTCCGCCGCGTGCCCGTCGAATTTCGCGTTGAGCTCTCGGGCCTCGGCCAGCGCAACACCAATAAGCGCATCCCCGCCCTCGCCTCCCGTCACGGTGAAGTCCGCATGCGACTCGCACCATTTCGGAAAGCTGCGCCGGCGATCGACCGGTGCGGCCGTGACCACGACCGACGTCTCGGCCGGATCGACGCGCTCGAGCAACTCCTGCAATGCCGCCACCTGCTCCAGCGTGCCTTCGGCGCGACCCGTGACGGAGTCCTCGAGAAAATTGACGTCCTTCAGCCACACGACGCGGCGCCCGCCGAACATCGGCATGGTCTGGACCGCATCGCGAAAACGGTTAACCGCGGTCGCGACGTCGTCGACGTTGTTCGCAAAGCCATTCACGATCTCGCGCGCGAACTCGTCGGCGCCTCCTTCGTCCGCCAGGGCGTCAAAGCGCGCGCGACCCAGCCGGCCGACGAGAAAGTCGTCGGGGCCGCAGATGAACACGAATGGCTTGGCGGTCGCAGGCACGGGCGGGGATTTGCCCACGAATCGCGGGAAAGCGCACGAAGAAATTTTCGCCTGCCTCGTGAGGCCGCCGGCGCCGGACTCAGTTGACGAGCGGGGCCGAGGCCTTGCGGGCCTCCTTCAGCACTTCGCGGCGGAGCCAGTCGATCGCGGCGTTGACCGTGCGCTGCTTGGCGGCGCTGCGCGGGCCGGGATAGGTGAGCTTGCGCGACCAGTCGCCGCCGGGGGAATGGAGGCCGATGTAGATCGTGCCGACGGGATTCTCGCCGGGTCCGCCGGTGGGGCCCGCGAAGCCCGTGACCGCCAGGCCGTAATCCGAACCGAGGGCGCTCGCGACACCGGTCGCCATGGCCACCGCGCATTCCTCACTGACCGCACCGTGCTGCGAGAGCAGGCACTCGGGGCAGTCGAGCAGGAGCATCTTGGAGTCGTTGCTATAGCTGACAATGCCGCCCTGGAAAAATTTACACGCGCCGCAGATATCGGTGAAGCTGTTGGACAGCAGCCCGCCGGTGCAGGCTTCCGCCACCGAGAGCGTGCGCCCCTGCTGCCGAAGCTGGTCCGCCACGACCTTCGCCAGGTTGTCGTGCCCGAAGCACATGAAGTCGTCGCCCAGCAGCACGGCGCATTCCTCGGCGATGCCGCGCAGCTCGTCCATCGAGTATCGGCCGTCCGGCGAGGAAATGCGGCAGTCCACCTGCCACATGTGCGCGCAATAGGCGATGCCCAGGCCCGGGAAACGGTTGAACGTCGGCTGGAATTTCGTTTCCAGCGCGGACTCCCCCACTCCCGCCGAGCGGATCTGGATGTAGGCCTCGGAGTCGGCGATCAGCCCCAGCGTGGCGAGGCGCGGCAGCACCTGCTCGGTGAACATCGGCCGGAGCTCGTTCGGCGGGCCGGGGAGCATGATGAGCACGCGGCCGTCCTGCTCGACCCAGAGCCCCGGAGCGGTGCCGTTGGCGTTGGGCAGGACCTCGCCGCGCTCAAAACGGTAGGCCTGCTTGAAATTGTTCGGGGTCGGTTTCCGGCCGAAGCGCGCAAAGCGGTCCTCGATGCCCTGCTCCAGGACGCGGTCAAAAACGAGCTTCTGCCCGAGCATGTCCGCCAGCACCTCGCGCGTGCGGTCGTCGCACGTGGGGCCGAGTCCGCCGGTGGTGATCACCACGTCGGCGCGCGCCCAGCTCTCGCGAAACTGCTCCGCGATGGCGTCGGCCTCGTCCGTGATCGTCACGTTGCGCTGGAGCTGCACGCCGCGGCGCCCGAGCTGGGCGCCGATCCAGGCGAGATGGCTGTTTTCCGTCAGGCCCAGCAGCAATTCGTCCCCGAGCGTGATCAGCTCGTAACGTGGAGCGCGTGATGCGCCGCCCGCAGGCGCGGGGCCTGGGTGTGCCGGATGTTGTGTTGCCATGGAGACCGAACGAGGCGGAACCTAGCTCCTTTTCTCCAAAATGCCAGCCCCGCGCGGGCCGGTGCGGTGCGAAAAATCGGCGAAAACGCCGGCGCCCGCGACGGCCGCGGATTGCCAGCCCCGCGATTCCCGCCTATCCGGTTCTGCCTGCTCCGCCGCCATGACCCCCGACTTCAAGGAAAAGCTCCGCGCCCTGCCGGAAAAGCCCGGGGTCTATCTCATGAAGGACCGCCTTGGCCGCATCATCTACGTCGGCAAGGCGAAAAGCCTGCGCAAGCGCGTGTCGTCGTATTTTCAGGCCGGGCGCGCGCGGGCCCTCCGGCACCAGCCCAAGATCCGCACCCTGATCGAGCTGATCGCGGATTTCGACACCGTCGAGGTCAAGTCCGAGCCCGAGGCGCTGCTCCTCGAGGGCAAGCTGATCAAGCAGTGGCGGCCGAAATACAACACCGACTTCACCGACGACAAGCGCTTCCTGCTCGTGCGCGTGAATCCCGAGGACGAGATGCCGCGTTTCGCGCTGACGCGTTTCCGGCGCGACGACCGCTCGCGGTATTTCGGGCCCTTCGCGCATTCCGGCCTGCTGCGCCGCACGCTGGCGACGATGCGCAAGCGCTACGGCATCCTGCTTGCCGACGCCCACCCGACGCGCCTGCCCGACGGGCGTTACCGGATTTACGACGACGTGCGGGCGGAGCTGTCCGGCTGGCCGAACGAGGTGGATCCCCAGGTCTACCACGCCCGCGTGGAGGAGGCGTGTGATTTTCTCGATGGCAAGTCGCGCGAGTGGCTGACGGAGCTTCGCGGGGAAATGCACGCCGCGGCGGCGAAGCAGGAGTTCGAAAAGGCCGCGGAGCTGCGAGACGTGGTGCTCGCCCTCGAGCGCACGCTGGCGCGGACCCGGAAATTCACCCGGGACCTCACCCGGCTGCGCCCCGACGACGATGCGCTCCGCGCGCTGCAGGCGGCGGTGGGGCTGGAGTCCCCGCCGGTCCACCTCGAGTGCTTCGACATCTCGCACATCAGCGGCACATTCGTGGTCGCGTCGATGGTGCGCTTCACGAACGGAAGGCCGGACAAGGACCAGTACCGCCGGTTCGCGATCAAGAGCTTCATCGGCAACGACGACTTTCGGGCCATGGAAGAGGTGGTCGGCCGCCGCTACCGTCGCCTGATCCAGGAAAAGAAACTGCTGCCCGACCTCGTCGTGATCGACGGCGGCCGCGGCCAGATCGCCGCTGCGCTCAAGGCCTTCCTGATCCTCGACTGCCCGCCGCCGCCCTTGATCGGCCTGGCGAAAAAAAAGGAGACGATCATTTTTCCCGACGCCCGCGCGCCGCTCAACCTGCCGCTCGGTCACCCGGGCCTGAACCTCCTGCAGCGCCTGCGCGACGAAGCCCATCGGTTCGCGAACACGTACAACGCCAATCTCCGGTCGCGCAAGATCCGCGAAAGCGTGCTCGATGACTTTCCCGGACTCGGCCGGGTGCGGCGCGCCGCGCTGCTCGGACATTTCGGTTCGATCGACCGCCTGCGCCAGGCGAGCGTTGAACAGATCGCGGCGGTGCCCGGCTTCGGCGGCAGGATGGCGGCCAATCTCCATGCCTTTCTCGTTGCGACCCCGCCGACATCGGTGGCGCCGGATTGACGCGGACGGAACGAATGGTGCCATGCCGTCGGTGTAGCCGGGGGCACCAGACCCCGGTTGATCGCGGCATAAAGCCGCTCCTACAGCCGGAAGGGATTCAAGCCGCCGCAAGCGGCTGCCCAGCAAAACGGACGGGATCGATTCCGCCGGCGCCAGAGCCCAGCCGTCTTGCCCCACCCAATTGCCGGGCCCGGCGGACCCGGCCACAATTCGACTACACTCTCCCGGTGTAGCCGGGGGCGCCAGACCCCGGTTGATCGCGGCATAAAGCCGCTCCTACAGCCGGAAGGGATTCGAGCCGCCGCAAGCGGCTGCCCAGCAAAACGGACGGGATCGATTCCGCCGGCGCCAGAGCCCAGCCGGCCCGAGGGTGGCATCGTAGGGCCTTCGCTCGCGAAGGCCGGTCGGATATCTCATCTCTTCAGCCGCAGAAACCACGCCATCATTCGCCGCGGCAACAGCCCGTTGGCGAACAGGAGAACCTTCGCGTGAAAGGGCGCGCTGTAACGCATGGCGGGGCGGCGGGCGCGCAGCGCCTTCTCGACCAGGCGAGCGATGACGTCGGGATCGGCCGCGTAGCGCTTCAAATTCTGAAGGGATCGGTGCGAGGCCTCGGCAAAGGGCGCATATGGGCCAAGCTGCTCCTCGAGTCCCTGCGAGGCCTGGTCCGCCGCGGCGGAGAATTCCGTGGCGATGTATCCCGGCCTGATCAGGGCCACGCGCACGCCGAAGGGCGCGAGTTCGCCGCGCAGGCCGTCAGCCAGCGCCTCGAGGGCATGCTTGGTGGAGTCGTAGATGCTCGACAGCGGGCGCGCGATGCGGCCCGCGACCGAGCCGATCAGCACGATGCGGCCGGAGCGGCGCTCGCGCATCGCGGGCAGCACTAGCTGCGTCAAGGCGAGCAGCGAAAAGACATTGGTCTCATAATTGCGCCGGATGAGATCAATCGGCACGCGTTCGAGCGGGCCGCGGACCGCGAAGCCGGCGTTGTTCACCAGCGCGTCGATCCGGCCGAAGCGAACGACGGCGTCTCCCACCAGGCGGTGACGGTCGTGTTCGTCGGTGAGGTCCGCGGCGATCGAGAGAACGCGTTCTCCGGTCGGATCCAGCTCCCGGGCGAGTGCTTCCAGGCGATCCGCGCGCCGCGCGGTCACGACCACGCGCATGCCCGCGGCGCCGAGGCGCCGGGCCGTCGCCGCACCGATGCCCGACGAGGCGCCGGTGACAATCACGACCTGGCCGGCGAGTTCGGGCATGGCCGGGGGCGGTTACTGCGAGTCGTAGATCTGCACGCGCGTCCAGTAACCCTTGCATCGTTCCACGAACGCGAGATGGATCGGATCCATCTGGTAGGCGTCGTGCGCGGCGACGTCCTGGCATTCCACGATCAGGGCGCAATCGAAGCTCAGGTCGACCACCGGCCGCGCCTCGGTCTTGGCGGGCTTTCCGATGGTCACGCGGCTCACCGCCTTGATTTTCGTGAGGGATTCGACCCCGCGCTGGTAGTCGGCTCGCTGATCGGAGGTGAGGCCGGGCTTCAGCCAGAAGTAGACGCAATGAAACAACATGGTGCCGGCACCAAACACGGCGCACGGCGCGGTGGCAAATTCCGATTGCGACCGCGTCGCTCCATGCGTCCATTGGCCGCCCGCCCCTTATGAAAATCCTTGCCGCGCTGGGTTCGTGCCTTGTGTTGATCGGAGCCGTGACCGATCCCCTGTCCGCCTCGGAACGCCTGACCCCGGCGTCGCTCTTCTCGGACCATGCGGTTTTTCAGCAGGACCAGCCCGTGCCGGTCTGGGGTCGGGGCCGACCCGGCGCCGCCGTGACGATTTCCTGCCGCGGACAGTCGGTCGCGGCGATCGCCGGCGCCGATGGCCGATGGAAGGCGACGCTCGCCCCGATGCCCGCCGATGCTTCCGGCGCGGACGTCGTGATTTCCACCAACCCGGGCGAATCGATCACGCTTCACGACGTCGTCGTGGGCCAGGTCTGGCTGGCGTCAGGTCAGTCCAACATGGAATTGCCGCTCAGCCGCGCGAAGGATGCCGCGACGGAAATCGCGGCCGCCGATCTGCCGCTCGTGAGGGAACTGCGGGTCGAGCGCTCGCCTTCCGATGCGCCGGCCGAGACCGCGCCGACCTCGGGCTGGCGGGTGGCAGGCCCCGCCACGGCGGGCGATTTCTCCGCCGTCGGATTCTTTTTCGCCCGTGCGCTGGCCGCCCGACTCAAGGTGCCGGTCGGGATCATCCACAGTTCGTGGGGTGGCACCGAAATCGAGTCCTGGCTCGCCGAACCGGTATTGCGCCGCACCCGGGCGTGGCCCGGTTTCGAGCAGCGCTGGCAGGAGGAGCTGAAAACTTTTCCGCAGCGAAAGGCCGGGTATCCCGCACTGGACGAGGCCTGGCGCAGGCAGGAGGCCGACTGGGCCGCGACGGGAAAGCCCATCACCCTGCCCTGGCCCCATCCTCCGGTTGGTCCGGGCACCGCCTATGCATCCGGCGCACTGTTCAATGGCATGATTCTGCCCGTGGCGCCGTATGCCATCCGCGGATTCCTGTGGTACCAGGGCGAAAGCAACGTCGGGCGATCGGGCGAATACGCCGAACTGCTGTCGGCGATGATCCGCGACTGGCGCAAGCAATGGGGAGGCGGGGACCGGCCCTTCTATCTCGTCCAGTTGCCCAACTATTCCAACGGCCACCCCGGCGGCCGCGACTGGGCGGAGCTTCGGGAGGCGCAAAGCCGCGTCCTCGCACTGCCGGACGTGGCGATGGCCGCGACCATCGACGCGGGCGATGCGAACGACCTGCATCCGAAGGACAAGCGCCCGGTCGGCGAACGCCTCGCGCTGATCGCGGAAAGCCAGGCCTACGGATTGCCCGGTGAATGGAGCGGGCCGGTTTTCCAATCCGCCACCCGCGACGGCGCCGCGATGCGCGTGCGCTTTTCCCGCGCCGCCGGGCTGAACATCCACGGCACGGCCACGGCCTTCGAGGTCGCCGGAGCCGACCGCGGCTTTCATTCGGCCACGGCGCTGGTGGACGACCGGAGCGTCGTCGTCAGTTCGCCCGAAGTCGCCGAACCCGTTGCCGTCCGGTACGCGTGGACGAATGCGCCCGCGGCCTCTCTTTTCAACGACGCCGGATTGCCCGCCGCGCCGTTTCGCAGCGACGATTGGTAGTCGCCGGGCACGGCAGAACCTGTCCGGAGGCCCGGGGCCACCTGCTCGACGGCGAAACTTTCCGAGGTGGAACCGGACCTCCGGGCCGGTTTGACGCTCGTCCGACTCAGAGCATGTTCTCATCGGACGGCACTTGCAGGTCGTTCAGTCGGTCATCCATATGGCCCACGCCCAATCGGTGTCTCGAGTGCAGAGTCCTTTCACGACCGGATTCCGACGAATGTAATCCGCCTTCAGTCCGAGGCTCTGCGCATTTCGAATTCGATGGTCGAAAAATCCGTCCTGCCAGATGATCCCATGGCGTCTGGCGTGATAGGCTTTCCACGCCCCGACGGTGGCACCCATGGAAGAATCATCAAAAAACGAAACCAGGGCATGAAGATGGTCTGGCATCAGAAGCAGGCACCTCGCGTGCCAGCGCTGCGCCTGATGATAGTGGCGGGCGCCCTTAAGCAAGGCGTGGCCGACAAGGGGTTCGGTAAGCGGCACGCTGTTGTCCTCCCCAGTCCGGATACGAATGTGATAGATGGCACCCCGCCCGACCCACCCCGGGATCTGATGCCGAAGCCGTTGGGGAAATTCGGTCATACTCGATCCTGAACCGGTCCGGAGGCCCGGTTCCACCACGACGTTTACGGCAGTTGGGGCGGCCCTGGGGATCCAAAAAAGGCCGGCCCGGTCGGATTCAGCCTAAGAAAGCCGTCCGCTGGCCGTCTTATGGCAAAATCATCCCCCGTCGCCCAATGAAAATCCGTGTGCTGATCGTCCTCGTCGCGGCCCTGGCCGCTTTTCCCCTCCTGCGGGCGGCCGCCCTCGACTCCCGCATCTCCGCCGTCACGGTCTACATCGACCGCGCCGTGGTCACACGAACCGCGACCGTCGAGCTGCCGACCGGCCCAAGCGAACTCGTCTTCGCCGACCTGCCCGAGTCGCTCAACGAACAATCGCTCCAGGTCGCCGGCCGGGGCAGCGCCACCGCCACCATCCTCGACGTGACGGCCAAGCGGACGTTCGTGGATACCACGCCCAACGCCCGGATCAGGGAGATCGAGGACCTGTTGCGCGACCTGCAGAAACAGGGCCGCGCGCTCGACGACCGCAACGCCGTGCTCGAGACCCAGTCGGCCATGCTGTCCCAGATGCAGGCCGCATTGTTCGCGCCGCCGGGCAAGGAAGTGCCGCGGCCGGACATGAACCAGTTGACCAGCGCGCTCACCTACCTGACCGAACAGAAGACGAAGATCATCGGCGCGCATGCCACCCTCGACGGCGAGCGCGAGGACCTGCAAACGAAGATGGGGGTCGCACAGGCCCAGCTCAACGAGCTGCGCGGAACCGGCAGCCGGAGCGTGAAGACGGTGACCGTCCGCGTGTCCGCCGCGCAGGCCGGCACGCTGGCTGTTTCCCTTTCCTACGCCGTGCCCGGCGCCGGATGGACCCCGGGCTACGATGCGCGGGTGCTCAGCGGCGAGCACGCCGTTTCCCTCGGGTACTTCGGACTCGTTCACCAAAGCACCGGCGAGGACTGGAAGGACGTCGCCATGACTCTCTCCACTGCGAAACCGTCGCTGGGCGGCGGCGCGCCGACGCTGTCGCCATGGGCGCTGGACGTGTGGGTGCCGCGCGCCGTGATGTATGAAAAGGCCGCCAAAATGCTCACCGATCGCCGCGACCGATCGATCGGAGGCATCGCCGTCAATGCGCCGGCGCCCGCTGCGGCATTCGCGGAACAGGAAATGAAGGATGCCATCATGGCGGCGGCCGTGATCGAAACCGCCGCCACGAGCGCGTCGTTCAAGATCGCCGTCGCCGCTTCCGTCCCGAGCGACAATTCGCAGCAGAAGGTGCCGATCACCTCCGCCCGCGTCACCACGACGTCCGAGTATCTCACCGTGCCGAAGCTGCAGGCGATCGCCTACCTCAACGCGCATGTGGTGAACTCCACCGACTTCCCGTTGCTGGCCGGCACCATGAATGTATTTCTCGACGACACCTTCATCGCGACGAGCCGCCTGGGCACGGTCATGCCCGGGGAGAAGTTCGACCTCGCGCTCGGCGCGGACGAGGGGATCAGCGTGAAACACCGCCGCGTCACCAAGTTCTCCGAGCAGACCGGCCTGACCAATTCCGGCAAGCGCATCACGTACGAGTACCTCATTACCGTGCAGAACAACAAATCCACGGCCGAGCGCGTGGTCGTGTCCGATCAGCTCCCGGTGTCGCGCAATGAAAAGATCACGGTGCGGCAGCTCGCTCCGGATGCGTCCGACCTGAAGGCGACGGCCGAAGGTGCATTGCAATGGACCCTCGATCTCAAGCCGGGTGAGAAACGCGAGCTGCCGGTCCGGTTCGCCATCGAATACGCGAACGACGTCACCGTCGCCGGTCTGGATTGAGCCGGCGGCGTCGCGGAGAAGAATCCAGTCGGATCGCGCGCGACGCCAGCGAATGAGATCCGCCTGCGGTGGGCGTCGGTTTCCACACCGACGCTCAAGGATCGCCGATGGGGACATCGGCGACCACCCGCAGCAGACCTATTGTTTAGCTCCGTTCCCCGCGGGCCAGAATCCACGGCAGCACGTCGCCGAGGCGAGCCGCCCAGGCCGCCTCGTTGTGCTCGCCGCCCGTGCTTTCCTCGTAATGCAGGTCGCCGCCCAGCGTCCACCCGCGACCGATGAGGGAATCCCGGAGAATCGTCACGGTCTCCCAGCCGGGTTCGGCGGTGCCGGCATCGATCCACAGGCGGAACTCCGGCTTGCGCGTGAGGACGGAAACATCGCGAAGCAGCACGCGGTTGTCCCACCAGACGGAAGGCGACATTGCGGCGACGTGACCGAAGACCCGCGGATGCCAAAGCGCCGTATAGATCGAGATCAGGGCGCCCATGGATGAGCCGACCAGCGCGGTTGTGCGCGGCCCCGGGAGCGTGCGGTAGCGCGCATCGATGAACGGCTTGACCTCGCGCACGAGGAAGCGCGCGTACCGGCGGCCGTCGCCCGCGCTTTTCCGATCGGTGCCGTCGAGGTCGCGATACTCGCCGCGCGTGGGGCTGTATTCGTCGATGCGGCCCGCGCCGAGGTTGGCGACGCCGACGAGAATCGGCGGCACGATCGCGCGTTTCCGCACAAGCTGGAGCGCCGTGTCGCCGGCCATCCAGGCGTGCCCGAGGAACGCGGTCTTCGGATCGAAGACGTTCTGGCCGTCCTGAAAATAAATGACGGGATAACGCCGCCGCGCCTCCGGCCCGGAAGCGGCGTATCCCGGCGGCAGCCAGACCGTGAGATCGCGGCAGTTCCGCATCGCGACCGAATGGAAGCGCCGGTGCATGCGAAGCTGCGGGACGAACGGGGAGCGGCGGGAATTCATTCTCGGGCTGAGGCCGAACGTTTCAGTTGAAAGTTGAATGGTGAAAGTTGAATGCCGGTGTCCAATCGTGAATTCGGCCTTCAGCCGACGGCACATTGAAAAGTACGGCTTTTGCCCCGCCCGAAGTCGAACGCAAGTTTCAGATGCCACGGACTTTCAACTCTCAGCTCTCAACCGCATGATTCCGGCTAAAGCGGCGACACTCCTGCCGGAATGCCGGGGACCGTCAAGCCCGGCGGCTTGCACCCCGCAAGGGCGGCGGTATGCTGGTTCCCCGGCACGTCCTCTGCTGCCCGCCCGGTCACGCGCATGAATGAACAATACGTCCGCTGGTATACGCCGCATCTGAGCCGCGACTTCGAGATGCTCGTGTTCGGCCACGGCGGAGTGCCGGTGATCCTGTTCCCCACCTCGCTCGGCCGTTACTATCAGAACAAGGATTTCGGCCTGGTCGGATCCGTCGCGCACCTGGTCGATGCCGGCCGCATCAGGATCTACTGCCCCGACGGAATCGACGAACAGAGCTGGTACAACAAATCCATCCATCCCACGGATCGCGTGCGCACCCACCAGGCGTACGAGCGCGTCATCCTGCACGATGTCGCCCCGCGGGCCCGGCACGAGACCGGGCAGGCGCGCCTGGCGGTGGCGGGGGCCAGCTTCGGCGGCTACCACGCGATGAACTTCGCGCTGCGGCACCCGGACATCGCGGCCTACTGCATCAGCCTGGGCGGCTCGTTCGACATCCGTTCGTTCCTCGACGGGTTCTACAACGAGGACGCCTATTTCAACAATCCCGTCGACTATCTGCCCAACCTCCAGGACCCGTGGTTCCTCGACCGCATCCGCCGCATGGGCATCGTCCTCGGCACGGGCGACCGCGACCTGTGCCGTGACCGCAATCATCACCTTTCGGGCCTCCTCAACGCCCGGGGCATCCCGCACTTTCTCGACGACCGGCCGAATTGCGGACATGATTGGAACTATTGGTGCGACATGTTTCCCCACTACGCCTCCCTGATCCATCCGTAAACGGGCTTCCGCCCTCCGCTCCATGAAAAAAATCGGCATCCTCTTCGGCCGCGAGCGCACCTTCCCCCAGGCGCTCATCGAACGCATCAACGCGCGCAACGAGGCCGGCATCACCGCCGAGGCGGTGCGCATCGATCAGGTGATCCAGGGCGCCGCGACGGATTACGCCGTGATCCTCGACCGCATTTCGCAGGATGTGCCATTTTACCGCGCCTATCTGAAGAACGCCGCCCTCAACGGCACCGCCGTCGTGAACAATCCGTTCTGGTGGTCCGCCGACGAGAAATTCTTCAACAACTGCCTCGCGACGAAGGTCGGCGTCGCCGTGCCGAACACGGTCATCCTGCCGTCGAAGGATCATCCCGCCGACTGCACGGCGGAAACTTTCAGCAATCTGGCCTACCCGCTCGATTGGGATGGCATCTTCCGGTACATCGGCTGGCCGGCCTATTTCAAACCGCACTCCGGCGGCGGCTGGAAGAATGTCTACAAGGTCCGCAACGAGGATGAATTCTTCAAGGCCTACGCGGAAACGGGCCAGCTCGTGATGCTGCTGCAGTCGGAGGTCGTGTTCGACGACTACTATCGCTGCTACTGCATCGGCGGATCGGCCGTGCGGATCATGGCGTACGAACCCCGCAACGCTCCTCACCTGCGTTATGTGGTCGACCGCCCGTCGGGTTCCCCCGAGCTGCTCGCGCGGATCGAGCGCGATGTCCTCACGCTGAACCACGCGCTGGGCTACGATTTCAACACGGTGGAATTCGGCGTGAGCGGCGGCGTGCCCTATGCGATCGATTTCTGCAATCCGGCGCCCGACGCCGACCGCAAGTCCGTCGGCGAGGAGAATTTTGCGTGGGTGATCGACGCCGCGGCCGCCATGCTGATCCGCAAGGCGGCCGGACACCGGCCCGGCGTCAGCCACCTGACGTGGGGCACCTACGTGCAGAACTCGGTGCGCGACCGCGTCGAGGGCGCCGTGACGAGGAAATGACCCGCCGCCATGTGTGCCGCCAAAAAGCCCTTCCAGTTCACCCTCGGCATCGAGGAGGAGTTCCAGATCATCGACCCCGAGTCGCGCGAGCTGAAGTCGCACATCGAGGAAATCCTCGAGGAGGGCAAGGTGCTGCTCAAGGAGCGCGTGAAACCCGAGCTGCACCAGTCGGTCGTCGAGGTCGGCACCGACATCTGCGCCGACGTGCAGGCGGCGCGGCGCAGCGTGCTTTCGCTGCGCACGGAGCTCGCCCGGCTCGCCCGCAAGGCGGGCCTGCGCATCGCCGCGGCGGGGACGCATCCGTTTTCCCACTGGATCGACCAGAAGATCTCGAAGGGGGACCGCTACAAGGTCGTGCTGCAGGACCTCCAGCAGATCGCGCGGGCCAACCTGATCTTCGGTCTGCACGTGCACGTCGGCATGCCGGACCGCGAGACCGCGATCCAGCTCATGAACACGGCGCGCTATTTCCTGCCGCACATCTTCGCGCTCTCCACCAATTCACCGTTCTGGGTCGGACGCGACACGGGCTTCAGGAGCTACCGGCTGCAGGTCTTTCAGCGCTTCCCGCGCACCGGCATCCCCGATGCCTTCGATTCCCTCGGCGAGCACGACGAGTACGTGAACCTGCTGATCAAGACCGGGTGCATCGACGACGCGAAGAAGATCTGGTGGGACATCCGGCTGCACCCGCATTTCCACACGCTCGAATTCCGCGTGTGCGACATCCCGATGCGCGTCGATGAGACCATCTGCCTGGCCGCGGTCATCCAGGCGGTCGTGGCCAAACTTTACCAGTTGTACCGAAAAAACATGGGTTTTCGCATCTACCGGAGCCGGCTTCTGGCCGAAAACCGCTGGCGCGCCTCACGCTATGGCATCGGCGGCAAAATGATCGATTTCGGCAAGCAGGAGGAGGTCGAGACCCGCTCGCTCATCGGGGAGCTGTTGGAATTCATTGACGACGTGGCGGATGAGCTCGGTTCGCGCGAGGAGCTCGACTACGTGCATGAAATCCTCCGGCTGGGCACGGGCGCCGATCGCCAGTTGGAGGTTTACAACCGCACTAAAGACCTCAAGGCGGTCGTCGATTACATCATTTCCGAAACTCACCACGGCCTTGATCTCTGATCCGCACGGCACCCCCGGCGCCGGCCGCATGTCACCTCCTTCACCGATGCCTCACAGCGTCTCGCTGCCCTCCACCTTCGATCCCTGTCTTTCCCGCGGCGCGGCGAATGCGGTCCATGTCTGCCTTCGCCTCAAGTCCGACGAGCGCCTGACCCTGATCACCGACCGCGCGTCAGCCGAGATCGCCGCCGCCCTCGTGGCCGAGATCGAGAAGACCGGCGCGGCATACAACGTCTTCGTGCTCGAGGAATTCGGCCCGCGCCCGCACCGCGACATGCCGGCGCCCATCCTCGCGGATCTCGCGCAGTCCCGCGTCAGCATCTACGCCTGCCTCACGCAGACCGGCGAGCTCCGCACGCGCATGCAGATGATGGACGTCGTGAATCCGTATCACATCCGGCACGGGCACATGGTGAACATCAACAAGCAGATCATGGTCGAGGGCATGTGCGCCGACTTCATCGCGATCGACCGCCTGTCGCAGAAGCTGATCGAGAAATGCCGCCGCGCCCGGCGCGTCACGTGCCGCACCGCCGCGGGCACCGACTTTGTCGCCGAACTCTCGCCGCAGCTCAAATGGGTGAAAACCTCCGGCCTCATCACGCCCGAGAAGTGGGGCAACCTGCCGGGCGGCGAGATCTTCACCTCACCGTTCAACTCCCACGGACGTTTCGTCGTCGACGGCGTCGTGGGCGATTATCTCTGCCAGAAGTACGGCGACCTCGCCGCCAACCCGCTGACGATCGAGGTGCGGGACAACCGCATCGCCCACCTCGCGTGCGCGAATCCCGAGCTGCTGAAGGAATTCGACGCCTACTGCCACACCGACGAGAACTCCGACCGCGTCGGCGAGTTTGCGATCGGCACCAACCTGGCCTGCACCCACATCATCGGGCACATCCTGCAGGACGAGAAGCTGCCCGGCATTCACATTGCGTTCGGCCACCCCTATTCCGAGCACACGGGGCAGAACTGGAAGAGCACGACGCACATCGACTGCGTTGGCCGCAATTTCGACATCTGGCTCGACGACGAACAGGTGATGGCGAAGGGCAAGTTCCTGATCTAGCTTTCCAAGCCCCGTTTCTCGACCACGGCTAACGCGGCGGCAGAAGAAGGCGAACAGATGGCAGCGCGAATGCAGTCACCGGCAAGACGGGCGCAAGCAGCCGCCCACGACATCGATGGCGAACCCAAGGTCGATGCGCGCGACTGGGATCATGCGGAACGCGGGGTCCCGGGCCGCAATCCACGATCATCCGTGGCCACCCGCGAAACCAGCGGCTGCAACCGTTTTTTCCGGTTGAATGACTCTGGTCGCGTTCATCCGTGGTCATCGGTGTCATCCGTGGTTAAAGAAAGTCCCCTGTGATCCCCGAGCTTCGCCGGCGCTACAACGCCACCTTCACCGAACCGAAGTACCAGGCGATGGTCGCGGAACTGAGCCACGCCATGTATTGGCCGGTCGATTTCCGGGTGGCCGAAAGCCCCTTGTTCCTGGATGAAGCGGCGACGGTCGCGCTCGCGCGGGCCGGACGTGACATCGTGCGGCAGCTTTCGACGCCGGAATTCCGCCGGCATGCGGCCACGGCCATTCCCGCCGGGCTCGCGGTGCCGGGTGAGACCCCGTTTCCCCATTTCCTCGTGGTCGATTTCGCGCTCTGCCGCGACGATTCCGGCGCGATCCTCCCGCAGTTGATCGAGCTGCAGGGATTTCCGACCGTCGCCTGCTGGCAGGCATTGCTTGCGGGCAGCTATCGGAAACATTTCCCCGCGATTCCGCCGGATTTCACGCCGTATTTTGGCGGCGCCGAGTCCGCCGGGAAGCCCGGTGCCACCTATGAAACCGACGAGGCGGCCTATCTCGAAACCCTGCGCGACTCGATCGTCGGCCGCTGCCTGCCGGAGAACGTCGTTCTGCTCGAAATCGAGCCCGAGCACCAGAAGACGCGCATCGACTTCGCGTGCACGCATGCGCTCCTCGGGGTCCGCCCCATGTGCGTGACCAAGGTCGGCCGGCGCGGACGCAGCCTGTTTTACCATAGCGGCGGCCGCGAGGTCCCGATCCAGCGCATCTACAATCGCGTCATCTTCGACGAACTCCTCCGGAAGAATCCCCCGATGAAGTTTCGATTCGACGAGGAACTCGACGTCGAGTGGGCCGGGCACCCGAACTGGTATTTCCGGATCAGCAAGCACACGCTGCCGTTTCTCACCGGACCATACGTCCCCTCGTGCCGGTTCGTCCGCGACCTGGGGTCGCCGCCTTCCGATCTCGAGAACTACGTCTGCAAGCCGCTCTTCTCGTTCGCCGGGTTGGGCGTCGACATCGCGCCCACCGCCGAAAAGTTGTCGGCCCTCGCCAACCCGGGCGAGTGGGTCCTGCAGCGCAAGGTCTCATACGCACCGGTGCTCGAAACGCCCGACGGACCGGCGAAGGCGGAGGTGCGCCTGATTTTTGTCGGCGACGGCGCGGCCATGCCGAAGCTCGTCAACCAGCTTGTCCGTCTCACCAAGGGCGCGATGCACGGGGTCGACTTCAACAAGGGCAAGACGTGGGTCGGCGCTTCGGCGGGATTTCATCCACGGGTCGCGATCTAGGCCGCCCGCGACGGCCTCATCGTCGCGAAACGATCTCCAATGAGGAGGTCTGGCTTCCGCCATTCCGCGTGTTCGCCCACGGAATACACGGAACACACAGAATTGTTTACAGGAGGTCACAGAGATCGCAGAGCAAACCATCGGAATTTTCACAGAAGGAAACAGAGTCAACTGAGGCGGACTCATTCGGCGGAGCCAAGGTGGAACCGGACCTCCGGGCCGGTTCTTCCATGAAAGTCTCGCGAACCCGCCCGGAGGTCGG
>DASYDZ010000135.1:0-10807 GCA_036499305.1 Candidatus Didemnitutus sp.
CTCCCTTCGGATCGGGAATCTCGATCGCCTCGGGAGTCACTTTCACCGCGTTGGGATCGACGCCCCAGTAAAGCAGCGCAAGGGCCAGCGCCATGTGATCATAACGCTCCTGAAAGTTCATGTCCGTCGGGGCAAACATCGGCACCCAGCGCGTGCCGGCATCCTTGGTGTCGATGAGGCCCACGCGGTTGGGATTCCACGTGCCTTTCTGGCCAAGGCTGAAATATGGCAGTTCGGGCGGGTCGATGTCGCTGAGCGCCGGCAATCCGTCGGCCACCATCGGGAAGGGCACCGGGACCGGGTTGCCGTTGGGGCCGGCCTTCTCGCTCGCCGAATAGGCGGCCGCGAGCACGAACGGCGGATCCGTGCTCATGAACTCAAACAGCTTCTCGTTGCCCTCGACCCAGCGGTTGTTGTCGTAGACCTCGGACTTGCCCTTTTCCGAGAAAACCACGTCCACGCCGACGGCCTTCACCTTGCCGGCGTCGATAAGGGCGCGGCCGACTTCGGCGAAATATTCGCGCGGCCACGGATAATTGCCGAGCGTCCCGATCGACTTGTTGTCGATGTCGACGTAAACCACGCTCAACGGCGCGTTGATCTCGCCGCGATAGCTGAACCGGTAGTCGAGAAACTTGTCGTCGAGAAACTGCAGGTATTTCTCGTGCGACGCCCAGGCCCAGAGCGCGGGAATCGGCAGAAGCAGCAGGAGCCGCCACTCGAATCTCGCCTTGATCTTGGGCACGGGCGGAGGCTAGCGGCGCCTTCCTCGAATGAAAGGGAAAACAGGGCGCGGCGACCGCGTCCGGCCTGCAATCCTCACTTGCCGTCGCCCGGAGTCAGCCGCGGCGCCGAACTCGTCCCCGTCTCGGGAATAATCGTGTTGGTCTTCGTCTGATCCTTCGTGGTCGAGCCGCCGGAATCACCTGCGGGCGGAGGATTCTGCTGCTCTTCGGGCGTGAAATGGGTCGAGCCGGTCGCCTCGTCAAGCGACTGCTTGATGGCCTCGAGAATCGATTGCGCGGCGGCCGGGGAAATGGCCTGAACATCGGACGTCTGCATCGAAATCATCTGGCCCGTCGCCGGGTCAACCTGGGCCGTAACGACGACCTCCTTGTCCTTCGGCACGTCGAGACCGCCCTTGCCGGTGCCCGTGAAGACCACCACGCCCTCGGCCGTGCTGAGGGTGAAGTTGAAGGCCTTGCCGTCGCCCGTCGGCTTAAAGACGATGCGGAAGGTCGTGCCGCGGATGCCGGCGGCGCCCACCGGGGTCTTGATGTTATAATAGGAGCCGCCGTCGCGGTTGAGATGCTTCACCTCGCCGACCATTTCGCCGTACGCGAGGGCGAGCTGCGTCTTCGACACGCTTGGTTCGGCCTTGAGTTCGGACACGTTGATCGTCTTCGGCAGCGCATCCATCTTGAACTCCTCGATCGCGAGCTTCGATTCGGGCGCGAGCTTGATCGACGAACCGTTCATGAAAACGAGCACCACGGTCGATGCCTTGCCGGTTGTCACCGTGTCCGACTCGGTCAGCAGCGATCCTTCGGCCAGTTTGCTGGACTGCCCGTCGTGGCTGAGCTTGAACACATCCCCGCGCACGCGGACCGCCTTGATCAGGCCCGCCTTCGTCTGGCCCAACGCCGTCACCGCCAGTGCGGTCGCCACCAGGAAACCGAACAGAAAACGGAGCACGAAAGATTTCATAAATTGCCCAATAAGGCTAATTAACGGATGTCTTTTAAGCGGTCATGCAACGCTACCGCCGCCGAATTTCCAGGGTCAAGAGTTAAACAGGTTTCGATCTCCCGGTCCACCTCGGTGCGCGGGGCGTTGGCTCCGTGCAGGTGATAGGCATATGCATAGTGCCAGTCGGCGCGATTCGGCGCCAGTTCGAGTGCCCGCTGGAAACACGCGGCGGCATCGCTCGTCAGGCCCTCCATATCCAGCGCAACACCTTTACGAACCCAGAATTCCGCGTCCACGGGACACAACGCCACAGCCCGATCCGCCGCTCGCGCGGCACGACGGCCGATCGCTTCCGGATCGCCGTGCGTCACGTGCCACGAGATCGCCGTCGCCCAGCTCAGGTCGGCCCAGGCCTGCCCGTTGGACGGATCGATTTTTACCGAGTCCTGAAAATCGACCTCGGCCCCCGGAAGCGTCTGGTCAACCGCCATGGCCGGGCCGCCGACCGCCTGGTCGAGTCGCTGGCGCGCGCCGTACCGCAGCGCCTCGGCCCGGTAACCGGGGACGCCGGCCAGGCCGGCGGCGACGAGGAACGACGCGATCAAAGCCGCCGCCATGACGCGCCCGCGCCCCGAATAATTTACCTGCAGGGCCGGACAATCACGAATCAGAAGCGCGCCCACGATCGCCGCGGCAAACAGCAGCGCGGGAATCTTGGTGTGAAAGTCCACCAGCAGGTGAAGGGAGAAGGCGAGCAATCCAAGCCAAAGGCCCTGACGCCAGCGCCAGCGGGCGGTGATCGTGTGTTCGGGAGGGCGCTCGCTGCGGACGCGCCGGATTTCCTTCCAGCCCCAAAACAGAACCGCCGCGCCGACCGCGGTCCAAAGCGCGAAGCCGGTCACGCCGTAATCCGAAAGCGTGTTCAGGTAGTCGTTGTGCGTCCACTGCGGCTCGTTGCGAAATCCCACCGGACGAAACTGTTCGAACAGCACGTTGTACGAAGCGGCGCCGGCGCCGAGCCACGGGTGCTCCTGCCAGATCCGCACCCCGACGCGCCAGATCAGCGGGCGCGACGCCTCCCATTGTCCGGCGAGAAACGGTTTCATCCGTTCGCGCGCCCCGTCGCTGAGAAAAAACACCGCCGCCAGCGTGGCCGCCGCCGCGCCGACCGCCGCCGCGACTCCGATCAGCCGACGTTTCCAGCCGCGCGCGAACAATGCCGGCCACAACATGAGTGCCACCGCGAGCGAGATCCACCCTCCCCGGCTCCCGGTCAGGATCAGACCGGCGACCAGCACGACCGCGAGCCAGCCGGTGACGATGCGGGCGGCCACCGGCGTCGCCCGCGACCAGGCGAGGACGAGGCAGACCGGGATTACCAGCTCAAGGAGGCCGGCGAGGCTGTTGGGCACGCCGAACATGCCCGACGAGCGCCCGAGGAACTGGTCGGCCTGCGTGCGCCCCATCATCAGCCAGGTCGGATCGTGAAACCGCTGCCACGCCGCCATCACTGTCCCCACGAGTGCCAGCGCCGCGAGCGTTCCTCCAAACAGCCGGATGCCCCGCGCGCCGGGCGCCAGATGCAGAACGCCGACGAAGACCAGTGCTCCCTGGAACCACAGCAGCCATTCGCGCCAGCCCAACCAGGCGGCGGGAGCCCACCCGACCGCGCTCGCCAGGGAGAAAATGAGAAAGGGAGCCGGCCACCAGAATGCGCGGCAGACCGGACGGTCAGTCCGCACCACCATCACGACGAGCCCGGCCCCGGCAACAACCAGCAGCGCAGGAAATACCCGGGCCATCGTTTCCGGACGATAGCCGCCGAGGCAAAGCGTCGTCGCGGCCACGAGCAGGGCCAGCGCCATGGCCGCCGCGTATTCAAGGGTATCGACGCGCCCGGAGGCGGTGGGTCGGTTTCCGCGGCTCATGGGGAATGGCTGTCGGGCGGCATTGTCCCGGTCGCCTTCGTCGGCGGGGTTAGCAATCCCGCCCCACACCTGATCGGCCCACGCATGCCCTGTTGAATCGCACGCGGCTCCGACCGGCTACAAAAAAAACGCCCGGCTGCTCGCGCAACCGGGCGTGTATCTCTTGTGAGCGTTCTACTCCAAACCAAATTAGCGGATGAAGAGCATCTCCTCGTAGGTGGGAACCGGCCAGGTGTCATCCGGGCAAATGGCCTCGAGCGCGTCGACCACCTTGCGGATCTCGATCAACTGCGGCAGCAGTTCGTGGCACATGTGGCTCGCCTCGGCCTCAAGGCCGGAAACGTGGTGGCCACGGATGTCCTCGAGCTTGCCGGTTGCCGCCAGGAGGTCGGCCACGAGGACGCTGACCTTGTCCAGCAGCGATGAATCGGACTTCGCACCCGCGGCATTGAGGGCGGCGACGTTCTGGGCGAGTTCAGTCTGGTAGCGCAGGGCGGTGGGCAGAAACTTCGTCGCGACCATTTCCGCCACGAGGTTGGCCTCGACGTTGACGGCCTTGACGTACTGTTCGAAGGCGATGTCGCGGCGGGCCTCGAGCTCGCGTTTCGTCAGCACGCCGTAGGTCTCATAGGCGGCGACGGTGGACTTGGAGGAAATGACCGGCAGGCAGTCGATGGAGGTCTTGAGATTGGGGAGGCCGCGCTTGGCCGCCTCCTTGTGCCATTCGTCGGAGTAGCCGTTGCCATTGAACACCACGGCGGTGTGCTGCTTCGCGATCTCGGTCAGGATGTCGGCGACCGCATCGTTGAATTTGCCCTTCGGCGCCTTCTCGAGCTTGGTCGCGATGTAATCGAGCGACTCCGACATGATGGTGTTGAGCGCGGTGAGCGGCGCGGCAATCGACTGGTTGGACGCGACGGCACGGTACTCGAATTTGTTGCCGGTGAAGGCAAACGGCGAGGTGCGGTTGCGGTCGCCGGCGTCCTTCATCAGCACCGGGAGCGTATCGACGCCGAGATGCATCGTGCCGGCGGCCTTCGAGGACTTCGCCTTGCCCTTCTTGAGCTGCTCGAAGACGTCGGCGAGCTGTTCGCCGAGGAAGATCGAGATGATGGCGGGCGGCGCCTCGTTGGCACCGAGACGGTGATCGTTCGAGGCGGAGGCCACCATGGCGCGGAGGAGGGCGCCGTGCTTGTGGACGGCGCGGACGACGGCGGCGCAGAACACGAGGAACTGCATGTTCTGGTGCGGCGTGTTGCCGGGCTCCAGCAGGTTGCCCTGGGTCGAGTTGCCGAGCGACCAATTGAGGTGCTTGCCGGAGCCGTTCACGCCCGCGAAAGGCTTCTCGTGCAGGAGCGCCTCGAGACCGTACTTCCGCGCGGTTTTCTTCAGCGTGATCATGATCAACTGCTGATGGTCGGCGGCGACGTTGGCGTTCTCGTAGATCGGTGCGATCTCGTATTGCGACGGCGCGACCTCGTTGTGGCGGGTCTTCACCGGCACGCCGAGGCGATAGAGCTCGGCCTCGCTGTCGTGCATGAACGCCAGAACGCGCTCCGGAATGACGCCGAAATACTGGTCTTCAAATTCCTGGCCCTTCGGCGGCTTGGCGCCGAACAGCGTCCGCCCGGACGACGTCAGATCGGGACGGGCGAGGTAGAAATTGCGGTCGATCAGGAAATATTCCTGCTCGGGGCCGGCGGTGGCCGTGACCATCGCAATGTTGGTGTGGCCGAAAAGCTTCAGGATGCGGCGAGCCTGCGCGTCCAGGGCCTTCATCGACCGCAAGACCGGGGTCTTCAGGTCGAGCGCCTCTCCCGTCCACGAAACGAACGCGGTCGGGATGCAGAGCGTGACGCCGTTCGCGTTTTCGATCAGGTAACACGGGCTGGTGACGTCCCACGCGGTGTATCCGCGGGCTTCGAACGTCGCCCGGATGCCGCCCGACGGGAACGAGGAGGCGTCCGGCTCACCTTGGGCGAGCTGCTTGCCCGAAAACTCGGCGATGGCGCCGCCGCGGCCGTCCGGCTCGAGGAAGCTGTCATGCTTTTCGGCCGTGATGCCGGTGAGCGGCTGGAAGACGTGCGCGTAATGCGTGGCACCACGCTCGAGCGCCCAATCCTTGATCGCGGTCGCGACGATATCGAGCACGGCCGCATCGAGCGGCGACCCGGTATCGATCGTCTTTTTCAGCGACTTGTAGGCGGCCTTCGGGAGCCGCTGCTGCATGATTTTGTCGTTGAAGACGTTGCTGCCGAAAATGGCGGCCGAATGGCTTTCCTTGAAGGCCAGCGTCGACGACGTACGATAAGAGTTCGCCGCAGAGATGGCGGCGAGACGGGAGGGACTAACGCTCATATTAGGGTGTGTATCAGGTTTGGGTTACGCGACGCCCCGAGGCCACCCGCCCCGACGCTGCGCGAGAAGAGATGAAGCAAAAAAGCATGTCCTGTGCCATGGGAAAGCTCGAATCGGGGCATAACTATGACTTGAAGGCCGAGGCAGGCAGGCGTCGTACCGCCACGAATTTGGCGCGAAAAAGATCGTCGATCAGCGCCCGGGCCGGCGCCGGGATCCGCGCCACGAGTTCGTCGAGTGGCGGGAGGTCACCCGTGGGTTCGGGAGGGGGGGGTTGAGGCCGGTCTGGAACAGCCGGGACCACGCCGCTGGTTTTTTGTTCGGCCAGAAATGCGCCTTCCTCCGCTGCCGAGGGTCCCACCGGTGCATCCACTTCGGCGGAAACCGATCCGGTGGCCGCTGATTCCGCGGGCTCCGCCTCGCCTTCGCCGTCAGCGACCGGGGATGGCGGCGTCAGCCGTTTTTTTTTGAGCCGTCGTCGGGCTGGCTGCCCGCCAGCGCCGCAATGTCCTTGATCAGGGAATCGATCGCGCGACTCCGGCTGGCCTCGACCGCCTTCAGCAACGCGACCTCGAAATTGACCTTCTCCGAAAGCCCGTGCTTCACCCCGCCCTCGCCTTCCCGCAATCCGTCCAGCAGGCGCGTCAATTGCTCGGTTGTCAGGCTGGTTCCGAGCGCCGTGCTCTGGCCGCCCTTGGCCACGGCATCGAGCAGCGCGGCGCGCACGTGCGCCTGCAGGTCAACGAGGAGACGATAAAGGTCGCGGCCGTTCCCATCGCAGTCGTCGACGATCCGCACGATCCGGCGGTGATCGCCGTCCGCGAGGGCCGAGGCGAGTTCGGCGACCTGCGCGGCGCCGACGAGGCCGTAAACGTCCAGCACGTCGGCCTCGCCAATCTCGCTGCCGCAAAACGATATCATCTGGTCGAAGATCGATTGCGCATCCCGCATGCCGCCATCCGCGAGGCGCGCGATGCTCGCGAGCGCCGCGTCCGACACCTTGATCTTTTCCGCCGCGGCGATCTTTTTCAGCCGCTGGACGATCAGCTCGGCGGGAATCGGCTTCAGGTCGAAGCGCTGGCAGCGCGACAGGATCGTGGGCAGCACCTTCTGCACGTCCGTCGTGGCAAAGATGAACTTCACGTGCGCCGGCGGTTCCTCGAGCGTCTTCAGCAGCGCGTTGAACGCCGAGGCCGAAAGCTGGTGCACCTCGTCGATGATGTAGACCTTGAACTTGCCCGTCGTCGGCCCGTACTGAACCTGGTCGCGAAGGTCGCGGATGTTGTCGACCGAGTTGTTCGACGCGCCGTCGATCTCGATCACATCGAGGTTCGAGCCGTCGGCGATCGACCGGCAGATGGGATCATCGGGGTCGAAATCGGCTTTCGGTCCGCCCGTGCAATTGAGGGCCTTCGCGAAAATGCGCGCCGTGCTCGTCTTGCCCGTTCCGCGGGGACCGACGAACAGGTAGGCGTGGGCGATCCGGTGGCGCGCGATGGCGTTTTTCAGCGTGCGAACCACGTGGTCCTGCCCCACCACGTCGTCGAAGGTCTGGGGACGCCACTTGCGGGCGATGACCTGATAGTTGCCGGACATCCCGACCAGTCCAGAGCGCCGGGCCGTGCGCGCAAATCAATTCTTCCGAATTCCGCGACGAGCGCTCAAGCACGACCATCCCGGGCCAGCCCCGCCTGGAGGAGGGCGGTGACCCGGTCGGCATCATACACGCAGCCCGCCCAGGCGCCGCCGCTCGCCGATTGCAGGGCCGCCCAGAGACGGGTGTCGTCCGGCAGGCGTTCATGGGGCGCCAGATCCGGCCGCGTCGCCCGCGCCGCCAGCACCGCCCTGCCCTCGTCCGGCGTAAACCGGCGTCCGGTTTCGCCCACGAGATCGACTGTCCCGGACATCCGCCGGCAATCGATCTCGACGCGAACGATGTCCCCGTCACGCAACTTCCCGATCGGTCCGCCGGCCAGTCCCTCGGGACCGATGTGGCCGATGCAGGCGCCGGTCGAGACCCCGGAGAATCGCGCGTCCGTGAGCAGCGCCACCTGCTTTCCGAAGGGCAGGTGCTTGAGCGCGCCGGTCACCTGGTACGTTTCCTCCATGCCGGTGCCCATCGGGCCAATGCCGGCCAGCACCATCACGTCGCCCGCCTTGATGCGCCCGGCCTTGATTGCGGCGATCGCGTGATTCTCGCCGACAAAAACGCGGGCGGGTCCCTCGCACCGGTAAACGCCGTCGGCGCCGATCACCGCAGGATCGATCGCTGTGGCCTTCACCACCGAGCCCTCCGGCGCGAGGTTGCCGCGGGGAAACACCAGGGTGTTGGCGAGTCCGCGTTCGCGGGCGCGCTCCGGCGCGAGGATGACATCATCGGCATCGACGCCGTCGAGTTCGCGCAGCAGGGCCCGGAACCGGCCGCGCCGTTCCGATCCTTCCCACGCGTCGAGGTTATCTCCCAACGTCCGGCCCGTCACCGTCATCGCCTCCGTCCGCAACAGGCCGAGGCGTCGCAGGTGCAGCATTACTTCCGGCACTCCGCCGGCCAGGAAAACGCGCACCGTCGGATGGTGCACCGGGCCGTTCGGCAGCACGCTGACGAGGCGCGGCACGCGGCGATTCACCGCGATCCAGTCGTCCACCGTCGGGCGACGCAACCCGGCGGCATGCGCGATCGCGGGAACATGAAGCAGAAGATTGGTCGAACCGCCAAACGCGGCATGGATCACCATCGCGTTCTCGATGCTGGCATCGCCGAGGATATCCCGGCCCACGAGCTTCCTTCCGGCCAGTTCGACCAGCGCGGCCGCCGAACGCCGGGCGAGGTCGAGCCACACCGGTTGCCCCGAGGGCGCGAGCGCGGAATGAGGCAAGGCCAGCCCCATGGCCTCCGCCACCACCTGCGAAGTCGCCGCCGTGCCGAGAAACTGGCAGCCGCCGCCCGGACTCGCGCACGCGCGGCAGCCGAGGTCGGCCGCCTCCGCGAGCGAAACGAGCCCGTGCGCGAAACGCGCGCCGAGCGTCTGCACGGCTCCGGCGTCCTCACCCGTCGAGGGCGGAAGGGTCACACCACCGGGGACGATGACGCCCGGGAGATCCCGCAATCCGGCCACTGCCATGAGCATGGCGGGCAAACCCTTGTCGCAGGTCGCGATGCCGAGCACACCGAATCGCTGCGGGAGTGAACGGGCCAGCCGGCGCAGCACGATCGCGGCGTCGTTTCGGTAGGGCAGACTGTCGAACATGCCGACCGTGCCCTGCGTGCGTCCGTCGCACGGGTCCGAACAGCAGCCGGCAAACGGAATCACACCCCGGCGGCGAAACTCCTCCGCGGCCGCCTGGACGAGCAGGCCGATTTCCCAATGGCCCGTGTGATAACCCAGCGCGATCGGCCTTCCGTCCGGTGCGCGCAGTCCGCCCTGCGTGCTGAGAACGAGATATTGCTGTCGGGCCGCGTCGGCGGGATTCCAGCCCATGCCGACGTTTTGCGTGAGTCCGAAAAGATCGCCGCTCGCGCCCTCCCGCAGCATCGCTTCCGTCAGCGGCAGGCTCCCCGCGGGCCCCGGCGAGCGGGTGCGCACCTGGAAGATTTCCGGCGATTCCGCCGGCCAGCCGTCCGCATTGGCGCTCATGATGACAGCGAATCCCCCTGCGGCCGGCGCTCAACCGGAAAGGACGACCCGCCGCCCGCTGGTGGCTCCAGGGGCGTCACGGGATCGATCGCCAGCCAGCACAACGCGCCGAGGAAATACACGATGCTTCCCAGCACGAAGGCGAGATGCCAGTCCCGCCCGGTCCGATCGAGCACGTAGCCCACGACGATCGGGCCGGCCATGCCGCCGACGTTGCCGAGCATGTTCATGCAGCCCGACACCGTGCCGGCGTACCGGCCGCCCACATCCATGCAGGCCGCCCAACTTCCCGGCAACGTGACGTCATTGCAGAAACTCGCGCAGCCCATCGACAGCATGGCCAGCACCGGATCGCGCACCGCGTACGACGTCATCAGAAGCACCGCCGCACCGGTCAGTCCGCCGAAGCCCATCGCCTTGCGCACGAGGGTCGTCCGGCCGGTGCGCGCGATCAGCCAGCTCGAAACCAGTCCCGCCGCGAGCGACCCAAATCCGCCGGCGAGGAGAGGGATGCCGGCGAGCGCGGCTGCCAGAATGGTTTGCGTCGTGCTCGCGGAGAACAGGCCACCGAGCAGGCCCGCGAGCCAGTGCATCAGCGGATTGGAGGCGATTTCGAGGCCTCGCGCGTCGCGAAGATAAGTGGGCAGCCAGGTGACGTAGAAATACCATCCGTAGCTCAGGCATCCGTACTGCACACCGAGAAGCCAGACGCTGCGCGACGCCGCGAGTCGCCGCCACGGCACGCGGCCGCGGCCCTCGACGTTGGCTTCGTTTTCGCTCAGCAAGGCGAGTTCGCCGGCATTCACTGCCGGGTGGTCGCGCGGTCGGTCGCGAAACCACCACGCAAACACCGCGGCCCAAGCCACCCCGAACAGGGCGAAGATCGCAAACGCGGCCCGCCAGCTCAGGAATGACATGACGACCACGACGAGCAGCGGCGCGGACGCCCCGCCCCAGCGCGCACCCATCCACATCAGGGCCTGCGCGCGGGTGCGGTCCCGCGTGGGCAGCCACGCGCTGAAGGCCTTGGTGAGGTTGGGAAAGCACCCTGCCTCGCCGGCACCAAACAGGAAACGCGTCGCCACCATCGAACCGAAATTCCACGCCCAGCCGGTGGCCGCCGTGAAGAATGACCACCACAGCACCACGCGCAGCAGCACCCGGCGCGGACCGATGCGGTCGCCCAGCCACCCGCTG
>DASYDZ010000136.1:0-5518 GCA_036499305.1 Candidatus Didemnitutus sp.
ATCGCGGTTGCCGAGATCGCGGACCGTCGTGAAGCCCGCCATCAACGTCCGGCGTGCATAGACCGTCGAACGATAGGCCGTATCGGTCGGGTTCAGGTAAAACCGTTCCGTATAGCTCTTGGGAGAGTTCTCCTCGCACAAATGAACGTGGCAGTCGATCAGGCCGGGAAGAACCGTCGCATCCTTCAACTCGATCACGGTGTCGCCGGCCGCCGGTGCGCTGAAACCATCGACCAGGTCGACGATCCGGTCCTTTTCCACGACCAGCGTGACGGTCTTTTTCGGTGTATCCGAAATCCCATCGATGACGGTGCCGGCGTGGATCAGGGTCCGGGCATTGAGGAGCGCGGGAAGGGCGACGGCTGCGAGGATGGCGAGCAGGCGGGCAGGGGTTTGCATGGCGGGAGGCTATTCCCCGGCGCGACGGCCGCTCAATGGCGAAATGCCCGGTCCGGGAACCTGCGGCGACGGCTATTGTCTGGCGTTGGGACTAGCCGCCTGCTTTCGTCACGCGCGTATTCTTCACGGGCCAAGCCGCTTTTTGGGAATAAACCCCAACGCCATCCGCTCCCAACTGCTCATCCCCACGGCAACCCTTTCATACTGCGGCCGGCCGGCATGGTGCCAGCCACTGCGGTTCTGAAACAAAACAACCAAACTCCCCATGAATCGATCCACCCGTACGCTCATCGCGGCCGCCGCCATCGCCGGCCTCTACTCCGGCTCACTCGCGGTCAGGGCCTCCGCCACAGTCACGAACTCCGCCGGCATTGCGGTGGCGCACGACGACTCCGGCAAGACGAGCTGCAGCGGCGCGAACGGCTGCAAAGCCCATGACTGCAAAGGCACGAACGGATGCAAAGGCAAGGGCGGCTGCCAGAGCGGCGATAATGGCTGCAAGGGCAAGAACTCCTGCAAGGGCAAGGGCGGCTGCTCGACCAAGGACGACAAGAAGCTGGCCTGAGTTCGCTTGACGTGCGACCGGGCCGGATAACGGTCTGGTTGTGATTTTTCCAGGGAGACCGGGCCGCAAAGCCCGGTCTCCCGATTTATCGACCGGCGGTTTTTCCCCCGCGGCCGGAACCGGCCCCGGCGGAAAGCCCGTCACCAAAAAATGCCCGCCAATCGCTTCAACGGCTTCACCGATTACGGGGTCGGCATCGGCCTCCGGATCCCGCACTACAGCCACATCCTGGAGAAGAAGCCGACGGTCGACTGGTTTGAGGTCATCTCGGAGAACTACATGGTCGACGGCGGCCGGCCGCTCGCGGTCCTCGACCAGATTCTCGAGCAGTATCGGGTCGTCCAGCACGGCGTCTCCCTTTATTTCGGGTCGGCCGACAAGCCCAACCGCGCGCAGCTCCGGAAGCTGAAGACCCTCGTCAAGCGCACCGGCACGCCCTGGCTCTCCGACCACCTGTGCTGGGGCAGTGTGGATGGCAGCTACTCGCACGACCTGCTTCCCATGCCGTACACTTTCGCGGCGGCGAAGCGCACGGCGGAGAAAATCCGGTACGTGAGCGATTTCCTCGAGGTGCCGATCTGCGTCGAGAACGTCAGTTCCTACACGGAGTTTCACGTTTCCGAGATGACCGAATGGGAGTTCCTCAGCGAGGTGGTGGAGCGGGCCGACTGCGGAATCCTGCTCGACGTGAACAACATTTACGTTTCGTCGAAGAACCACCGCTTCAATCCCTACGATTACCTCGACAACGTCCCGCACCACCGCGTCGCGCAGATGCACGTGGCGGGACACACGAAGTTCGAGAAGTACATCCTCGACACCCACGATCACCCGGTGCTCGACCCGGTGTGGAAGATGTACGCCCACGCGACGAAAAAGTGCGGCGTCACGGCCACGTTGCTCGAGTGGGACGACAAGATTCCCTCGTTCGACGAGGTGCACCAGGAGGCCCTGAAGGCCCACGAGTTCATCGGCGATGCCCGCGAAGCCCACCAGACCCGCGCGAAGATTCGCGCCTGAGGCCGTCCGCTCGACGCGCGAGCTCGCGGAGCTGCAGCGCGCCATGTGGACGCTGATCTCGCGTCCGCTCAATCCATCGAGCCGGATGCGGCGCACCTGGCGCGACGGCCGTCCGACGGCCGCGCTGGCCGCGCAGATCGCCCGGCCGAACGACCGGCTGTCCTCGGTCGAGCGTCTCGAGATCTACAGCCGGATGTACTGGTTCCGGATCCTCGACAGCCTTTACGATGACTGCCCGGGCCTGCGCGCGGTGCTCGGCGACCGGCGTTTCCTCCGGCTGGCCGAGGCCTATTTCGATCGTTATCCCTCGCGGTCGTTCTCGATGCGCAATCTTCCCTCGCGCCTGGCCCGCTTCATCCGCGAGGAGCCGCGCTGGACGGTGCCACACGCCGACCTCTGCGTGGACGTGGCGCGATTTGAATGGGCGCGCATCGAGGTCTTTGACAGCGCGGCGCTGCCTCTTTTTACCGCGGACGACCTGCTCGATTCCAACCCCGCGCGACTGAAACTCAACCTGCAGCCTTATCTCCGCCTGTTGAAGCTTGACCATCCCGTCGACGATTTCCTGCTCGAGGTCCGCCAGCGCTCGGAGCTTTCGCGTGGCGAGGCGAGCAACACGACAATGGCCGGGCCCTCGCCGCGAAAACCATCCCGACAGGTGAAGCGCCCGGGGCGCGAAACAACGTTTGTCGCGGTTCATCGCATGGACGGCACGCTGTATTTCAAGCGCCTTGATCCCGCCGCCTACCGGGTGCTCGCCGCCATCGCGCGCGGGCGGTCGCTCGGCCAGGCGCTAGCGGCCGGCATTCCCCGCGCGAAGAAGCCGCGGGAGGACTGGCCCGCGAAAGTGCAGGCGTGGTTTCGAAACTGGATGGAACTCGGCTGGTTCTGCCGAAGGTAACAGCCCTTTCCCTTTGCCGCAAAAGATCGCAAAGCGATTGCACGCCCAGGTGGCACCGGATCTCCGAGCCGCCGCGCCCGGCGATCGCGCCCTGCCTCGATCGCTTGCCAGCTTGCTCCAATGTCGCGCACAATATTGCCGGAATAGCCGGCCGATCTCCGATCTCTGACTTCCGACATTGGTTATTTTCCCTGATTCTCCAACCCTCATGAAAATCCGACCCCTGCTTGACCGTCTCGATTCCGCCGCTTCGTGGCTTCAATCGCCCCTGTTGCTCGTCATCCGCGCCTACTGGGGATTTTCCTTCGCGCAGGACGGCTGGGGAAAGCTGCATAACCTTGACCGGGTGACCGAGTACTTTGCCAGCATCGGCATCCCGTTTCCCCACGCCAACGTCATCCTCGCGAGCCTGACCCAGCTCGTCTGCGGCAGCCTTCTGTTGCTCGGCCTGTTTTCCCGCGTGGCCGCGATTCCGTTGATCGGCACGATGCTGGTGGCCTACGCCACGGCCGAGAAGGACGCCCTGCATGCGATCTTCAGCGACCCCGACAAGTTCACCGGCGCCACGCCTTTCCTTTTTCTGTTCGCGTCCGTAATCGTCCTCGCCTTCGGTCCGGGAAAAATCTCGCTCGACGCGCTGTTTTTCCGTCGCCAGTCGGGGGTTTAGCCGGACTCGTGCAGTTGAGCGTTGAAAGTCGAGGGACCGGCCGGAATCGAACTCACCGATTCCCGGTCGGCGGCGGGCGGCACAGCATCTCGTAGGCGAACATGATCGACGCGTACAGGATCGGGATGGTGAAGATGATCCCGAAAAACAGCCCAACGATGCCCAGCATCGCGACAAAACCGCCGCACAGAAGCACGAAAAAGACGCGGAACCACTGGTGGGACACCACGCGGCGGCTCACCTCGAGTGCAGTCCACGGGCTGAGCCCCTGGTCGATGATGAGGGCGAAGGCGAACGTCCAGCTCACCGAAAGGTAGAGCATCAGCGCCATGGCCGCCATCACGCCCACGAGCGCGATGCCCGTGGGAAGAGGAGGCAGGCCGTTCTCGGGATGGAGGAGGAACGGCACGAGGCTCATGACGACATGCCCGGCCAGCAGCATCATGATCGCGCCGGTGATGGCGAACACGATCAGCGATGCCATCATCAGCGGCGCGAGCGCGCGGTTGAATCCGGAGAACGCGTCGCCGATCGCGCGCGGCTGGGCGCGAATCTTGCCCAGGTAATAGAAATATAGTCCGCCCGCGAACACGCCGTTCAGGAAGATGCTGGCGAACAACCCCAGCACCGGAAGCATGCGGGCGATGAATTGCACCGCGAGCACGACAAAGGTGACGCCGACCAGCGGGAGGAAGTTCACGATCCACAGGTTCCATCCCTTCGCAATGCAGTCGAAAACATCGAGCGGGGCGGCCCGGGCAATGAGGTCCGCGGCGATCGTGCGGCTGTCACCGGACAGCGGCTCCGCAGGTTCGACCGCCACCGGCACGATCGGAACGGTGGGCGGCAGCAGCGGAAGGGCGGGCGAGGATGCGGGCGCGCCGGAGAACTCCCTGAAATCGGCGAGGGTCCGCCATGTGTCCTCCTCGGAGCGGCGGGCGCGAGTCTGCAGATTGGCGCGGCCATCCGCGATCCACTCGCGGACGCGGGCTTCCGTGGTCGGCCCGTATTCGCGGCCGTCGCCTCCTATGATCGTGAACATGCGTCCAATATTTCCCCCGATGCCATCCGGTCAATCGCGCGCTGGTTATAATGTTCAGGGCGGATTCCGGGCGGGACGCCCGGTCATGCCAAGAGCTGTTGTCGAATGGACGAATCCTTGGAGTTTCGAGTCGCAGGGCCGGGACCGTTGGGCGCGTCGCGTGACGGCCTTCGGCCACCTTCGCCAAGCCGCGGCGGCCGGGGAGATGCCGCCCCTACAATTCGCGGACGTTGATCGCGCCCAAGTCCAAAACATTGGGGCGGTTGGTATTACTCCTCACCGATCTTTTCGTGAATCCGCTGGCGGAGGGCCTTGACCGCCTTCTTGTGTTCCGCCTTGCGCCGAATACCGCCCTCGCGATCCGGGCGGGCAGGAGTCTGCGCCCCCGATGCCATCCGCATGCGCTGGTAAGCTTCCCAGCGCTGGGGCGCGAACGACCCGTCGGTGAGTGCCGCCTGGACCGCGCAGCCCGGCTCCACGGTATGCGTGCAATCGCGGAAACGGCAGCGCGTGGTGAGGGCGACCACGTCCTCGAACGCGGCGTCGACGCCGCTCCCGGCGTCCCACGGCTGGATTTCGCGCAGACCGGGCGTGTCGATCACAATCACGCCCGATGGCGCGACCAGCAACTCGCGCTGCGTGGTGGTGTGCCGGCCCTTGCGATCGGCCACCCGCACCTCCTGCGTGTCCTGCACCGGTTCGCCCACGAGGCGGTTGATGAGCGTCGACTTGCCAACGCCCGAGGAGCCGAGAAGCGCGATCGTCCGGCCCGGCACGAGCCAGCGGGCGAGTGCCTTCAGCCCCCGGCGGGATTGCGCGCTGACGACCTGCACCGGCACCTGGGGCGCGACCTCGGCAATCCGGGCGACAATGTCGTCCGTGTCGTCGTTGAGATCGGCCTTGTTGAGGATGACCACCGGCTCC
>DASYDZ010000137.1:0-3077 GCA_036499305.1 Candidatus Didemnitutus sp.
ATCACGCTACGCGAGATTGAGGGGCTGAGCTACGAAGACATTGCAAATATAATGAACTGCCCGATCGGCACGGTCCGATCGCGCATTTTCCGGGCCCGAGAAGCAATAGCGGCGAAGTTAAGACCGATGCTGGGCACCCGGAACGACAGGAGATGGTGAGATGGATAAGATTTCCGCACTGATGGACGGTGAACTGGACGTACGCCAGGCGAACGAGCAATTCGTCCGCCTCAAGCAGGACGGCGAGTTGACCGGATGTTGGCATACCTTTCATTTGATCGGCGACTCGGTGCGCGGCGACCCCGCGCTGTCGCTGGCATTCAACCGTAAAATGGCCGAGCGGCTGGCGGCGGAGCCGACGGTTCTGGCGCCGCAGCGCAGCATGGCGAGGCGCATCACGACCTACGCCCTGTCGGCGGCCGCTTCCGTGGCGGCCGTGGCGCTGGTAGGCTGGGTCGCCTTCGTCAGCAACCCGATCGCACCCCAGCAGGAACTCGCCAAGGCACCGGCCATCCCGGCCCCCGCGACGGCTCCCTCGACCCAGCTTGCCAGCGTCCCGAGCGACGGCAAGATGAACGAGTACCTGATCGCGCACCAGGAATTCTCTCCGAGCACCTCCATCCAGGGAGTCGCCCCCTACATCCGGACTGTCTCGAGCTTCCAGGACAAGGGACAGTAGCGTGACGCGGGCCTGGCCTATCGCCATCCTGGCCTTCGCGGCCCCGGCCCTGGCCGCCGAGAGTGGTGCAACAACTGAAGACGGGATGATGTGGCTCAAGAAGATGGCGACGGCTTCCCGTCAGTTGAATTACAACGGCACCTTCGTCTACCGCCACGCCACCCAGACCGAGACCTCCCGCGTCATCCATTACGTCAACCACGCGGGCGGGGAGTTCGAGAAGATGGAGACGGTGGACGGCCCGGCGCGCGAGGTCATCCGCACCAACGACCAGGTCATCTGCTATCTGCCCGAGACCAAAACCGTCCTCATCGAGAAGCGCGGCATGCGCCGGTTTCCGACATTGCTTCCGGAGCAGCTGACGGGCGTCGCCGACAACTACACCATCAGCGTCACCGGCTCGGAGCGGGTGGCCGACCACGAATGCCGCGTGATCCTGCTCACGCCCAAGGACAAGATGCGCTACGGCCACCGGTTCTGCGCGGAGGTGAGCTCCGGATTGCCGCTACGCGCGCGCACGCTGAGCGAAACGAACGAGGCGCTCGAATCGTTCGCCTTCACCGAGCTCAAGATCGGCGGCAGCTTCAACCGGGATCGGGTGAGGTCGCGCTACGCCGTCAAGAGCAAGAACTGGAAAGTGGACCATTCGGCGTTCTCCATCGCGGACACCCCCGCCGACACCGGATGGGTCCTGACGCATCAGCCGCCCGGCTTCAGGAAGATGACGGAGCTCACGCGGTCGTTCGCGGGGCGTTCGGCCAAGGTTTCGCACATCGTCTATTCCGACGGTCTTGCCGCCGTGTCTGTTTTCATAGAGCCGCTGCCCCGAACGCGGCCGGCGCAAAGCCTTTCGCACCAGGGCGCCGTTCACATCTACACCCGAACGGTGGCCGACTACATGGTGACGGTGCTGGGGGAGACTCCGGCCGCCACCGTCGTGCAAATTGCCAATTCGCTCGAATACAGGGGTGGTCAGGGCAAGTAACGACGGTTCTGTAACCGGCGCGACCCTCGCAGCCGGTCCAATAACAATAGTCGGGATGTCTATGTTCAAGTATCTCCTTTTCGCGTTCTTCCTCGTGCCGGTCGCGACCGCGGCCCAGTTGCCCGACTTCACCGAGCTCGTCGAGAAGCAGGGGGCGGCGGTGGTGAACATCAGCACGACGCAGTCGGTGAAGAATCCGCTGCTGCCGCAGGTGCCGAACTTGCCGGAGGACGATCCGTTCTACGAATTCTTCCGGCGCTTCATTCCCAACCCGGGTCCGCGCGAGTTCCAGTCCCAGTCTCTCGGCTCCGGCTTCATCATCAGCCAGGACGGCTTCATCCTCACCAATTCGCACGTGGTCGAGTCCGCGGACGAAATCACCGTCAAGCTGACCGACAAGCGCGAATTCAAGGCCAAGGTGATCGGCGCCGACAAGCGCACGGACATCGCGCTCATCAAGATCGACGCCACGAGCCTGCCAGCCGTTCGCTTCGGCGATCCCAACCGGTTGAAGGTCGGGGAATGGGTGGTGGCTATCGGCTCGCCGTTCGGGTTCGAGAACACGGTCACGGCGGGCATCGTCAGCGCCAAGGGACGCTCGTTGCCGCAGGAAAACTACGTGCCGTTCATTCAGACCGACGTGGCAGTGAATCCCGGCAACTCGGGGGGGCCGTTGTTCAACATGCGGGGCGAGGTCGTCGGCATCAATTCGCAGATCTACAGCCGTACCGGCGGCTTCATGGGCCTGTCGTTCGCCATCCCGATCGATGTTGCCAACGACGTCGCCCAGCAGCTTCGCACGACGGGCAAGGTGACCCGCGGCAGGATCGGCGTGGTGATCCAGCCTATCAGCAAGGAGCTCGCGGATGGATTCGGCCTGCCCAAGGCCCAGGGCGCCCTGGTCAATTCGGTGGAAAAGGGCGGTCCGGCGGAAAAGGCGGGGGTCGAGCCTGGAGACGTTATCCTGCGCTTCGACGGCAAACCGGTGAGTTCCTCGGAAGATCTGCCGCGCATCGTCGGCGCGACCAGGCCCGGCGCCAAGGTGACGATGCAGATCTGGCGCAACAAGGCCACTCGCGACGTGCAGGTGGTGGTGGCGGAAATGCAACAGGACGACCGCGCCCGCCAGCAGGGACGGCGTGGCGGCGGCAAGCCGCCGGCGACGGTGCCGAGCCAGTTCGGGCTGACGCTGTCCGATCTTACCGAGGCGCAACGCAGCGAGCTCAAGGTCAGCGGCGGCGTGCTGGTTGAGAACGCGCAGGGCGCGGCAGCACGCGCCGGCATCCACCGCGGCGACGTGATACTGGCTGTGAACAACCAGGACGTGAAGTCGGCCGAGCAGTTCAACCAGATGATGGGGCAGTACGACAAGGGCCGGGTCGTGGCGCTGCTCGTCCGGCGCGGCTCGAACTC
>DASYDZ010000138.1:0-5508 GCA_036499305.1 Candidatus Didemnitutus sp.
CCGAGACCGTGCTACGGGTCGAGGACCTCATCGCGCCACTCTTCGTCGTCGACGGCAAGGGCCGGCCCGAGCCCATCGTGTCCATGCCGGGCGTCAGCCGCTTCAATGTCACGGACCTGGTCCGGGAATGCCGCGAGCTGCATGCGCTGGGCGTGTCGGCCGTGGCGCTGTTTCCCAAGCTCGAGGCCAAGCTCAAGGACGCCAACGGCACCGAGGCGCTGAACAAGAACACCCTCGTGCTCCGCGCGGTCCGCGCGGTGAAGCAGGCCGTGCCGGAGCTCACGGTCATCACGGACGTCGCGCTCGATCCCTACACCAGCCATGGGCACGATGGCGTGCTGACCGCGGCCAAGGACGACGTGGATAACGACCGCACCGTGACGATCCTTTGCAAGATGGCGGTGCTCCAGGCGGCGGCGGGGGTGGATTTCGTCGCGCCGTCCGACATGATGGACGGCCGCGTCGGCGCGATCCGGAAGGCGCTCGATGCCGCCGGTCACTCCGACACGGGCATTCTCGCCTATTCGGCGAAATACAATTCGGCCTACTACGGGCCGTTCCGCGAGGCGGTCGGCAGCGCGCAGGCCGCCGGCACCAAATTGCTCAGCAAGGCGACCTACCAGATGAACCCGGCCAACCGCCGCGAAGCCGTCCGCGAGGTGCACCTGGACGTGATGGAGGGCGCGGACATCGTGATGGTGAAGCCCGCGGGGCTCTACCTCGACATCATCCGCGAGGTGCGCAACAGCACGCGCGTGCCGGTGGCGGCCTACCAGATTTCCGGCGAATACGCCCAAATCCACGCCGCGGCCAAGCTCGGCTGGCTCGACCTCGCGCGTTGCCGTGACGAGTCGCTGCTCGCCATCAAGCGCGCCGGCGCGGACATGATCCTGACCTATTTCGCGAAGGAGATGGCGAAGGAGCTGAGAGATGAAAGCGGCAAGCGGTAAGCGATAAGCTCGAAGCTGTAAGCGGAGCTGGAGATGTAGGGCGGCATTGCCAATGCCGCCTTTGGTTTCCCGCCGCCGGTCGCGGCCAGGTTGGCAGCAACCCTATCCTCCATCAGGCCAAAGCCTAAAGCTTACCGCTTACCGCTCGATTCAGCCCGCTGTGTCGACGGCTGTAGCCGAAATAAACAGCGAAGCCCAGGGCCATCCAGATCGCGAGGCGCAGCCAGGTATCAACCGGCAGCATGTACATCTGCAGCAGGCAGGTGGCGATGCCGAGGATCGAGACCAGCGGCAGCAGGGGCGCCCGGAACGGCCGCGGCAGATCGGGACGTTTCACGCGGAGGATCCAGACACCGCCGCAGACCAGGGCAAACGCCATCAAGGTGCCAATCGAGATCAATTCACCCAGCAGGTCGAGCGGGAGCAGCCCGGCCACGATGGCACAGACGACGCCGGTGAGGATTGTGGTGACGTAAGGCGTGCGGAAGCGCGGGTGCAGCCGGCTGAACGAGGCCGGCAAAAGGCCATCCTTTGCCATGGAGAAAAAGATGCGCGGCTGGCCCAGCAATGAGACGAGGCAGACCGACGTGAGGCCGGCGAGGGTCGCGAGTTCGACGCCATAGCGGAGCAGGTCGGGCGCATGAATCGACTGCAGGGCGAAGATGAACGGCGAGCCGACGTTCAATTGCTGATAGGGGACCATCGCCGTCAGCACGAGCGACACCCCGACGAAGAGCAGCGTGCAAATTCCCAGGCAGCCGAGCAGACCGATGGGCATGTCGCGCTGGGGATTGCGTGTCTCCTGCGCGGCACACGAGACATTGTCGAAACCAACGTACGCGAAAAAGATGACCGCGGCACCCTTGAAGACGCCGCTCCAGCCGAATTCGCCGAAGGTCCCGTTGTTCGGCGGCACAAAAGGCGTCCAGTGCTGGTGGGCGGCCTTGTGATGCCCGGCGATCCACCAGAATCCAAAGGCGATCAGCACCAGCAGCACGCCAACTTTTATGAAAACCATCGCGTCGTTGAACCAGGCGGACTCCTTGATTCCGATCACGAGCACGACCGTCAGCGCGAGCGAAATGAACACCGCGGGCAGGTTGATCCAGGCGCCGGTCGTGACGAGCGGGTGGTGCGAAAATGTCATCCCGAGAAGGTGGTTCGTCACGGTCTGGCCCGAATCGATTTCGAACGGCGCCTTGCCGAGGATTCCGGGGATGGTCACGTGAATCTCCTTGAGCGTTTCCTGGACGGCATCCGACCAGCTCACCGCCACGGCGGCGCCGGAAAACAGATACTCGAGGATGAGATCCCAGCCGATGATCCAGGCAAGAAACTCGCCGAGCGTGGCGTACGTGTAGGTGTAGGCGCTGCCGGCGACGGGAATGACCGTGGCGAATTCCGCATAGCACAGGCCGGCGAACAGGCACGACACGGCGCAGAAAAGGTACGACAGGACGATCGCGGGGCCCGCGTAGTTGGCGGCCGACGTGCCGGCCAGGACGAAGATGCCCGCGCCGACGACCGAGCCGATGCCGAGGCTGATCAGGTTCAGCGCGCTCAGCTCGCGCTTCATTCCGCCCGGCCCGTCGCCGACGGACTCGGCGATGAGCTGCCCGACGGGCTTGGTGCGGAAAAGATCCATGGGCGCCTATTGTGCGCCGGCGTCCTGGAGCTTCGAATGATACCGGCTGTAGGAGAAATAGATCACCAGTCCGATGGCGAACCAGACCACGAGGCGCATCCAGGTGTCGAGAGGCAGGGCCAACATCTGCGCCGCGCAACCAATCACGCCGAGAATGGGAATGACGGGAACCCACGGGGTGCGAAACGGGCGCGGCAGGTCGGGACGGGCGCGGCGCAGGACGATGATGGCGATGGAAACCACGATGAACGCGAAGAGCGTCCCGATGTTCACCAGTTCGCCGAGCAGCGTGAGGGGCAGCGTGCCGGCGATGATCATGGCCAGGACGCCGGTCACCACTTGCGTGACATAGGGAGTCTTGAACCGCGGATGCGTCTTGGCGAAGACCTGCGGCAGCAATCCGTCGTTCGCCATCGAGTAGAATATGCGCGGTTGGCCCATGAGCATGACGAGGCAGACCGAGCTAAGGCCCATGATCGCGGCGACCTCGACCAGGACCCGCAGCCAGGCGGGCGCGCCAGCAGCGAGGAGGGCGTTGATGACCGGCGAGTCATTGTTCATCGTCGTGTACTTTGCCATGCCGGTGAGGAGGAACGAGAACGTGATGAAGATGACGGTGCAGATGATCAGCGAACCGAGGATTCCGCGCGGGAGATCGCGCTGGGGGTTACGGGCCTCCTGGGCCGAGGTCGAGACGGCATCGAATCCGATATAGGCGAAGAAAATCACGGCGGACCCCTTGAGGATGCCGCTCCAGCCGAATTTGCCCCATTCGCCGGTGTTCTCGGGAATGAATGGTGTCCAGTTGGCCTTCGCCGTCTCGAAATGTGTCGCGACAAACCAGAGCGCGAACGCGATGCAGAGGAGGATGACCGACACCTTGGTGACCACCATCACGTTGTTGAAAGTCGCCGATTCCTTGATGCCGATGATCAGGAGGATGGAGAGAAGGAAAATGATGACGACGGCCGGAAGGTTCATGATGTTTCCCGTCAGGACGTAATGGCCATCGACCCGGTCGATGGGCGCCCCGGTCAGCACCTTGGGGATGGTGAGGCCGAATTCCTTCAGGAACGAGACCACGAGGCCGGACCAGCCGACGGCGACGCTGGGGGCGGTGAAAAGATACTCGAGGATCAGGTCCCAGCCGATGATCCACGCGAAAAACTCGCCCAGAGTCGCGTAGCTGTAGGTGTAGGCGCTGCCGGCGATCGGGATCATCGAGGCGAATTCGGCGTAGCACAGGCCGGCGAACAGGCAGCTTGCGCCCGAGAGCACGAACGAGATGACGATGGCGGGACCCGCATTGGTCGCGGCGGTCTGGCCGGTGAAGACGAAGATGCCGGCGCCGATGATCGCGCCGATGCCGAGGCTGACCAGGTTGGTGGCGGTCAGCACGCGGCGGAGGCCCTTGTCGCCCGAAGCCTCCTGCTGGAGCTGTTCGATCGTCTTGACGGAGAATAGGCTCATGATTTCAGGCGGAATGGGGGCCGCCGCCGGCCCGGGAGGTGACGCGGCCGATCAAAATGCCGAGCGCGGCACCTGGATCGAATCGCCGGGAAACAACAAGGGATCCTCCTCCGGATGGCTCTGGGCGAGGAGGACGTCGAAATCGTAGGCCTTGCGGTCGCGCGTCAGGGTCACGCGGGTCTTCTTCGCGTAGAGCGAGAAGCCGCCGGCTGCCTGGATGCTCTTGCTGAGCGTGAGGTCGGGCGACCAGGTGATCCGGCCGGGGCGCTGGACCTCGCCGCCGAGGTAGACGTAGCGCTCCGTGACGGTGACTGAGACACTGAGCTGGGTGTAAAACTTCCGGTCGATATAGGCCTGCTTGATGGCCTGGCTCAGTTCGTTGGCGGTCAATCCGGCCGCCTTGAGCGTCCCGAGGTAAAGAAGGCTGATCGAGCCCTGTTCGTCGATCTGCACCGGATTCGTGCTCGGGTCGGGAATTCCGGTGAGCGAAACCGTCAGGGTGTCTCCCGGGCGGAGTTGCGCGGAACTCTCCGCGGCCGCCACCTTGGGATTATGGCTGGAGGATTCGCTGCGGTCGGACGAGCAGCCGGCGGCGAAAAACAGCACTCCCAGCGCAAGCGAGGCGAGGAGGGAGCGCAGTTGGGTCATGCCGTTGTTGTTAGTGTCCGAGGGCCCGCGGCGAGGCAACCGTCATTTCAGCCCCGTCCCCGGCGGCTGCGGCTTGGGCGATCATCGTCGCCCTCCGCCGCGTCGTCGTCGTCGAAATCCTTCTCTTCGCCGTCATCCTCGTCCTCATCATCCTCGTCATCATCCTTGTCCTTGTCGCCCTCGGCCTTGCCTTCCTTGCCCTCTTTCTCGGCGTCGCCCTCGGTCTTGCCTTCCTCTTCGTCATCCCACTTGAGCGAAGTGTCGTTCTTCATCCGCTCGTCCTCCTCCTCGTCGATGTCGGGCAGGTCCTCGCTCTCGCCCTCGGAAGCCGGGCGCTTCTCCGATTCCTCGTCCTCATCGCCATAGCCGGCGGGCATGAAATCCAGGATGGCGATGATCTCGGAGAAGAGATGCACGGCCCGGCCCTCGATGAAATCGTTGTTCTCGGACTCGCGGATCTGGTCCTCGACTTCGTCAACCGTGAGCTTCTCCTCGAAATCGAAGAGCTCGTTGAGCAGCTTCACGCGCAGGCGCGTGAGATGGTCGAGCAGGTCGGCATAGGGGCCGTTCTCCTCGTCGATGATGTCGGGGAGGGCGAAGAGCTTCTCGTCGGACTCGAGCAGCGGCTCCTTCGTGCGGGCGAGCCGCACGCGGCCCTTGCCGAGGTCCTTGGAGATGCGGAAGGAGATGAAGGCGCGCTCGAAGGCGTCCGGATCAAAGCCGTACTCGCGCAGCGGCTCGATCAATTCGATGACGTGCGCGACCTGCCGGGGGTCGATGATGCTCAGGCCATCA
>DASYDZ010000139.1:0-4028 GCA_036499305.1 Candidatus Didemnitutus sp.
TCGCATTCGCTCTCTCCTTGACATTCTACAAGAAGGCCGATCTCCTGTTGGCATTCTACAAGACGATGCCTGATTCCCGAAACGAGCTCCTGCAGGGAACCCTGGACCTCCTGATCCTGCGCACCCTGGCCGCGAACGACGCGATGCACGGCTGGGGCATTGCGCAGCGGATCCAGTTGCTTTCCCGCGAGGCCCTGACGGTGAATCAGGGTTCGCTCTATCCCGCCCTGCACCGCCTCGAGGCCCAGGGCCTCGTGACGGCGGAATGGGGCGTGTCGGAAAACAACCGCCAGGCGAAGTATTACCATCTGACGCGCGCGGGGCGCCGTCAGTGCGAGGAAGAATCAGCGTATTGGCGCCGCTTCACGGCCGCCGTCGGACTGGTCCTCGAGACGGAGTAACCCTTCCCATGCCGATTTTTCGCGCCCTCTTTCGCCGTTCCGACACCGAAAAGGATCTCCGGCGCGAGATGGAGTATCATCTTGAGCGCGAGGCGGAACAGAACGTCCGCCATGGCATGTCCCCCGCCGAGGCGCGGCTGGCGGCCGAGCGCGCCTTCGGCGGCGTGGCCCAGGTGCAGGAGGAGGTTCGCGACGCGTGGGGGGTGCGTTTCCTCGATCATCTCCGCCAGGACCTTGCCTATGGATGGCGCGGATTGCGCCACCGTCCGGGCTTCGCCCTGGTCGTCATCTTCACGCTCGCGCTCGGCATCGGCGCGAACACCGCCATTTTCTCCGTCGTGCAGGGCGTGCTGCTTCGCCCGCTGGCGTATGCGGCGCCCGATCGTCTCGTGCTCGTCAATCAGGCGGCCCCGGTCGCCGGCCAGCCTTCGATTGGTTTTTCGGTGCCCGATTTCCAGGATTTCCGTGCCCGCAACCGGGCCTTTTCCAGCATGGCCGAGTATCACTCCATGTGGTTCATCCTGCTTGGACGCGCGGAACCCGAACGCGTACAGACTGGTGTTGTTTCCGACAATTTCTTCGATCTCCTGGGAGTGAAACCCCTGCTCGGGCGCACGTTTCTTCCCGGCGAGGACCGACCTGGAGCCGCGCCCGTTTTGGTCCTGAGTTACGAGTACTGGCAGCACAGCTTCGGTGGCGACGCGGGTGTTGTCGGGCGAGTGTTCGAAATGAACAACAAGCCGCACACGGTGGTCGGAGTCTTGCCTCCCCTGCCCGCGTTTCCGAATGCCGACCAGATTTTCATGCCGGCGTCGGCGTGTCCGTTCCGCGGCGCCCCCGCCGTGATCGGCAACCGCCAGGGACGGCTTATCAGCAATGTTTTCGCCCGCCTGCGCGACGGCGTTTCGCCGCAGCAGGCGATCGAGGATGCCAGGCGGGTTGGCCTCGATCTGTGCGGCGAGTTTCCCGCGGACTATCCGAAAGCCGACGGCTATGTCGTCGAGACCACGGCGCTCGCCACCGCGTTTACGGGACCGGTGCGGCGCCCTCTGCTGGTCCTGCTTGCCACCGCCGGCTTCGTCCTGCTCATCGCCTGCGCCAATGTCGCCAATCTCTCGCTGGCCCGCCTCGTGCGGCGCGAACGCGAACTCGCCGTCCGTGCCGCGCTTGGAGCCGGACGCGCGCGGCTGCTCCGCCAACTGCTTACGGAAAACCTGCTCCTTGCCCTGCTTGGCGGACTCGCCGGCCTGGCGCTGGCCGCAATCGGGCTGCATGTCCTGATCGATTACGCCGCCCGTTTCCTGCCGCGCGCCGACGAGATCGCGATCAACGGGCCGGTCCTCGCCTTCACCGGCGTCTTGTCCATTGCGACCGGTCTGCTCTTCGGCTCGCGTCCGCCGCTGCCGACAGCCGACGGCCTCGTGACGACGCTCAAGGACGGCACGCGAACCACCGGCCGGAGTGGACGTCTCCGCACCGTTCTCGTGATCAGCCAGGTCGCCATTTCGGTGCCCCTGCTCGCCGGGGCCGGCCTCGCGATCCGCAGCCTGATCAAGCTGCAGCAGGTGGATCCGGGAATGCAGCCGGCGCGGGTTCTGGCCGCGAACCTCAATCTGAACTGGACGCGCTACGACAATTTCGAAAAGCGTTATGGCTTCTGGTCGCGCACCCTGGCCGAAGCCGCCAAGCTCCCCGGCGTGACCTCGGTGGCAATGTCGGGCACGGAGCCGCTGAACGGCTTGGCCTTTTCGAGCGCGCCGTTTGCGATCGAGAACAAACCTGTGGCGGCCGGCGCGCCCGCTCCGCGTGGCAACGTGCTGTTCGCGACGGAGGATTATTTCACCACGATCGGGCAGCCTCTGCTCCGCGGCCGCTTTTTCCGTGCGACCGATTCCCACGACACGAAACTGCCGGTGGCGATCATCAACCAGTCGCTCGCCAGCCACTACTGGCCGGGCGAGGACGTGGTTGGCCGGCGCGTGACCTTCGACAATGGCGCAAACTGGATCACGATCGTCGGCGTGGTGGCCGACACCCGCGAGCAGATCGACGCACCGCCGGTGGAGGAAGTGTACATTCCGCTGCAGCTCAGTTCGGGACTGATCAGTGGCACGGTGCTGGTGCGGACCAATGCCGCGCCGGCCGCTCTCGTCCGTGAACTTCGCGAGGCCATCCGGCGTGCCGACGCCCAGCAGCCCGTCACCTCGATCGAAACCATCGACCAGGTCCGCCGCAACGCGCTCGCCCCCCGGCGGCTGATCGCCACCCTGCTCGGATTGTTTGCCGCGGTGGCCCTGGTCATCACCGCCGCCGGCATCGGCGGCGTCCTCGCCTTTTCCGTGAGCCAGCGCACCCAGGAGATCGGCATCCGGATGGCGCTCGGCGCTTCGCGAGCGGACGTCCGCCAACTGGTTCTGCGCGAAGGCCTGGTTCCCGTTCTCGGCGGTCTCGTTCTTGGCACGGTGCTCGCGTTGGTGCTGACCAAGTTGATGACGACCGTGCTGTACGATGTACCACCCACCGACCCGGTCACGTTCGTGGTGGTGGCGCTGGCTCTGCTGGTCGTGGCCACGGTCGCGTGCCTCGTGCCCGCGCGGCGAGCTTCCAGCATCGATCCGATGACCGCGCTGAGGATCGGTTGAGTTTTCGTGACCCGGGACGTCGATCTATGCTCAAGATTTTTCGCTCCTTCAGCGCTTTGATCGGCAAATTCGCCAGCGGTCGAGGCCCGATTCTGGCGGCGCTGCTTCTCTTTTTCGCCCATGCCGCTGGGGCGGCGGAAAGGCGCAACGTGGCGGTCCTGGTTTGGCCGGGCGCCGAGCTCCTCGATTTTTCAGGGCCGTGCGAAGTTTTTTTCGCCGCCGGTCGTCATCGGTTGTTCAACGTCTACCTCGTTGGACTGGACCGCCGGCCAGTACGTACGCAAGGCGGCGTGACCGTGCTGCCCGATTACACCCTGGGCGACTGTCCGCGGCCGGACGTGACGGTTGTACCTGGTGGAAACATGCAGCCCGTCGAGGGGCGAGCGGACGTCCTGGAATGGGTGCGGCACAACACTTCGGATGGCCAGGTGATGCTTTCGGTCTGTACCGGCGCCTTCGTGCTGGCGGAGGCGGGTCTGCTCGATGGCCTTTCCGCGACCACCCACCATTTTGGCTACGAGGAGTTTGCGCGCCGCTACCCAAAGGTGCGCGTCGACCGGACGGCCCGCTATGTCGACAATGGCCGCGTGATCACGGCCGGCGGGGTTTCAGCAGGAATCGATGCCGCACTGCACGTGGTCGAGCGTCTGGCTGGCCACGACGAAGCCGACTGGACTGCTCGGGAATGGATGGAGTACCGCGCCAGCGTACACTGAAAGACCAAGTGAATCGTCGGTACCTTACCCTTGGACCGGCGAACAGGGACATACTGTATTTGCGGTAAAGGAAGGGCTTGGCGGGAGCGAGGGTGAGGTTCGAAGGTGCTTCCATGCGGGAAGCGCGGATCAAAGTGAACCCAAACACCGGTGAGGCGGTGTATCATTGCATCAGCAAGGCCGTGGCGGCGGCCTGGCTGTTCGATGAAGTCGCCAGGGATGTCTTTCGTCGGCAATTGTGGCGAGCCGCCGACTACTGCGGGCTGCAG
>DASYDZ010000140.1:0-4731 GCA_036499305.1 Candidatus Didemnitutus sp.
CTTCTTTCGTCCCGCCTCGATTTGCTGGTAGAACTTGTAGCTCAAGCCCGAAGCTTCCGCGAATTCCTCCTGGGTCAGGGCATGGCGCAGCCGAAGACGGCGGAGTCGGGAAGCGAGTGCTTCGAGCGAGAACACACCCGCGATCATAGGGTGTTTGTGCTTGACCAAACACCCCACGATCGGTGGTGTTCCGCGCGTTGGAGTTCAATTGCCGTAGCGGTCAGGGCCAGGGGCCGCTGCGGCCCGGGCCACCTTTGCGGAAGGAGCAGCCGGGTTCGAACGCCAGGGCGAGTTTGGGCGGTGCATCCTGCCGGGCGGGCGTTTTCGAACCGGCGGAGCAGGCATGCCCACGAGCTGGAGTTTGCCGCCAAATCCGGATTGGATCGGGAAATGTCCGGTGCGATGAAACGGCGGTTGATGTTACTCGCGGCGATCCTGGGAATGATCGGTACGGAAATCGTCTCCGCGGCGGAGGCGCCGCACGTGGAAGAGATCTCATCGAACGAAGAGGTGACGACCCTCTCGGCGGGGCACCGGTCCAGAATCAAGGTTGGCCAGACGACGGACGGCTGGACGCTCATGGCCGTCGTCGATCTTTCGCCGGAGCATCGGGGCGCGGTGTTCGAGGACTTCACGGATCAGCGCGGACACCTGGTCATCGTGGACGCCACCGGCCTCGTCGCGGATTTTCCGAAGTCGCTCGCGCCGGCCGCGGCGGAGCAGGGACCGGCCTATCGGGGGCATTCCCTGGCCGAGGTGCTGAGCAGCGATACCGATTTGCTCGGGAGCGGGATTCTCGCGCAATCCGGCGATCCCAAATACGCCGACGTGGCGGCCTGCCTGGCGCCGATCACGCGCATGGCGACGTACACGTTTGTCGGCACGCCGGACAGTGAGGACAAGGTGGGCTTCGCATACGGAGGACGAAGCCCGGCCTTCGATCCGGCAATCTTCGAGCCGCGCATTCGCCAATGGCGCGACGAGCGGCGGGTGGCGGACGGACTGGTCGGGGGCTGGCTGCCGGCGGTGCGTTTCGTTTATCCGGAGTCGGCCGGAACGTGGACGGAGATGGTGGCGTTCGCCCCGATGCGGCTCGTCAACGGGAATCGCTGGGCGCAACCGGTATGGTATCGCGTGGTGCGCGTCGAGAACCGGGCGCTGGTCTGGGTGCATTACGTCGACACGTACGTGCCGTCCCCGCCGCGCAGCGAGCCCGCGGCGCAGCCATTTTATGAGGACCTGCTGACGCTCCGCGAGGGATGGGATGCCGAGCTGGCGCCGGGCATGGAGGTGCACGTGCCGGAACAGTGGGCCGCCGATCTCGCCCGGCATTCGCTGGTGCGCGCGCTGATCACGCGGGCGGGAGACGAGCCGAAATACGGCGCCGTCGACCGAAATTACGGCGGGACCGAGCACGACGGATTTCCGGACACCTTCAACGTCGCGGTGGCGGCCTGCTGCGACTGGGGTCTGCTGGACCGCGCTGGTCGCGCGATCGACGCCTACCTCGGAAAGTTCGTGCGGGATGACGGGTCGCTGCTGTATCGCGGACCGGAGACGGGGCAATACGGCCGGATGCTCACGGTGGCGGCGCAGTATGTTAGTCACGGCGGCGACGCGCGCCTGGCTGTGAAATACCGCGTGCGACTCGATGCGATCGCGCGGTTGCTGCTCTCGCTGCGCCGCCGGGCGCAGGAACTCCCGCCGGAAAATCCCGCGTACGGCATGATCGCGGGATGGAGTGAGGCGGATTCGTCGCTCGACCCGGAACCGGAGCGATATCGTCAGCCATATTACGGCAACAGCACCGAGGCTGCGCGCGGATTTCACGATTTGGGCCGGATCTGGGAGGAGCTTGCGACGCGGAGCGGGGACGCGGCCTGGGCGGAATGGGGCCGAACGCTCGTGCGCGAGGGGGCCGGGCTTGAAAGCGACATCCGCACTTCGCTTGCGCGGTCACGGATCGCGACCACCGATCCCGTGTGCCTGCCGGCAATCGCGGGTGCGCGTGTCCCGTTCCACCTCGCCGTGGCGAAGGACCCGCTCGATCCGCTTCACCGGGGCTACCGCTCGTACATGGAGATGCTGTATTCGGGGCTTCTCGACCGGAACCAGGTCGGCGAGATCATGCATTACCGGGCCGCGCACCGCGACTCTATCCTCGGGCTGCCGACGGCGTACGGTTTCAACACGCACGAAGTCGCGGGGTTTCTGAGTTACGGCCAGGCCTACGGATTGCTCCAGCGCGACTTCATCCGGGAATTCCTGCTGATGTTCTACAGCCTGTCGGCGCATCAATACACACGCGGCACCTGGACCGCGCCCGAGACGCGGCAGCTTGCCGACGGAGTCGATGCCGCTCCCTATTGCGTGCCGGCCCAGCTCGTCGAGCCGCTGCTTTTGCGCTGGATGCTCGCGTTTGAAGAGCCCGAAGAGAATGTCCTGTGGCTCGCGAAGGCCACGCCGCGCGACTGGCTGGCGGACGGGCAGTCGATTTCGGCGCAGCGTGTTCCGACCCGCTGGGGAAGGGTGGGATTCATCATCGAGTCCCATCTCGCGCAGCGAAGCCTTCACGCCGAGATCAACCTGCCCCCGACTTCATTTCCCGCGGAAATCCGAATCCGTTTCCGAGCCCCCGATGGCGCGAGGCTCGATCGGGTCATGATCGATGGCGAACTCTCGAATGCGGTCGACCCCGCGGGCGAGACCGTGACCATTTCCGCCGGCCGGAGCGGAAGGGTTTCAATCGATGCGACTTTGAGACTTCCCTGACCTCCGGGTTCCGGCGGCACGCCGGGCACCATAAATCATTATTGTACAAAAGGAAGACAGGGAGGCGAATTCTTTGCCGATCAGCGTACTTTGCTCTCGTCGCCCGACCCATGCGGTCTATAAAAACGACCCTTTTATGCGGCACTTCCTTCAGGAAACGGACTTCAACGCGGCCGAAGTGGGGCGGATTTTTGCGTTGGCGCGCCGATTCAAGTCCGAGCGGGGCCGGCATGAAAAACCGCTCGAAGGCCGGACCTGGGCCCTCCTATTCTCGAAATCGAGCACGCGGACGCGGGTGTCATTCGAGGTCGGGGTGCACGAGCTCGGCGGCAATCCGCTTTTCCTGAGCCGGAACGACATCCAGATCGGTCGCGGCGAGACCATCGCGGACACGGCGCGCGTGCTGTCGCGCTTCGTCCATGGATTGATCGTCCGCACGTTTTCGCACGCCGAACTGGAGGAACTGGCGCGCCACGCGACAATCCCGGTGATCAACGCGCTCACCGATTTCCTGCATCCCTGCCAGATTTACGCCGACGCATTTACCGCGGCGGAGCGCTGGGCGGGCCCGGCGGGCGACTTGTTGGGCGCCTTGCGCGGCCGGAAGATCGCGTTCCTGGGCGACACCTGCTTCAACATGGCGAATTCGTGGATGCTCGGCGGCGCGCTGTTTGGCATGAAGGTCGCCTTGGCGGGGCCGGCCGGATATGAACCGCGCGCCGAGATCCGGGCGCTGGTGGCAAAGGCCGGCGGACAGTTCCAGTTCACGACCGATCCGGGCGAGGCCGTCCGCGATGCCGACCTGGTTTACACCGATGTCTGGACGAGCATGGGGCAGGAGGATGAAGCCACGGAGCGCCGCAACCGCATGCTGCCCTACCAGGTGACGGCCGAACTTTTCGCCCGCGCGAAACCCGATGCGCTCTTCATGCATTGCCTGCCCGCCCACCCCGGCGAGGAAGTCACGCAGGCCGTCCTCGACAATCCGCGCTCGGTGATCTTCGACGAGGCTGAGAATCGGCTGCACGTCCAGAAAGCGATTCTCGCGGTTTTGGGGAGCACCTGAGCCTCGACGATTGGCGATGGGGATCGATACCTCCGTCGATCTGTGTCGCATGTCACGAGGCGGGATTCGGAGATGCCGCCCTGCATCGCATCCGCGGAACCCGGGTTCACCAACGCCTATCCGCCGGCATCGTCCCGACTCACTGCAGAATATACGTCACCCGATTCGATGAGATTTTTTGGAAAAGGCCCGTCGAGAGATCGCCGTCGTCGATCATCGCGTCGATCTCGGCCAGTTGCGCGTCAGAGCACGTGTAGTTTGAAATTGAGATGCCGGCCGTGACGCCGGGCACGATGTTGAGGTCCCAGTTCCACTGGCCGCCGATGGTCGAGGGCGACTGCCAGACGCTGACCTTGAAATCGGCGGTTGAAATGCCGGCCGGCACCTGGCCGGGCGTGGCGTTGGGGGGCCATTCGCCGTTCTGCGTCGCATAACCCTCGAAGGCCTGGGAGAACACGCGAAGATCGTTCACGACGCGGCTGTTTTGCGAGCGCCGCTGCACGCGCAGGTAACCCGGGATCGCCAGCGCCGCGAGAAGCCCGATGATTGCGACGACGATCATGATCTCGACGAGGGTGAAACCCCGGCGGGGCGAACCGACCTTTTGACTTTGGGCGGGGCACGTCATGGCGACGCCAGGAATATGCGCGGCGTGCCCCGCCGCAGCAACGGCCCAGATGCCAATACCCTGTAAATCGGACAGTGTGCCGCTCTGGCGCCCATACACCCGTTTTTCCTTTGCGCGGCCCGTGGAACTTCTAAACATCGGCTTTTGCCATGAAGATCGTCCTCGCTTATTCCGGCGGCCTCGACACCTCGGTGATCGTCAAGTGGCTGCGTGAAACTTATGATGCGGAAATCGTTACGTTTGCCGCCGATATCGGGCAGGAAGA
>DASYDZ010000141.1:0-19860 GCA_036499305.1 Candidatus Didemnitutus sp.
GTTTCCCGGGGTGAAGATCGTCGCCCATCCCGAGTGCGGCCTCGTGGCCCGGGTCCAGGCGGAGGATCCGGACAAACGCCTGGTCGGGGGATGCCGGCTCTGCCCCTACATGAAGATGAACTCGCTGGAAAAGGTGCGGGATGCGCTGGCCTGCCCGCGCCCCGACCAGGTGGTGACGGTGGACGAAGCCATTCGTCTTCGCGCCGCCGCCAGCCTGGAGCGCATGTTCGAGCTCGCTCCGCCCGGCGCTTCGCGCCCGTGGAACCTGGCTCTCACCCCTTCATGACTGCCCTCACCCCCCGGACGGAACTGCTGATTGACCTGGCACTGGAGGAGGACGCCGGTCTCGGCGACCTGACCAGCCGGGCCATTTTCCCCGCTCGCCATCGGAGCCGCGCCAAAATCGAAGCGCGCCAGGAACTCGTCGTCTGCGGCCTGGAAGTCGCCGCGGCGGTTTTCCGCCGGGTCGATCCCGGCCTGCAGATAACATGGCGCGCCACCGACGGCGATCGGGTGCGGGCCGGCGCGGTGCTGCTCGAGATCGACGGGCCGACCGCCTCACTGCTCACCGCGGAGCGAACCGCGCTCAATTTCTTGCAGCGCCTTTCGGGTGTCGCGACCCTTTCCCGTCGGTTCGCGGATGCCGTGCGCGGCACCAAGGTCCGGATCGTCGATACCCGCAAGACCACGCCGGGATATCGCGCGCTGGAGAAATACGCGGTTCGTTGCGGTGGGTGCCTCAACCACCGCTCATCGCTCGGTGAACACGTGTTGATCAAGGACAATCACATCGCCGCCGCCGGATCGCTGGAAGCGGCCGTCGTGCGCTGCCGCGCGGCGGCGCCGCATACCGCCCGGATCGAGGTTGAGGCCGACTCGTTGACGCAGGTCCGGGAAGCCTGCCGGGCCCGGGCCGAGGTGATCCTTCTCGACAACATGAGCCCGGTGCAGATTGACGCCGCCGTGCGCATCATCGCGGGCCGGGCGCGGGTCGAAGTTTCCGGTGGGATCTGCCTCGAATCGGTGCGGGAGTTCGCCCGGCCGGGGGTTGACCTGATCAGCGCCGGGGCGCTCACCCACTCGGCGCCGGCCGCCGACCTCAGCCTGACGCTTTCGCCCGCGCGGCGTCGCAAACGGAGCTGATGGAGACGACGACCACGGACTGCCTGGTGCTCGGCGCGGGACTCGCCGGATCGGCGTACGCGTTGCGGCTGGCCCGCGCGGGATTCACGGTCGATCTCCTTTCGGCGGGAGGCCCGTTCGAGGCGAACACCGACTGGGCCCAGGGAGGGGTGATCTTCGACGAGTCGCCCGATCCGTCGCGCCTGCGGTCCGACATCCTTGCGGCCAGCGATCAGACCGCAAATTCCGCCGCCGTCGATCAGCTCGTAAACGAGGGGGCGGGGGCCCTGCGCGAACTGCTGCTGGACGACCTGCAGGTTGCATTCGATCGCAACTCCGCCGGGGAGCTCGACCGCACGCGCGAAGGCGGTCATGCGGACCGCCGGATCATTCACGCCAAGGACGCGACCGGGCACGCCATCCTGGCCCGCGTGGCGGACCAAGTGGACCGCACTCCGGGCATCCGCCGCCATTCCGGATGGTCGGCCGTCGACCTGCTCACTCTTTCCCATAATTCCACCGAACCCGGTGATCGATACCAGCCGCTCACGTGCTTCGGTTGCTATGCCTTGAATGTCGCCACCGGAGAGGTCCGGGCCTGGACGGCCCGCAAGACTGTTCTCGCCACCGGCGGCCTTGGCGGAATTTTCCGCCATTCGACCAACCAGCCCGGCAGTGTCGGCAGCGGCGTGGCGATGGCCTATCGCGTGGGAGCGCGGCTGATCGATCTCGAGTACATTCAGTTTCATCCGACCGCCCTTCTCTCCGGCAGCGGCCCCGCGATTCTCGTCACGGAGGCGCTTCGCGGCGAAGGCGCGGTGCTCGTCGATTCCGACGGGCGGCGTTTCATGGAATCCCTGCATCCGCAGGGGTCGCTGGCTCCGCGTGACATCGTCGCCCGATCGATCAAGCAGCACCTGGCCGCGACCGGCACCGACCGGGTGTTTCTGGATGTGTCGGCGCTCCCGGCCGCGTTTCTGACGGAACGGTTTCCGGGCGTCGTGGCCGCCTGCCGCGCGCGCGGGATCGATCCGCATCGCGACCGCATTCCAGTTGTGCCGGCCGCGCATTTTTCCTGCGGCGGCGTGCACGCCGATCTCAACGGCCGGACCAACGTGCACAACCTGAACGCCATCGGCGAAACCGCGTGCACCGGCCTGCACGGCGCCAACCGGCTCGCCAGCACGTCCCTGCTCGAATGCCTCGTGGCCGCCAAGGCCGCCGGTCTCGCGGACATCAGCGATTTGAACCGGCCGCCCGATTCCCTTTCCCATCCTCGTCCGTGGCGCAGCCCGTCCGGCACCGCCGACCTGGTGCTGGTCCGCCAGGATCTCGAACTCATCCAGAATACGATGTGGAATTATGCGGGGATCATCCGCTCGCCGCGCCGGCTTTCGCGCGCCCGGCGCATTCTGCTGGAGCTGCGCGAGGATATCCAGGCGTTCTATCGCGACTGCCGGCCGACCCGTGAACTCATCAACCTTCGCAACGCGGTGCAGGTGGCCCTGCTCGTGGTGCATGCGGCCTCCCACAACCCGGTCAGCCGGGGCTGCCATTTTCTGGCCGCCGACGAATGAGCCCGGGTCGTGCCGGTCCGGCTATTTTGCCACGGGCGTGATCCGGTAGATCACGCTGTGGGCGTCTTCCGAAATCAGCAGGGCGCCGTCGTGGGCGACCGCCACGCCGACCGGACGGCCCCAGACGCTGCGCTCGTCGACGACGAAGCCCGTGACAAAATCCTCGTACTCGCCAGTCGCGATGCCGTGGCGGCGACGGACGCGGATCACCTTGTAGCCGGTGCGGGACGCGCGGTTCCAGGAGCCATGAAGCGCCACGAAAATGTCACCGCGATATTCCGCGGGGAATGCCGCGACGCCGGTCGCATTCGGATAAAACGCGATGCCGAGCGCCGCCGAGTGGGCCTGAAGAGGAACGTCCGGCACCGTCGCCTTGCCGGCCAGGTCCGGCCGGAGGCCTTTCAGTCGCGGGTCCTCATGATTGCCCATGTAGTACCACGGCCATCCGTAATAGTGGCCCTCCTTCACGCTGGTGACGTAGTCGGGCACGAGATCGTCGCCGAGCCCATCGCGCTCATTGGTCGAGGTCCAGAGCTCGCCCGAGACCGGGTCGATGCCGAAGCCAACCGGGTTGCGGATGCCCGTGGCGAAGGTGTGAATTGGAGCATGGCCTTCGGGATCGGTGACCATGACGTCCGCGCGGTTGGTCTCCGAGCCCCACGCCGCGCCAAATCCGTGCGTCGCCTCCCATGCCGCGATCTCGGCGGGCGTCTTGACCGGAAGATCCTCAGGCACGTTCGAGCCGGAACCAACGGAAATGAACAGGCGCTTCCCGTCCGGCGAGAAAGCGAGATCTCGGGTCGAGTGGCCGCCGGTGCCGTCGGCGAGCTTCGGCACGATGACCTCCACCCGCCCGGTCGCCTTCAGGTCGCCGCGGTGATAGGGAATGCGAACCACCGAATTGTTATTCGCGATATAAACCCACTTCGGGTCATCGCCCGCGGGATAAAACGCGATGCCGAAGGGCCGGTCGAGCCCATCGGCGAAGATCTGGTCTTCGCCTGGCGTCTCGGCGCCGTCCTCCGCGCGCAGGACCCGCACCCGGTCGCTGCCCGTCTCGGCGACAAACAGGTCGCCATTCGGCGCGACGCGCAGACAGCGCGGATTCGAAAGGCCGGACGCGAATACCTTGATCGCAAATCCCTCCGGCACCAGGGGCCGGGCGTCGGAAGGCTGGTCGGCGATCGCGGGGCCGTTGCCGGCCGAGCGCGTGCTGAACGGGGGCGGCAATTCCGCCAGATCGACCCGGTGGACTGCGCCCGGATGGTCGTTGCGCCAGTCGGCGTGGTCCACCGCCGCCGGAGTTGACGCGACTGCCGCTGGAACCGCGCTGGAAGAGCTCAGGGTTGCGAGGAACGCGATCACGTTCCGGCGATCGCCGCTGTTCGGCACGGGAATGGGCATGATCGTGCCTGGGACGGCCCGGGCCGGATTTTCCAGGAAATGATCGAGCGTCGCGTCATCCCAGACGAGCCCGGAAGCCGCGAGCGCCTTCGAGTAGCCAAAAGACGTCGCCGCCGCCCGACGGCCCACCACGCCGACCAGGCTCGGCCCCTGGCCTCCTGCGCCCGTGCTGGTCGCGTGACACAGCGCGCAATTCTGCTGGAAGAACATTTTCCCCCGCTGGGCGTCCCCGGCGGCCGGCGCACGCGGCGCAGCCAAGAGGGCGAAGGCAACCAGGGAACAGAGCGACGCGGAACGAATCAGGGAGGGCATGACGTGGGGGTCGGATTTCCGATCGAATGCGCAGGACCCCGCCACCTTGCAGCCAACGGCCTATTTCGCAAACGCGGTTTTCGTCCCCGGCCCGTCGCTTCGTTCGTCAGCCCGTCGGTCCGGTGTATTGCCAGCGATGACCCAGGTCATGCAGGAGTTGCCCGGCTTCCTCGTACTCCGGCGAGAGGAGCATCGGGCCGGCGCCGATCTCCGCGACCAACACGCACGCGGCATAGGTCTTCGCTTCGTGCACGAGTCCCATGATCGCCGGGTAGCAGGCGTCCAGTTCGCAGAGAAAAAGTCCGTGCTGGAGCTGCTGCGCCTTGCCGGCCGGCGCGACTTTCAGAAAACCCTCCACGAGTTTCATGATGATGAGGAATTCGCTGCTCGTGGCCGCGATCTTCTTGCTCGGTCCGACATGAACGAGGGCGGCGGGTTTTAAGTCCATGACCCACGTTGGAAGGTTTTCCCGTCCGTGGCAACCGGCCGATGGCGGCATCTCCACGTGCCGCCACACCGGCCGCGCCTGGACCGCATTGCGTTTGACCGCCGAAACCGCGCCGGCCATCGTCCCCGCCGATGTCGACCCTGCAGGGCATTGCGACGCCCGACCGGACCGAAAACGACCGCCCGCCGGGCGGTCTCGACTCGTTCCTCCTCATCGTCGCGCGGGCGCGCGATCTCGCCCGCCCACCCGTCCAGGCCGCCCTCTGGCAGCAGGTGCAACGCGGTGCGCTCGACCTGGGCTGGCTCACCTTCGTCATCGGATCACTCGCGGGAGCCTTCACCGTCGCCACCATCGAGGCCGGCTTCGGCCTGGGGGCGAATCTCGCGGTCCGCGTGCTGACCGCGCTGGTCCTGGGTCAACTCGCGGGATTCGTCAGCGCGCTCCTGCTCGTCGCCGGCCCGGCGACCGCCGCGACCTTCGAGCTCGGCCTCATGCGGCAACACGGCGAAATGCGCACGTTGCGCCTGATCGGCGTCGATCCGCGCGCCTACCTGATGCTGCCGCGGGTCCTGGGTTTCGCGGTGTCGCTGCTCGTCCTGACATTCATCTTCCAGCTTGCCTCCGCCGTTGGCGGCTTTGCCCTGGCCGCGCTCGTGACACCGATCTCCTTCACGCAACAGATCACCACTCTCTCCGGCTCGCTTGCGCCGGGCATGCTCGTCATGACCGGATTGCGCAGCCTGCTGCTCGGTGCCGCCATCGGCGTGCTGGTCTGCGAACACGGTTTTTCGCCGGCCTTCTCCCCGGCGCGCATGCCCCAGGTGGCGCGCCAGCTTCTGAGCCGTTCGCTGGTCGCAATTGTCGTGGTGCACGGCGGTTTCGCGCTGCTCCTGTCATGATTGAAATCGACGATCTCGAGGGCGCCCACTTCCAGCTCGCGCATGTCGCCGTGCCGGCCGGCGAGATGGCGGCGATCGTGGCCCCAACCGCCGCGTGTGCCCGCGAATTCGTCGATTTCCTGCTGGGCCTGGCGCTGCCGCAGCGGGGAACCGTCCGCCTGCTGGGCGAGGCGCTCGCCACCTTGACGGAATCCTCCCGGCGCGCGCTCCGCAGCCGCCTGGGCTTCGCCGCGCAGGCCGACGGATTGGTGGGCCACCTCGCCCTCTGGGAAAACATCCTGCTGGGCCCGGCCTATCATCGCGGCTGTGACGCCGCTTCCCTCGAGGCGCGCATGCGCCAGTTGCTCTCGTGGTGCGGCTGGACGGGAGAAGACGCCCGCGAGGCGCTCCTGCGCAAACCCGATCACGCCACACCGTTCGAACGCGCCGCCGCCGCCTGGATGCGCGCCCTGCTGGTCGACCCCGACCTGCTCGTCTGTGAGGACCTGTTTGCCGGTCTCGCGGCCGAGGAACGCCGGCGCCTGATCGAAGGCAGCGTTTCGTTCCAGGCCGAGAGTCCCACGCGCGCTGCCGTCTTTGTCCTCGTGGGCGACCGGCTCCTCGATGAATTGCAGCCAACCCAGGTCACCTATCTTTCGCTTCGCGGCGATTTTCGCGCCGAATCCCAGACATGACCGACCTGCTCCAACCCGATCCCTCCTGGCGGCGCGGAATGCGCCGCGCCCGGTGGTCCGTTGTGGGCACGGCGCTCGCGATCATCAGCCTGGCCCTTTTCCTCGGCTGGAAGGACGGATGGTTCACTCCCGTGGCGCAGTATAGTTTCCAGACCAACAGCTCCAAATCGCTGCACAAGGGCATGGCCGTGCACCTCAGCGGCTTTAAGATCGGCCAGGTCAGCCGCGTCGAGCTGCAGTCGGACCGCAGCGTGCGCGTCGAGATGGCGATCTACCGCCAGTATCTGCTCTTCCTCAAGACCGACAGCGAAGTGCGGATCGAGCCCGATCTTCCGCTCGGGGGCGACACCGCGCTCGAGATCGCCGGCGGCACGTTCCGCTCGCTCAACGCCGCGCCCGGCGCGATGCTGCGTTTCCGCGAGCAGCCGCAATTGTACGACCAGGTCGTGCGCGTCGTGGAACGCCTGGAGCCGATGGTCGACAACCTCACCCAGCTTTTCAACCAGGCCCGCCAGCCGCAGGGCGACCTGCAGATGTCGCTGCACAATCTCGCCGACTCGACCGCCCGCCTGCAGGCCTGGATGCCGGGATTCCTCCAGCGATCCGACGCGGCACTTGCCAGTTTCCATCAGGCCGGCGGTCTCGCCGGCAGCGCGCTGTCTCCACTGGCGCAGTCCGACGGCGACCTGCAGGTCGCGCTGCGCGAAATCCATGCGTCGGCCGCCGATCTGCACGAATCGCTCCCGGCCGTTCTCGCCGACCTCAAGGCGATCACGACCAGCCTGCGGGCCAGCGTCACCGCCCTCGAGCCGGCCGTTGATCAGCTCAAATCCGATCTTCCCGCCCTCGTGCAGCAGGGTCGTCAAACGACGGACAGTGCCGGCCAGGTGGTGGACGCGGTGAAGGATTTCAGCGTCATCCGTCACAAAGTGAATCAGCCGCCACAGGAGTCGGTTCTCCCCACCTCGAAACCGTGACCGGAAGGTACCAGCTCATCTCGTTTTTCGGTCTCGGGACCTTGCTCATGAGCGGCTGCTCCGGGCCGGACCATCCGCCGCCGCCGCTTCTCCGCGAGGCCGCCCGCGAAAACCGAGTTGGCGACGACGCGTATCTCCGCGGGGATTCCGCGCGGGCGATTCCCGCCCTCGTGGAGTCCGCGCGATTGCATCTCGCGGCGGGCGATCTTCCCGGCACTCTCACCGCGTTGCTGAACCTCGCCCTGGCCCGGCGTGCGGCCGGCGATCTGGTCGCGGCCCGGGCCACCTCCGCGCGCATGGGAGACCTGCTCGCTCCGGCCCGCCAGCAGGCGGCGACCGAATTGGCGCGCAACGATCTGACGGCACAGACGGGTTGGGTTGAAGGCCTGATCGCCCTCGATGCCGGCGACCCCAAGGCTGCGCAGGCTGCCACCGATCGCGTTCCCCTGGCGGGCCGCGGCCTCTCCGCCCGGTGGGAAGCCCGCGTGGAAAGCCTCCGCGGCGAAGTGGCCCTGCGCCAGGAGCGGCCTGCCGAGGCGCTCACCCATGCGAAAAACGCCCTCTCCGCGAGCGCGAGGGCGTTGGACCGCGCGGAGGAAGCGCACGCGCGACGGCTTTCCGCCGCCGCGCGCATGGCGCAATCGCAATGGACCGACGCCCGCACCGACCTTCTCGCCTCCATCGCGCTCGAGGAGCAGCTCGGCGCCGGAACGCGCATGGCTGGCGATCTCGAAAGTCTCGCCGTCGTGACGGATAAACTCGGGGACCGCGAAAACGCCGAGCTCTATCGCGCGCGCGCCCAGGCCATCAAGTCGGTGCGTTGACCGCCTCTGGAGGTCGCGCTTGCGGAGGATGCGCTCCTTTTCCACTTTTCTGACGTGCCCGCCTTCGCATGAGCCCCGTCTCGCCTGAATCCAAGGCACCCGCCGCGTGGATCGACCTTCCTGACCAGTCGTCATTTCAGCTCGCCGGCGACTGCCATATCGGCCGGACCGAAGGGAACGAAATCGTCAACCCGGACACACGGATTTCCCGCCGTCACGCGGTGATCCAGCGGCAGGGGCGCGGCTACGTCCTCATCGACCTTGGCAGCACGAACGGCACATTCCTGAACGACGCCCGCATTTTCACGGCGCGAAAACTGCGCGAGGGAGACGTCATCACGGTTGGATCGCTGCGATATGGTTTTCGCCAGCCCGGTCTCGTCGGCGCCAGCGTGGGTGCCGAGGCTTCCCAGCACACCCTGGTCGCGGTCGGCAAGACCTCCTGCTGGATGCTTCTGGTGGCAACCTCGCCGCCGGACAGTGCGGCGGGTTCGACCTGGCGCGACCGCGCGCGTGAGCTTTTGGCCGCCGCCGGCGCCGGAATCAAACCCGCGCGAACGACCGCCCTTTTCGGACACTGGCGCGAAGGACGCATCCCGCCGGATAAGATCGTGCTGCTGCTCCGCGAACTCCAACGCCTGCCGTCCGTCCCGGGGTCGCGGATCTGCCTGCACCATGGGTCGGTGCGGGTGGGTCCCGGGGCCGCACCGGGCGAGGAAAACCTTGTCGGCTCGGAAGTGACTTTCGTCCACAAGCTCGACGCCATCGCGGAAACCACGGGCCTCACTTTGGTGATCGGCGGGGATGCGGCTCGCGCCCTCGGCGGCAACGCGGGGTTGTCGCCGATCGGACCCGAAGCGTTGCGCACGGCCGGCTCGACGCCGCCGCTGTTCACGCTCAGTTGACGGGATCGCGCAACCGGGCACGACGGGCCCGACCAGGATCCGGGTCCCCGTCGAGCCGCGTTTGCCTTCGCGAAACCAGCCGATCAGCGCTCGGCCTGGTGGATCGCGCGTTCGGTGGCGTGAATCGCGCTGTCCATGTGCTCGAGCGCGTGGTGGCGCCATTCCCGGCTCGCCGGATTATCCTCTTCGCCAGAGGCGTCATGATATGCGCGGCGCAGGAGTTCGAGCGCCTGATGGAGCCGTCCGAGGCGGTCGACCCGCCCTTCCCCCGGATGATGCATCGACCCATTCCTGCCGTCGTCGATCGCGGCGTGGCGGATTTCGTCGATCGCCCGGTCGACCTCGGTAATGGCAAGGTTTTCGTCGGCGCGCATCGCCCAGTCGCCCGGACGGTATTCCAAGCACCAGCGCGCGTCACGCAGGTCCGTCAGCGCATGCAGGAAGGCGGGGTGGTGGTTGACCGGCTCGGCCCGCGACGTCGCGGGGAGCAAAAACGCGGCAAGCACCGCGGAAGCAAGCAGGGATTTCATCACGTTCATTCGAATGAGGGGGTAGATTCAGCCGCCACGCTGACAGCCTCGGCGCCTTTGGCAATCGCGACGCAACGTTCGCGTTGGAAAATCCGCGGATCGCCGCTACGTTTGGTTCACGATGAGCCCCACCCCAGTCCCGGTTGTCCCGTCCTCCGCCCCGAATCGCCGCGATTTCCTCCGCCTGATGGCGGTCGGAGCCGGCGCCGCCGCCGCCATTACCCGCCTGCCGGGCGCCGATACACCTCCAGCCAGTGGCCAGAACTATGCGCCTGTGGGCCGGGCGGCACTCGTGGTGAAACCGGGCGAGTTCGTCTTTGCCGCCGCCTATCTGGAGCACGGCCATATCAATGGGATGTGCAAGGCCTTGCGCGAGGCCGGAGCCACGCTCAAGTGGGTCTATGACGAGGATCCGAAGAAGGTTGCGGCCTTCCAGCAGCTCTATCCGGAGGCCAAAGCCGCCCGTTCGTTTGACGAGATCCTGTCGGATTCCGCCGTCCAGATGGTCGCCGCCGCCGCCATTCCCAATCTCCGCGGCGGCATCGGCTGCCGCGTAATGCAGGCGGACAAGGACTACTTCACAGACAAGACGCCGTTCACGGCTTTCGACCAACTCGACGCCGCCCGCAAGGTCGTCGCGGAAACGAAGCGCCGCTATTTCGTCTATTTCAGCGAACGTCTGCACAACGAGTCGGCGATGTACGCCACCCAGCTCGTCAAGGATGGCGCCATCGGCCGGGTCTTGCAGGTCCTGGGCCTTGGGCCGCATCGCCTCGGCAAGGCGGACCGCCCGGCGTGGTTTTTCGAGCATGAAAAGTACGGCGGAATCCTCTGCGACATCGGCAGCCACCAGTTTGAACAATTCCTCACCTATGCCGGAGCGACTGACGCCAGCGTGATGCACGCGATCGTCGCGAACCACGGCAATCCCGACAAACCGGAGCTCGAGGATTTCGGCGAGGCATCGCTGCTCGGAAACAACGGTGCGACCAACTACATTCGCGTCGACTGGTTTACTCCGCCCGGCTTGAGCACGTGGGGTGACGGGCGGACGTTCATCCTCGGTGACAAGGGCTACATCGAGCTGCGCAAATACGTCGACATCGCGCGCGATCGCGCCGGCGACCACGTCTATCTCGTCGACCAGAAGCAGGAGCATCGCTTCGACGTCGCCGGAAAAGTGGGCTTCCCGTTCTTCGGCGAGATGATCCTCGACTGCCTCAATCGCACCGACCGTGCGATGACCCAGGAACATATCTTCAAGGCCGCCGAACTCTGCATCCAGGCGCAGAGGGCCGCGCGAAAAATTGCGTAGGGGCGACTATCCGCCGCCGAGGGGATCGATATTCCTCTGAAAAGAATTTGCCCGCGAATACGCGAACAAGGCAAAGGTGGCATTTCCTCTCCTGCCATCGGCAGGGATCGATGTCCTCATCGATCCACATGATCCCCGACATCCTCGCCGACCTGGCCGGGCTCTCCGGTCACCCGCATCGTAAAGATTGTTCGCCGCACTAACGGGTGCGTCGCGGCAACTTGCAGAGCCTGTCGGCAAGGTCGGAAAAAAATTCCTAAAACCTGCCCGGGCTGCGCCGATGGTGTTCCGGTGAGTCACCTGTCATTTTCTTCCCGTAAAGCGCCATTGCGTTGCACCGGCGCCGGCACAGCCTTCGTCGCGTGATGCGGTCGGCTTCCGGCACCTTGATTTCCCGCTGGCTTCGCCCAAATGCGACGTGGACGGGCCCGACCGCGCTCGCCCCGGTGGTAACCTGCCGTCGGATTCTCGACGTCGTCCTTTGGTTTCTCTGTCCCGCCGCCGTGTACGTCCTGGTGATGTTTTATGCGACGTCGCCGCAAATCGCCCGGTCAACCCCCCCGTACTGGGTCGTCTGCGCCCTGACGGTTCCAACGGTGGTCGCCACGATCTTTCGCGGTCTGCCCTTCCAATGGCGATATCTCAGCCTGGTCACCTGCGGCCTTGCGTTCGACCTCGGCGCGATGATGGAAATCGGACCGGCGCCGAATCTCGCGTACCAGAACATCCTGCTGATCGCCCTCACCACGCTGTTCTTCGGCATGCGACCGGCGATCACTTTCGCGGTGACTCTCCTCGGCGCGACCACCCTGATCGCCGGCGCCTGGGTCGCCGGCATTTTCCCCTGTTTCCTCGCCCACGCACCCGCAGCGTCGCCGTTTGTCGACTACACCCGTGCGGCCGTGTGGGCGCGCGTGGTGGTCAACAGTTTTCTCTACCAGATGGTCCTCGTCTTGCTGATGCGCTACGTGCTCCGTGACCTGAGCGACGCGTTGCACAACACGAACAGCGCGCTGCAGAAACTGGCGGTGGAGCAGGAATATCGCGCCCGGGCCGAGGAGGGCCGCCTGAAGGCCGAGGTGTCGGTGCGGGTCGCGCAGAAATTCGAGGCCCTCGGACGCCTGGCCAGCGGCGTGGCCCACGACGTGAACAACGCCCTCACCGTGATCAAGTGCTGGAGCAGTTTCCTCGTGGAGGAAAAACGCGACCAGGAAGTCGTGGAGGCGATGGGCGACATCCGCCGCGCCACGGAAAACGCCGAACAGCTCACGCACCACCTGCTCGCGTTCAGTCGAGCGGAACCCGGCCGGCGCCAGGTGGTCGACCTCTCGGGGTTGGTGCGCGTCGAAACCAAGACCCTGTCGCGCCTCCTCCCCAAGAACGTGACCGTGGTCGCCGACGCGGCGCAACCCGCCTATGTCCGACTCGGAAGCGGCCAGTTGCAGGAACTGATCCTCAACCTCGCCATCAACGCCCGCGATGCGATGACTTCGGGAGGCCGGCTGACCTTCCGGGTCCGCGAGGTTTCGCTCAAAGCCGGCGGTGACCTGAAATCCGGCCGCTATGCCCAACTCGAGGTCGAGGACACCGGCAGCGGCATGACCGAGGAGATCCAAGGACGCATCTTCGAGCCCTTTTTCACGACCAAGGCGCCCGACAAGGGAACGGGCCTGGGGCTGGCGATGGTGTATGGACTCGTTTCGGGTGCGGGTGGCGACATCCAGGTCCGAAGCCGGCTCAACGTCGGAACCTGTTTCACCATTCGCCTGCCGCTCACCCGGGCCGACGACGCGACGCAGACCACGGCGCCCATCGCCATCACGGCACCTCTTCGCTGTCGCGTGCTGATCGTCGAGCCCGAACCCACCATTCGCGCCATGCTCGAGCGCGTCCTGGCGCGCGAGGGCTTTCCCGTCATCGCGGCGGCGCGCGGCAACGAGGCGCTGCAGGCGGTCGGCGTTTCCGGCGGCCGTTTCGGACTGGTCATTACAGCCGGAGGACTTCCCGAAGCGACGGCCGCGCACGTGATCGAAGGTGCCCGGGCGGCGGAACCGGATTGCCGGGTGATCGTGCTGTCGGATTCGTTTCTTGACGAAGACCTGCGGCAGGGAATCCTCGAAGGCAAATATCACGTCCTCGGCAAGCCCTTCGACGCCGGACAGATTCGCGGGTCCGTCAATGTGGCCCTGGCGGGAGCGAGGGCCGGGACGACGCCGTAGGTGGGCGTCGGTTTCCCTGCCGACGCCTCGGTCGCCCATGGGGACACCGGCGACCACCAAAGACCCTGTCGATCCTGGGGCAAATCCAGATTCGACAGCGTCGTTACCGCCGAGGCGGAATCAGGCCGGGCCGGCCCCGCTCAAATATGAATCGCCTCGTTGGTCGTGGCCGCAGCGGCCTCCGCCAGGGCCTCGGACAATGTCGGGTGCGCGTGAATGGTGTGATGGACCTCGTCGATCGTCGCCTCGAGGTTCATCGCCAGGCCGTATTCGGCGATCAGCTCCGTGGCTTCGCTGCCGATGATGTGCACGCCGAGGATTTCACCGGTCCTGGCGTCGCTGATCACCTTCACAAATCCCTCCGCATCGCCCGAAGCGACCGCCTTGCCGGATGCCGTGAAGGGAAATTTGCCGACCTTGTAGCTCAGTCCCTTTTCCTTGCAGGCCTTCTCCGTCAGGCCGGTGCTGGCCACCTGCGGCTGACAATACGTGCAGCCCGGGAAATTGCCGACCTGCCTGGGCGTGCCTTTGCCCAGGATGCCGTTGACCGCGTTGATCGCGCGGAACGAGGCCACGTGCGCGAGCCAGGGCGGTCCCTGGATGTCGCCGGCCGCGTAGATTCCCGCCACGCTTGTCTGATAGTTCGGACCCACCTTCACGAATCCGCGATCGACGTCCAGTTTGACCTTCGCGGAGAAAAGTCCGTCCAGGCTCGATGTGATGCCGATGGCCACGAGCACCGACTCAACTTCGAGCTCGGTCTTCCGGCCGTCCTTCACGAGGTCGAGCTTCACCGATTTGTCACCCACGCGGATGTTCTCGCTCTTCGTGCCGGTCTGCACCGTGATGCCCTGCTTCTCGAAGCTGCGCTGGAGGAGCTTCGCCACCTCCTCGTCCTCAACCGGCAGGATCTGCGGGAGCATTTCAATCAGCGTCACCTTCGAACCGAAGGCATTGAAGAAATAGGCGAACTCCACTCCGATCGCACCCGCGCCGATGATGGCCAGCGATTTCGGCGGCGTCCTGGCCACCAGGGCCTCGCGCGAGGTCATCACGCGCGTGCCGTCGACCGGCAGCCCCGGGAGCGGACGCGGCTTCTGGCCGGTGCAAAGCATGATGTTCTTCGTGCGGAAAAACTTTCCCTTGTTCTCGCCGTCGGTGATCTCGACCATCCCGGGCACCGTCACCTGGGCGCGGCCGGTGAAGTAATCGACCTTGTTCTTCTTGAAGAGAAATTCGACGCCCTTGGCCATCGTGTTGGAGACGCCGCGCGAGCGCTGGATGACCTTCTCGAAGTCGAAACCCACGCCCGATGCGCTCAGGCCGTAGGCGTCGGCCTTCTGCATCGTGCGATACAGCTCGGCGCTCTTCAGCAGCGCCTTCGTCGGGATGCAGCCCCAGTTCAGGCAGGTGCCGCCCGCCCGCTCGAGTTCGATGCAGGCGACCTTGGCGCCCAGTTGCCCGGCGCGGATCGCGCCGACGTAGCCGGCGGGACCACCGCCGATGATGACCAGGTCGTAGATTGCGTCTGCCATGTGCGAAAAGTGTGGGCGGCAAAAGTCACGCGACCCGGCAGTCGCGTCAAATTGAATCGCGCCCGCGCGCCGGTCGTCAGATGTCGATCACGTCGTCCGCCTTTTCCCGCCGCGGTCCCGGTCCGCCGGGCGTCGGACGAGCCGGGTTGATCAGGCGGGTGAGGAGAAGGTTGGTGACGCTGACGATCAGGGCCCCGAGGAGCGCGGCGCCGAAGGTCTCCACGCGAAAGCCGCTGACCATCCGGCCGGCCGCAAAAAAGAGCAGTGCATTGATGAACCAGATCCCGATGCCGAGGGTCACGACGATGAACGGCAGCGTGAACAGCACGATGAGCGGCTTCAGGAAGGCGTTGAACAGGGCCAGGAGCAGCGCGACGAGCGCGAGCGTCGCGCCCGTGTCGTAGCTGATTCCGCGCACCAGCTTGGCGCTGACCGCCACGCCGATGGCGAGCACGGCCCACCGCAGGAGCAGATTGACGAAGCGGTTGTTCATTGAATCATGACTTGTCCCGCGAGGCACGGGGAGCAAATGAAAATTCTTGTCGTCCAGGACTACCTTCGCAGCGGGGGCACCGAGCGTCATTCGGTGTTCCTTAGCGCAGCGTGCGCGCAGGCGGGGCACGAGGTGACGCTCCTCACCTTCCGGCCGCGCGGACGGCTCGGCGACGCCGCCGAAAACCAGCCCTTCGCTTTCAAGTCGCTGCAGACCTTTGACTGCCATCTCGACTGGTTCGCGCCGCGGCTGCTGCGCACCATCGAGGATGCCGCCCCCGATCTCGTTCTCTGCATGGGCCGGATGGCCAACTGCTACGCGGGATTCATCCAGGGACGGGCGCGCCACGCCGCCGTCGTGTGCACGATGCGCACCGGCAAGCCGCTGCCGTGGCTGTTCCTGCGTTCGCTGCGGAAATGCCGCCACACCATCGCCAACAGCCACGTGGCCAAGCGTGTCCTCACCGACCGCCACAACCTGCCCAGCCACCGCATCACGGTCATCCACAATCCCGCGCTCAACTCCCATGGCGCCGACGGGCCGCGCAACGAGGCCCTGCGTCGGCGCCACAACGCGGGACCGCAGACGGTCGTGTTGCTCAACGTCGCGATGTTCCGGCCGGAAAAAAATCAGCGGGAGCTCATTGAAATCTGCGCGCGCCTGCCCGGTTATCTCGACTGGCAGCTCTGGCTGGCCGGCGAGGGTCAGATGCGGGCCCGGTGCGAGGCGCTGGCCCATGACCTCGGCCTGGGTGGACGCGTCCATTTCCTCGGCTATTTCACGGATCCGACCCCGCTCTACCAGGCCGCCGACGCCGCGTTGCTCACCTCGCAGAGCGAATCGTTGCCCAACTTCCTGATCGAGTCGCAACTGCACGGCCTGCCCGCCATCGCCTATGATGTGGTCGGCGTGGGCGAATGCTTCGAGCCTGGCCGCTCGGGCTTCCTGATACGCAACGGGGACCAGGACTCCTTCGTCGCGACCCTCGACCGCTTCATGCGGTCCCCGGCCGTGCGCCGCCAGCAGTCCGAGGCCGCGCGGCTCCACGCCCGGGAACACTTCACGACCGAGCGCCAGGTGCAGGCCCATCTGAATCTTTTCCGCGAAATCGCCGGCTCCTAAAAGAGCGTTTGAGTTTTCGACCGGCCTCGGCATCGGTGTCCGGCTGTGCCCGTCCCTCCCGCCGAGTCCATTCGCCTGCGCGGCGTCCGCCAGAACAACCTGCGGGGGTTCGATCTCGATGTGCCTCTCGGAAAATTCATTGTCGTCACGGGATTGAGCGGCGCGGGCAAGTCCTCGCTCGTGTTCGACACGCTGCACGCCGAGGGGCAGCGCCGGTACGTCGAGACGTTTTCGGCGTATACCCGGCAGTTTCTCGAACTGCTCGACAAACCCGACGTCGACCGGATCGAGAACATCCGGCCGTCGATCGCCATCGCGCAGACCAACACGGTCAAGACCTCGCGCTCCACCGTGGGAACGATGACCGAGCTGACCGACTACGCAAAGGTCTGGTTCAGCCACATCGCGGCGTGCTTCGACCCGGAGACCGGCGAACCGGTTGAGGACGACAGCCCGGCGACCATCTGGAACAAGGCGATGCAGGTGCACGCCGCCGCGACGCTGCTTCTGGCATTTCGGATCGACCGTCCGTCCGGCCTCGAGTGGCCCGAGATCCTCAGGAACCTCGGCGGCCAGGGCTACGTGCGCGTCCTCGTTCCCGACCACCATGGGGGCGCGAAGGGCGCCGCCCCCCGCGGGACCGTGGCCACGCTCGAGGAACTCCTGGCCTTGCGCCCGGCGGCCCTCAAGACGCGCCTGGATGCAGGTCGGTTGTTTGTCATCCAGGACCGGATCGCGATGACGGCGGACGCGCGGGCGCGGTTCCTCGAGGCCGCCGAAACCGCACTTCATTTCGGGAAGGGGGAAATTCATTTGTTCGCCGCGGATGGCGACGGCGGGTGGACCGGGGTCGGGCACTACTCCCGCGGCCTCCATTCCCCGAAGACGGGCCGGACCTTCCGCGCTGCCACGCCCGGCCTTTTTTCGTTCAACTCCCCGCTCGGCGCCTGTCCGAAATGCCGCGGTTTCGGGCGGGTGATCGAGATCGACTATCGCCTGGCGATTCCCGACCAGTCGCTGTCCATCGAAAACGGCGCCATCCGCGCGTGGGAGGGCGAGGTTTACAGCGAGTCGAAGAAGGACCTCCTGGTTTTCACGCGCAAACGCGGGATCCCCACCGGCATTCCCTTTGCGCAACTCAAGCCGGAGCACAAACAGTTCATCATCGAAGGCGAACCCGGCTATGGAGCCGAAGACCGGCGCTGGCCCAAATACTGGTACGGCTTGAAGGGGTTCTTCAACTGGCTCGAGAAGACGACGTACAAGATGCACGTCCGGGTCTTTCTCTCGCGCTACCGTTCCTACAACCCGTGCCCCGCCTGCCATGGCGCGCGCCTGCAGCCCGAGGCGCTATGCTGGAAATGGCGGGGACGCACCCTGCCGGAATTGTATCAGCTCCCGATCAGCGACCTCCTCCGCCAGATTCAGGCCGGACGCGAGGGTTCCGTGGCGGCGACCGCCGCCGGAGACCTCCATCAGCGTGATCTCGCCCGCGACGCGATGGTGACCCGCCTCCGGTACCTGGAGCAGGTTGGCCTGGGCTATTTGACGCTCGACCGGAGTTCCCGCAGCCTGTCCGGCGGCGAGGTGCAGCGCGTCAATCTCACGTCGTGCCTCGGAACCTCGCTCGTCGACACGCTCTTCGTCCTCGACGAGCCGTCGGTCGGCCTGCATCCGCGCGACATCGACCGGCTGATCGGCATCATCCGGACGCTCACCGACACGGGCAACACGGTCGTCGTCGTCGAGCACGACGAGGCCATGATGCGCGCCGCGGACCACATCATCGAAGTCGGCCCGGGCCCCGGAGCGGACGGCGGTCGCATTGTGCACCAGGGCGACGTCGCCTCGCTGCTCGCGGCGCCCGAGAGCCTCACCGGACGGTACCTGTCCGGCCGCGCCCGCATCGACGCCCCGGTCCGCCGGCGACCCGTCGACAACGATGGCGGCACCGTGCGCTGGCTGCGTTTCGTCGCCGCCACCAAGCACAACCTGCGCGAGATCAGCTTTCAGCTTCCCCTGCAGCGCTTCGTCTGCCTGTCCGGCGTTTCGGGTTCGGGCAAGTCGACGCTGCTGGACCATGTGATCCATCAGGGCCTGCTCACCCAGCGCAACCAGATGACCGAGGATCCGGCCACGATCCGAAAGATCGAGGGCTCCGATCTGTTCGGCGAAGTCGTGCTGGTGGACCAGTCGCCGCTCAGCCGCACGCCGCGATCCAACGCCGCCCTCTATTGTGAGGCGTGGGAACTTGTCCGCGAACTCTACGCCTCCACTCCGGAGGCCCAGGAAGCCGGCTTCAGCGCCTCCAGTTTCTCGTTCAACGGCGGCGACGGACGCTGCGATCATTGCCAGGGACTGGGCAGCGAGCGCGTCGAGATGCAGTTCCTGTCGGACGTCTTCGTCCCCTGCCCGATCTGCGAAGGCCGTCGTTTCAAGCCCGAGGTGCTCGCCATTCGCTGGGGCGGCCGCTCGATCGCGGACCTCCTGCAGACGACGGTCGCGCAGGCGATGGAGTTCTTCGCCGGCGAGCCCGCCATCCGCCGCCGGCTGGCGCCGCTCGACGAGGTCGGCCTGGGTTACCTCACCCTGGGCCAGCCGCTGAACACGCTTTCCGGCGGCGAATCCCAGCGGCTGAAGTTGGTGCGCTATCTCGGCGATTTCGCGGGCACGGACACCGGACCCGCCGAGGGCCGCGCGTTGCTGCTGCTCGACGAACCGACCACGGGACTCCATCGACACGACGTGAGCCGCCTCCTGGAGGTGCTCCAGAGGATCGTCGATCGCGGTCACAGCCTCGTGGTGATCGAGCACAATCTCGACGTCCTCAAATCCGCCGACTGGATCCTCGAGATCGGACCGGAAGCCGGCGCCGACGGCGGCCGCATCGTCGCCGCGGGCACGCCGGAGGCGATCGCCCGCAGCGACACCGCCACCGCACCTTTCCTGCGCGCCGCACTCGCCGACCCGGCGCCGGGGGCGGTCCTCGCCGCCGCCGAACCGGCCGCTTCCTACGACGCGGTGGCCGATCGGTCAAACGGACGCGAGTTGCGACTCGTCGGCGCGCGGGAGAACAACCTCAAGAATCTCTCGCTCACCCTGCCCCACCGGTTGCTGTCGGTGGTTACCGGCGTTTCCGGTTCCGGCAAATCCACCCTCGCCTTCGACATCATCTTTGCCGAAGGCCAGCGCCGCTTCATGGAATCGATGTCGCCGTACGCCCGGCAGTTCGTCGAACAGCTTCCGCGCCCGGACGTCGATCTGCTGACGGGCATCCCGCCGACGGTGGCCATCGAGCAGCGCGTCACCCGCGGGTCGCGCAAATCCACCGTCGCGACAATCACCGAGGTCGCCCAATACCTGCGCCTGCTCTATGCGCGCCTCGGCGTCCAGTTTCACCCGGAGTCTGGTCGCGCGGTAACGCCATTGTCGCGCGGCCAGTTGCGCCGCCTTCTGGCCCGTCTCCTGGCCACGCCCGCGGCCCGGCGCGCCCGGCATTTGTAT
>DASYDZ010000142.1:0-9026 GCA_036499305.1 Candidatus Didemnitutus sp.
CATGGAGCCCCGCCGCGGTCTCCGGCCGGTGCTGATTTTTCCCGACAGCCGGCGCGAGGACCTGAAATGGGGGGGATACGGGCCGTTCTCGTCGCTGCTCGTGCGCGAACTCGGCCGCAAGGTCGTCTGGGCGGGCGCCGCCTACCTGCCCTGCCGCGAGAATTTTCCCGACGGCACGTTCGTCAACCTCACGGGCAACACCAGCCTCACCTCGCTGGCCGCCATCATGCAGCGCGCCGACTGGGTGGTGGCCAACGACAGCGGCCCGCTGCACCTCGCCGCGGCGCTGCACGTGCGCACGCTCGGGGTCTTCGGTCCCACGGATCCGCAGCGTCACGGGCCCTGGCCGCTCAACAGCCCGACCAACTACGTTATCCAGGCGCCGGTCGGCGACCTGCGCCTGCTTTCGGCGAAGGACGCGTTCGCGCGGTTCCAGCGCATCGAGCAGGTGACTTTCGCGCGGTCCCGTTGATGCCCGTTCTTCCGTCGAGTTCCGAGACCATCTGCCTGTTTCGCCTTTCGGCGCTGGGTGACGTCGTGCTCGTGCTGCCACTGGTGCGCGCCATCCAGGCCCGCAAGCCGCACGCGAAAATCACCTGGATCATCGCGCAGGGCGCCTTCCCACTCGTCGCCGGGCTGGCGTCGGAAGGCGTCGAGTTCGTCGTCCTCGACAAGCCGAACGGACTCGGGGACTACGTGGCGATCCATCACCAGCTCGCGGAGCGGCGCTTCAATGTCCTGCTGGGCCTGCAGGCGAGCTGGCGGGCAAACACGCTTTACCCGATGGTCAAGGCCGACCGGAAAATCGGCTACCGCGCCGACCGGGCGAAGGACCTGCACCGCTTTTTCGTGCGCGAGACCATCGAGCCGCGGCGCAACCACATCGCGGACGCGTTTCTGCAGTTCGGCGAGATGATTGGCGTCCCGGCTCCAACCGTGCCGGAATGGCGGCTGCCCGTGGAGCCTGCGGCGGCGGCCTGGGCACAGGCCAACCTGCCGGCGGGTCCGTTCTTCGCGATCAATCCCTGCGCCAGCAAGGCGGAGCGCAACTGGAGCGGGCCGAATTATGCGGCCGTGGCGACGGAGATGCGGGCACGCCATGACTTGCCCGTCGTCTTGCTGGGCGGACGGAGCGCGGAGGAGCAGGCGACGGCGGCGGCCGTGTGCCGGGCGCTCGGCGGCGAGGCGCTCGACCTCGTTGGGCGGACGACGTTGCCGCAGCTCGTGGCGGTGCTGGCCCGCTGCCGGATGCTGCTCGCCCCGGACACGGGTGCCGTCCACATCGCCAATGCACTCGGCCGCCCGGTCGTCGGCCTGTACACCAGTGCCCAAAGTGCGCGGACCGGCCCGTTCCGGCGCTCGGAATTTTCGGTCGACCATTATCGCGAGGCGGTAACCCGATTCATGCACCGCGATCCCGACCGGGAATTGTGGGAGCTGCGGGTGCACGATCCGCGAGCCATGGACCTGATCACCGTCGACGAGGTGATGGGGAAGTGCTTGGCAGTGATGAGTGACCGGTGACTGGTGACGGGAAGGAGCGAGAATCGAGGAGCGAGTTGACGGACCTGGAAGGATGCGGGCAACGGGAAGTGAGCGCTCTCTCGTTGGGCCTCTACTTGGCGAGGCCGCGGTTTTTCTCGTTCGGAATGGATGTTCCTCTAGGGTCGATCAATCGCCGCGAACCCGCTTGGCTTCGGAGCTGACGATATCTTAATATAATAATGAGATGATCAACGGGATCCGATTCCTTTTTGTGGGGTTATTGTCCATGATCGCCACGATCGGAGTCGCCATGGAGAATGGCCTCTGGGGTGCGTCGGAGGAGTGGACGTCCAATTTGGTCATGTGTTTGTTCCTCTTGCTTCCGGGCCTGGTTAGCGCGCTTCTGATCGGACTCTTCCTTTGCTTTTTGAGTCGGCGAGCGACGTCCACCATTTTTGTCGTTTTGATGATCGCGAGCCTGCTAACTGGAGCCCTCGCCGTCATCGCGACTGCGGTGCACATCGTCCCGATTCCCTGCGCCCCGGAAGCGTCGGCAATGTTTTTGATTCCGGTGCTGGGGTTCGCGGTTCTTGAAATTCGCCGCGTCAGGCGAATCGAATCGTCGAATCCCATTCGCTGGTTTTACCAGCGCGCAATGGTTGTGGCCATCGCACTGGCAGGTCTGGTCATGGCCGTCCTTCCGTGGGTGAGGCGACGGCACGTGCGGAACGAGGAGAAACTTCCGCCGGCGTTGCAGCCCTTGGTGGACCGGTCGATCGGCCACTATGTTGCACGCCTGGCGGATATTCCGGCACCGGTGATGGTCGCGATTCGGCGTGATTTCCCTGTTTTTCGGCATCAGGACGACGGACAACTTCCCTCGCTCACTTCAGTCATCGCCGAACCACAGGGGCGCTGGAACTCGACGGACATGGCGGATCGTCGATTTCCCATGCGACGCCTGATATGGGGTGCATCCGTCGGCGACTGTTTCGTTTTGCATTATGAGCAGGGCGGAATGGGCCACTCTTATTTGATGGCCATATTCGCCCCGGTTTCTGACGGACAAATGAGGCTGCAATGGCATGAATACGTCGGGCAGAGATATTGGAGCATCGCCTCCATGGTGCATCGAGCTTCGGTCGAGGCGGCTGCTTTCCCAACATACGGCCGTTGAGGTCAGGCGCTAACAGGATTGGCTTCGAGCTTAACGCTTATGGCTTACAGGTGCGAGCGGCCCACCGGCCGGCATATTGGCTTGAACAGTTCGCGCGGGATTTCCGATAGTCCGACGATGAGCAACCAAATCCTCGAGATCCCGCATTCCGGGTGGGCCACGGCGTTTCCGGCCGAAACCCAGGCGACGGCGACGAGCGGGCTGGAGGATGGAGCCGTGGTGATGCTGCCCGGCCTGGCCTTCGACCTGAGCGACGCCGAGAAGAAGCTGCTCGATCCGCGCGTCCTCGGAAAGGCCAAGAACGTCAGTTACACCCCGTGGACGGGCAAGATCGGCCACACGACCTGCGTCGGCGAGGAGGCGGAGACCATGCGCAAGATGCTCGCGCGCTATTCGGAGTCGGCGCAGGGGCTGATGAAGCGCCTGTTTCCGCACTATGAAAAGACCCTGAAGGTGCAGCGCGCGAGTTTCCGCCCGGCCGAAATCGCAGGCCGCAAATCGTCATGGCGCAAGGACGACACCCGCCTGCACGTCGACGCTTTTCCCAGCTCGCCCGTCTACGGGGAGCGGATCATCCGGATGTTCTGCAACGTCAACCCGCACGGCCGGCCGCGCGTCTGGCGCATCGGCGAACCGTTCGAGGATGTCGCCCGCCGCTTCCTTCCGGGCATCAGCCGGCCGTTTCCGGGCAGCGCGCAGCTCATGTACTGGGTGCGCCTGACCAAGAAGCCGCGCTCGGAATACGACCACTACATGACGCGGATCCACGACGCGATGAAGTCCGACCTGGCGTACCAGGAATCCGTCGGCCAGGAGCCGATCGAGATCCGGCCCGCCACGACCTGGATTACGTTCACGGATTCCGTTTCCCACGCCGCCCTGTCGGGCCAGCACCAGTTTGAGCAGACCTTCGCGCTGCCGGTCGCGGGGATGCACGACGCGGGAAAATCGCCGCTGAAAATCCTCGAGCGCCTGACCGGCCGCGCCCTCGTTTGAGCCGCCATGATTGATCCGAAACTACTTCGCGAATCGCCCGGGCTCGTCCGCGCGGCGATCGCCCGCAAGCACCTTCAGGTGGACCTCGACGCGGTCCTGGCCGTTGATGCCGCGTGGCGCGCCGCGCTGGCGGAGGTCGAGCAGATCCGCTCGCGGCAGAAATCGGCGAACACCGAGATGGTGGCGTTGAAGAAAGGCTCGCCCGAGTTCCTGGCCCGGGTGCAGGAAATGAAGGGCGTGTCCGCCGAGCTGCGGGGCAAGGAGGAGGTGCTGAAGGAGCTCGAGGCCAAATTCCACGAGGCGATGTTGTCGGTGCCGAATCTCCCGCACGCGACGGTTCCGGACGGCGCGACGCCGGAGCAGAATGTCGTCCACGCGAGCTGGGGCGAGGTCACCGCCGTGTCGCCGCACGCGAAGGCGCACTGGGAAATTCCGGGGTTTGACCGCGTCATCGACTTTCCGCGCGGCGCCAAGGTGACCGGCGCGGGCTTCCCGTTTTTTGTCGGCGACGGCGCGCGTCTCGTGCGGGCGCTGCTGAACTTCTTCCTCGAGGAGGACGGGAAGGCCGGCTACACGGAGGTGAGCCCGCCGATCTTCGTCAACGCGGCCAGCGCCACGGCCACCGGCCAGTTGCCCGACAAGGAAGGGCAGATGTACGAGACGGTGCCGGACCATCTGTTTGCGGTTCCGACCGCCGAGGTGCCGCTCACAAATTTTTATCGCGACGAGATCGTGGACGAGGATGCACTGCCGATCCGGCGCTGCGCATACACCCCGTGCTTTCGCCGCGAGGCCGGCAGTTACGGCAAGGACGTGCGCGGCCTCAACCGCGTGCACCAGTTTGACAAGGTCGAGCTGCTCAAATGGGTGCATCCCGCCACGAGCTACGAGGAACTGGAGCTGTTGCGCGCCGATGCCGAGCTGCTGCTCCAAAAACTGGAGCTGCCTTACCGCGTGCTCCTGATGTGCGGCGGCGACCTCGGATTTGCGCAGTCGAAGAAATACGACCTCGAGGTCTGGGCGGCGGGTCAGAGGCGCTGGCTGGAAGTCTCAAGCTGCTCGAATTTCGAATCGTTCCAGGCCCGCCGCGCGCACATCCGCTTTCGCAGCAGGGAATCCGGCAAGCCGGAGCTCGTCCACACGCTCAACGGTTCCGGGCTGGCGGTGCCACGGGTGCTCGCGGCCCTGCTGGAAAACAACCTTCAGGCGGACGGCACGGTCCGGCTGCCCCCGGCCCTGGTGCCGCATTTCGGTCGCGACCATTTCCTCTTTGCGTGAGGCGGTTCCCGCGACCGGCCGTCGATCCCGCCGCGCCCTCCATGCGCCCGCCGAAATCAGTTCCCCGGAGCGGTGCGCGGCGCCCGTGAAAGCGTCGTGAGGACACGCCGCTCCACCTCGCGCCGCAAGGCCTCGTCCCGACCCGGCCGGCCCATGACGGACTGGCGCTCCTGTGCGGAGCATCTGGCCCGGGCGATTCCCGCCGGGGATCTGCATCCGGAGACCCGGGCACACATGCGGAGCCGCATCGAGAAAGGGCCGTGGGGTGTCGCGGTTTCGGGCGGAGCCGACTCGGTGACTTTGCTCCTGTTGCTGTGGGCGCATTTTCCGGCGGATCGCCGGCGCCTGGTGGTGTTGCATTTCGACCATCGCCTGCGGGGCGCCGACTCGCGGGCGGACGCCCGGTTCTGCCGGGCGCTGGCCAGCGCGCTGGGCCTGCGTTACCGCGAAGGTGCCTGGACGAAGCGGCCCCGGGAAATCAGCGAAGCCGATGCGCGTGCGGCGCGGATGAAATTCTTCGCGCGGGAGCTGGCGCGCCGGAAATCACGCACCTTGTGGCTGGCGCACCAGCGGGATGATGTCGCCGAGTCGCTCCTGATGCGCCTCGCGCGGGGCAGTGGGGCGGGCGGGCTGGCGGCGCCGCGACCGGTCCAGAAAATTGGCGGACGCTGGCATCTGCGCCCGCTGCTCGATCTGGGCAAGGACCGGATTGTGGCGGAACTGGCGCTCGCCGATGGTTCCTGGCGGGAAGACGAGAGCAACCGCAGCCCGGCGTTTTTTCGCAATCGGGTGCGCGGAACGGTGATCCCGGCCTGGACCAAGGCCGCCGGCCGCGATGCGGTGGCCGGGGCGGCGCGGTCGCGGCAGATGCTGCAGGAGGACGACGACGCTCTCGAGTTCTGGCTCGACCGGATCAAACCCCTGCGCGGCCGGACCCTCGAGCTCACGAGGCTCCGGGGCGGCCCGGTGGCGCTCTGGCGCCGGGCCCTCCACCGCTGGCTGCTGACGGTGCGGCCGGACACGGACCTTTCCCGTCGCGGATTCGACGCGCTTCTCGAGGCGGTCCGTCGGGGAAAGGACACCCGTTTTAGCCTAGGGACCAACGGCTTCGCGGTGGTGGCCGGCGGGAGATTACTGTTTAAGAAGCGATGATTCCGTTCCGATCAAACCACATTATTACCATGTGCTTCCCTTTGACTTATCGACGGGGAACCTTCACCTTGCGCTGTCAGTCCCATTAACCGATGCCCACTCCTGATACGAACAAGAAGCGCCGGCCGCTCAAGAGCATGCCGCCCGACGGATTTCAACCGAAGGTGCTGCTGATCTGGGTGGTTATAATCGCGGCGATCGTCGCCATTTATTATCTGCCGACCCGCTCGCCGCAACCCGCGACCCTGAAGATCCAGCAGGTCGTCGAGTTGGCGGAGCAGGGCAAAATCTCCGAGGGGTTCCTCCGCGGTGACTCTTCCGGCGGCCGGGACTGGTCGTTCGTCAATGGCGAAACCAAGGATGCGATCCTGCACAACGACACCGGCACCACCAAGTCGTTCGTGGCGACGGGCCGGCTGACGGACGCCAATTACATGGCGTTGCAGAAGTCGCAGGTCTTTACCGAGAAGCCGGCGACCACCGTGGTGTCGTCGATCCTCTACAACACGCTGCCCGTCGTCCTCATTCTCGGATTCCTGTATTTCCTGTTTGTCCGGCAGCTCCGCCAGGCGGGCAAGGGCGCGCTGAGCTTCGGCAAGAGCCGCGCCAAATTGCTCACGCGCGAGAAGGACCGCATCACCTTCGCGGACGTCGCGGGCTGCGACGAGGCCAAGGAGGAGGTCAGCGAGATCGTCGAATTCCTCCGCGATCCGAAAAAATTCCAGAAAATCGGCGGCCGCATTCCGAAGGGCATCCTGATGGTCGGCCCTCCGGGCACGGGCAAGACGCTCCTCGCCAAAGCCATCGCAGGCGAGGCGGACGTGCCGTTCTTCTCCATCAGCGGCTCCGATTTCGTCGAGATGTTCGTCGGCGTCGGTGCGAGCCGCGTGCGCGACATGTTCGAACAGGGCCGCAAGAATGCGCCCTGTCTCATCTTCATCGACGAAATTGACGCCGTCGGCCGCCAGCGCGGCGCCGGCCTCGGAGGCGGCAACGACGAGCGCGAACAGACGCTGAATTCACTCCTCGTCGAGATGGATGGCTTCGACACCCAGGAGGGCGTCATCATCATCGCCGCGACCAACCGGCCCGACGTGCTCGACAGCGCACTGCTGCGTCCGGGTCGTTTTGACCGGCAGGTTTACATCGATCTGCCCGACATCAACGGCCGCGAGCAGATCCTCCGGGTCCATGCCCGCAAGATCACCCTTTCCGACAACGTCGACCTCGCGATCATCGCGCGCGGCACCCCCGGCCTTTCGGGCGCCGAACTGGCGAACCTCCTCAACGAGGCCGCCCTGCTCGCAGCCCGCCGCAACAAGAAGAAGGTCGACATGAGCGACATCGACGACGCGCGCGACAAGGTCCTCTGGGGCCGCGAACGCCGGCGTGTCATGGATGACGCCGAGAAACGCCTGGTCGCCTGGCACGAGGCGGGCCACGCCGTCGTGCAGGCGGTCCTCGATGACGGCACGGTCCCTGTCCACAAGGTCACAATCATCCCACGTGGGCAGAGCCTTGGCAGCACGACCTATCTTCCGACCAAGGATATTCTCACGCGCCCGAAGAAGAGGCTGCTCAGCGAAATTTGCATGGCGATGGGTGGCCGGATCGCGGAGGAGATGGTCACGGGCGACTTCAGCAACGGCGCCTACGGCGATCTCAAGCAGGCGACCCGAATTGCCCGCGCGATGGTCTGCGATTACGGCATGAGCGACCTCGGGCCGGTCGCGCTGGGCGAGAACCAGGACACCGTTTTTCTCGGCCGCGACATCACCCGCTCGCAGCACGTGAGCGAGGACACGGCGCGCCGCGTCGATCACGCCATCTCCGGCATTCTCGAGTCCCAATACAAGCGGGCGCAGCAGATCATCGGGGAACATCGCTCCGCCCTCGACAAGGTGGCCGAGGCGCTGCTGGAGCACGAGACGATCGAGGGACGCCACGTGCTCGAGATCCTCAACTACGGCGAAATCCGGTCGCCCATCGTCACCGTGCGGCCGCCAAAGCTGCCCGGTTCGGACACGCCGGCCAAACCGGCTCCAGCCGCCAGTGATTCCGCCGGGACCGCGCCGACGCCCGCACCGAGTCCGGCCTGACCGGAAAAGTCGCGCCGATTCGAAAACCGGGCCTTGCGCCCGGTTTTTTGTTGGATGCAGGGCGGGATTTCCCCGTCCCGCCTCGGATCTACTCGCGCAAAACACACCCAAGACGCCAACGGCGGCGCGCTTCCAGGTACCGAGCGGACTACTCGCGCCCCGACCGCGGAGCTCATTTGCGTATTGCGCAAATGATGCCGGTGCCAGCACGGCCAGAAAGGGTCTGTCATCTTGTCTCCACCCGAATCCATTTGCAGGGTGGGATCTCCGTATCCGCCACGGCCAGGCGGCATCCGGCCATCTTCGCGCCGCGCTTCCGCGGCCAGGGAGATGCCGCCCTCCATGCGCGGCATTGGGCGCCCCGCACCCCGGATTTTGAAGATTGCCGCAGTTGCCGCCCATCGCCACAAATCGCCCCTCCTTTCCATGAACATCTGCTGCATCGGAGCCGGTTACGTTGGTGGACCCACAATGGCGATGATCGCGCGCAAGTGCGCCGACATCCAGGTGACCGTCGTCGACATGAACGCCGCCCGCATCGCGGCGTGGAATGCCGGCAAGCTGCCGATCTACGAGCCTGGTCTCGACGACATCGTTAACGCCGCCCGCGGGCGCAACCTGCATTTCTCGACCGATGTCGCCGGCGGAATCAAGAAGGCCGACATCATTTTCGTTGCGGTGAACACACCCACGAAGACCTATGGCGTGGGCGCCGGCCGTGCGGCCGACCTCCGCTTCATCGAATCGGTCGCGCGCACCATCGCCGAGCACGCCGAGAGCAACAAGATCATCGTCGAGAAGTCCACGATTCCGGTCAAGACGGCGGACACGATCGTCTC